>NZ_KB891208.1:0-300000 GCF_000373365.1 Parafrankia discariae
AGGCGCACGTTCGGGGGGTCTCCGGGGTCTGGCGGGATCTCACCGAGTCGGTGAACTCGATGGCCGGCAACCTCACCAGCCAGGTCCGCAACATCTCCGCGGTGACCCGGGCGGTGGCCCGCGGCGACCTCTCGCAGAAGATCACGGTGACCGCGCAGGGCGAGATCGCCGAGCTGAAGGACACCGTCAACACGATGGTGGACCAGCTCTCCTCCTTCGCCGCCGAGATCACCCGGGTCGGCCGCGAGGTGGGCGTCGAGGGCAAGCTGGGCGGCCAGGCCACGGTCGCCGGGGTCGCGGGCACCTGGAAGGACCTGACCGACAACGTCAACCAGCTCGCGTCGACGCTGACGATCCAGCTCCGCGCGATCGGCGACGTGTCCACCGCGGTGACCCGCGGTGACCTGACCCGCTCCATCACGGTGGAGGCCGAGGGCGAGGTCGCCGAGCTCAAGGACAACATCAACCAGATGATCGCCCGGCTGCGGGAGACCACCGAGGTCAACGCCCAGCAGGACTGGCTCAAGTCGAACCTGGCCCTCATCGGCAGCAAGATGCAGGGCCAGCGCGACCTCTACACCGTCTGCCAGATGATCATCAGTGAGATGACGCCGGCGGTGAACGCCCAGCAGGGCACGGTCTACCTGCTCGACTTCATCGAGGGCGACAAGCTGCGCTACGTCGCCGGCTACGGCTCGGTGCCGCGGCGCCGATCGGACGGCACGTTCCTGTTCGGCGAGGGCCTCATCGGCCAGGCGGCGCTGGAGAAGAAGCGCATCCGGGTCGAGGACGTGCCCGCCGGCTACCTCAACATCCGCAGCGGCCTGGGCGAGGCCCCGCCGTGCGACCTGGTCGTGGTTCCGGTCATCTTCGAGAACCAGGTTCTCGGTGTGATCGAACTGGCCTCTTTCACCCCGTTCTCCGACCTGCATCTCACGCTCGTCGACCAGCTCGTCGACACCATCGGCGTCGTCCTGAACACGATCATGGCGAACGCCCGCACCGAGGAGCTGCTGGCCCAGTCGCAGCGGCTGACCCAGGAGCTGCGCTCGCAGTCCGTCGAGCTCCAGCGCACGAACAACGAGCTGGAGGAGAAGGCGGCGCTGCTGGAGGAGAAGAACCAGGAGATCGAGCTGGCCCGGATCGGGCTGGAGGAGAAGGCCGAGCAGCTCGCGCTGTCCTCGCAGTACAAGTCGGAGTTCCTGGCGAACATGAGCCACGAGCTGCGCACCCCGCTGAACAGCCTGCTCATCCTGGCCAAGCTGCTGGCCGACAACCCCGACCACAACCTGAGCCAGAAGCAGATCGACTTCGCCGAGACGATCCACTCCGCCGGCTCCGAGCTGCTCGGGCTGATCAACGACATCCTCGACCTCTCCAAGGTCGAGGCCGGCAAGATGAACGTCGACGCCGGCCCGGTGCGCACCGCCGCGCTGTGCGACGCGGTGGCGGGCGTGTTCGGGCCCACCGCCGAGGAGAAGGGCCTCACCTTCGAGATCAGCGTCACCGAGGACGTGCCGGACGAGTTCGTCACCGACGAGCAGCGCATCCAGCAGGTGCTCAAGAACCTGCTGTCGAACGCGGTCAAGTTCACCGACGCGGGTACCGTCCGGCTGGATGTCGCCGTCGCCCCGTCGGAGACCCCGTTCGTCGCGCCGAGCCTGCGCTCGGCGCCGATGGTGCTGTCCTTCGCCGTCACCGACACCGGGATCGGGGTCGCCGCCGAGAAGCTCAGGATGATCTTCGAGGCGTTCCAGCAGGCGGACGGCACGACCTCGCGCCGCTACGGCGGCACCGGCCTCGGGCTGTCGATCAGCAAGGAGATCGCCCGGCTGCTCGGCGGGTCGATCGCCGTCTCCAGCCAGATCGGACAGGGCAGCACGTTCACCCTGTTCGTCCCGTCGGTGATGCCCTCGGAGGCGCCGGTGGGCCCCCACCCCGGCGAGCCCGACGGTGTCCTGATGATCGTGGACGGCGCCGTCCAGTCGCGGCCGCGGGCCGACGGCGGGGGCGACGGCCGCGGGCCGGTGCTGGCCGGTGTCGAGCGGGCCGCCCTCGTCCCGGCGGAGCGCCGGCCGGCGGGGCCGGAGACACCCGGCGACGCGGCACACCGGGAGGGCACCGGCAAGGCTCCCGCCGGCCCGGTCAACGGGGCGGGCACCACCCGGCAGCGTGACGGCGAACGGGTCTACGGCACCCCCGGCCGGCCCGGCGAGCCCAAGGCGGTCCGCAATCTGTCGCGGACCTCGTGGTCGGGCCGGGGCGGCACCGGGTCGGGCGGCGAGCGGGCGCCCGCCGAGGGCACCCCGTTCCTGCTCGACCCGCCGGCGCCCGTGCGGCCGCCGACGCCGAACACCGACGGCGGCGACCCGCTCGTGGGCGCCAGCATCCTGGTGGTCGACGACGACGTCCGTAACGTGTTCGCCCTGACCAGCGCCCTGGAGATGCATGGGATGCGGGTGCTGTACGCCGACAACGGCCACGACGCCATCCGGATGCTCCAGCAGGACGGCACACCGGTGCACCTGGTACTGATGGACGTCATGCTTCCGGGCATGGACGGCAACGCGACCACGCTGGAGATCCGGGCGATGCCGGCCTTCGCGGCGCTGCCGATCCTCGTGCTGACCGCCAAGGCGATGCCCGGTGACCGGGAGAAGAGCATTTCCGCCGGTGCGAGCGACTACATCACCAAGCCGGTGGATCTTGATTTCCTGCTCGGAGTGATGCGGTCGTATCTGTGATGATCAGATCGCGTATGGTGCGCATTCGGGTAGGTGTCGACGGGCCGGTGCTGGCCCGGACATGCCGATCGGCGATGGTGGAGCAGTGGCGTCGGCGCCACGAACACCCAGGCCGACCGGCGAAGGAGGAGGTAGGCGGGTGACCGAGCGGACCGGCGGTCCTGTCGACACCGAGGGCGCGTCGAACACTGAGCGGCCCCGGAGCAAGATCCTCCTGGTGGACGACCGCCCCGACAACCTGATGGCGCTGGAGGCGATCCTCGCCTCCCTGGACCAGGATCTGGTGACCGCGTCCTCAGGTGAGGAGGCGCTCAAGCGCCTGCTCATCGACGACTTCGCGGTCATCCTTCTCGACGTCCAGATGCCCGGAATGGACGGCTTCGAGACCGCGCATCGCATCAAGCAGCGCGGGCGGACGCGGGACACGCCGATCATCTTCCTGACGGCGATCGACCGCGAGCCGCATCACGCCTTCCGCGGCTACGCGGTCGGCGCGGTGGACTACATCGCCAAGCCGTTCGACCCCTGGCTGCTGCGGGCCAAGGTGAGCGTCTTCGTCGAGCTGTTCGAGAAGAACGAGCGGCTGGCCGAGCTCGCCCACCAGCGGGTGCGGGACTTCGACCTCATCGCCGAGGTCGCCGAGCGCCTGATCGGCCTCGACGTGCTCCTCGACGGTGCCGCGACGTCGAACGAGGAGACGCTCGCCGCCGCGAGCGCCGAGGTACGCGGCCTGGTCTCCCGGCTGCGGCCCTTCGCCCGCTCGACGGGCGGCCAGCCCGAGTAGCCCGAGCGGGCGGCCCGGTCCCGGGGTCGCCGGCATCCCGGGGCTGTCCGTGTCGCGGGGCTGTCAGTGGCCCCGACCGGCTTGTCGCTGATTCGCCCCCCTGCCGTGTGCGCTGACGGTAAGATCCCTCCTACCGGGAGTGGTCGCGAGGGGGCGGGTCGATGGCGGGCGGCGACCCGCACGCGATCGCCGCCGCGGATCTGCCCCCGTTGCGGCTGCCCTACGCCGACGGCCTGATCACCATCGACCGGGTCCGCCGCGCACCGGACTCCCCGGTCTGCCGGGTGCGGCCCGGAGACCCGGCGGAGGGCTCGATCGTGACGCTGGTCGACTTCGTCACGGCCGACCCCGCCCAGGCCGCCCGCACGGCCACCGCCCTGGTGCGCACGGCCGACCTGACAGCCGTCGCCGTGCACGCGCGCTACGCGCCGACGGCCGTCGCGGCGCTCGCGGTCTGCTTCGCCGGCCGGGTCCGCGACGCCCGGGCCGGCCGCGACCTGTCGGTGCGGATCGTCCTGGCGGACCACCGCCCGGAACTCTCCGGCGGGCTGGTTAGAGTGCCGCACATCGTGGCCGTTCACGGCTGGCCGAATGGTCCGAGTGGTCCGCAGGGTGGTCCGAAGGGGCCCGTGGGGGTGACGGACCGGGTGGTGTGGGAAATCATGAGCGCGGACCAGCACCGGGCGTGGCTGGGCGGGTTTCCCGGCCCGGATCGGGATGGTCTGGAGCGTCATCTGGGCGGGCTCGTCGCACTCGCCGGGCTGGTAAGGGCGTCAGGTACGCAGGTCCCGCACCGCGAGGAGGTTCTCCGCGCGCTCGCCGGCGGCCCGCTGACGACCGAGGCGGTGCACCGCCATCCCGGCCCGCTGCTCGCCGCCGCGGCCGTCCTCGGGAACCGCGAAGCGTAACCAGGCCGCGTAGGGGCCCGACCGCGCCGATAACATGCGGTTGCGCCCGAGGCGCCTGCGACATCCCGTTACGGGGTTTCACAAATATTTCGGAGGTGTCGAATCTGTGGTCATTGCCCGGCGACACCTCGAACGTTCGCGCGGCAATCAACCGGTTTCGGTCGGTCCGTATGCTGTTGAACGTCAGCTGCTAGAGGCCGGAACCGGGCCGGTCTATCTCGGGAGGGATCCCGAGGGCGGCCAGGTGGCCATCAAGGTGATCAGTGCGGCGTTCGCCCGCGACCATGAATTCCGCCGCCGGCTGCGCGCTGATCTCGAGACCGTCCGCGCACTGGCACCTCTGTGCCTGGCGGACATCCTCGACGCCGACACCTCCGCCGATCCGCCGTATGTCGTCACCGAGTTCGTGGACGCTCCGACCCTGGCGGCGACGGTCGCGCAGGGCGGTCCGCTGGCGGTGTCCGACGTTCGACGGCTCGCCGTGGCGCTCGGGTCGGCGCTGACCGGGCTCCATGGCGCCGGTCTTGTCTTCGGTGACCTGAAGCCGGCGAATGTGGTGCTTTTCGAGGATGGAATCCGGCTGGTCGACTTCGGCCTGTCGCGAGTACTTAACACCGTCGCCCTGCCGGGCCGCGGCGGATCAGGGCCCGGGATGGGTACCCCCGCTTTTATTACCCCGGAGCATGTCCTGAGGCAGCCGCTCACGATGGCGTCGGACATCTTCACGTGGGGTGGCACGGTGCTCTTCGCCGCCACCGGACGACTGCCGTTCGGTAACGGATCACCGCAGGTTCTGTTGCAACGAGCGGTCTATGCGGAACCTGATCTCACCGGTTTGGACCCGGTACTGCGCGACGTGGTCAGCGCCACGATGCGTAAGGATCCGTCCCGCCGACCCGGCGCCGCGGAACTGCTCGAGGTGCTCGGACGGCTCGGCGACGGCCTGCCCGCGCCCACCGGCCTGGATCCGCTCGAGATCGCCGTCGCGGCGGCGGTGAACGCCGTCGCCGAAGCGGGCCCGGAGACCTCTTCGGCGGGCGTCGAACTCGCCGAACTCACCGGGGCCACCGTGCTGCCGGCGAACGTGCCGAACCCGGCGGCCGCTTCGGAGCCGGCTCCCGCCGCCGACACCGGGCCTGGTGCCGAGGCGGGGCCGGAGCTCGGGGCCGCGGTGGAGCCGGAGCCCGAAGCAGAGGCGGAGCCGGAGGCCGAGGCGGAGCCGGAGCCGGCGGTCGAGGCGGAGCCGGAAGCTGAGGCGGAGCCCCGCGTCGAAGACCCGCCGGCTCAGCCATCGGAGTCGACCAAGGCATCAAAGCCGGCTCAGCCGGCAGAGCTGTCGGAGCCGGCTGAACGGAGTGAGCCGGCGGGCGGGCGTCGGCGCGGGCCCGACGGACACTGGTTGTTCCGGCTGTTCCTGGCGGGGATCGCCAGCCTCGCCGTCCTCACCCTGGCGGTCGAGATCACCGGGGCTGTCCGGGCCCAGGCCGCGGTGCGGGCGTCCAAGGCCACCGCCGGCCAGGCCCGGGCACTGCTCGAGCGTCAGCCGGATCTCGCCGGCCAGCTCGCCGCGGCGGCCTACGAGATCGCTCCGACCGCGGCGGCCGGCGAGGCACTCGTCGCCGCGGCCGTCCGCCGGACCGGCCATCTGCCCGGCGACGTCCGCGACCTCGCCGTCGCCCCGGACGGCAGCAGCCTGGTCACCGCCGGCGACACCGGTGCCGGCTTCTGGGACCTCACCGACCCGTCCGGCAACCGTCGCATCACCGCGTTCCCGGTCGACGGGCCCGCGGTCAGCGCCGTCGGCTACGTGTCGCCGCCCGGCCGACCGGCCGCCGCGGGCCAGATCATCGTCACCGCGGCCGGTCCGGCCGGGGAGCCGGCCGGCGCGGGGGCCAGCAACGTCCAGCTTTGGCGGGTGACGCCGGACGGCGCGGTGGAACGGCTCGGCGTGCTGGCCGGGCAGACCGGCACCGTCGGCGAGATCGCGGTGAGCCGCGCCGGTGACGCGATCGCCACCGGCTCCTCGGACGGCACGCTCCGGCTGTGGGACGTGACCGACCCGCGTGCGCCCGCCGAGCTGGCCGTCCTGCGGACCCCCGGGCCGATCACGGCGCTCGCGTTCTCCCCGGGCGGGGATCAGCTCGTGGTCGGTGGGGCCGCCCGCCTCTCCCTGTGGTCCCTGGATGATCCGCGCGAACCGCGCCGGCAGGGCCTGCTGCACGGCGAGGGCGTCGTCGCCGGCGCCTCCTACTCACCGGACGGCCGGACGCTCGCGGTGGCGACCACCGGCCTGCGGGACATCGCGGCGCAGCCCGCCGCGCCGGCCGCGACGGCGGTCGCCTCGTCCCTGGCACCGCCGGAGAAGTCCCGGTCCGTCGTGGAGATCTACCGGCCGGGCGACCCGCGCGGGCTGCGCCGGCTCACCTCCTTCGCCACCGCGAGTGGCGCGGGGATGGTGGCCTTCTCACCGGACGGGCGGGCACTGGCGGTGGCCGCCGCGGTGGGCGGCGGCGATGTCGGTGTCTGGGACATGTCGGACCCGACCCGGCCGCGGGCCCGGCTGACCCTGTCCACACCCACGGCGCCGGCTGGCACGGCGCCGGCTGGCGCCGAGGGGCCCTCCGAGCTCGCGGCGCTCGCCATCACCGGGCAGGCGGCCGTCCCACTCGAACCGGCGGCGCTCGCGGCGGCGACGCCCCAGCCGGGGAGTCTCGCGCCGACCGCGCTCGCCTTCGCCGAGGGGCCCGCCCGGACTCTCGCCGTCGCCGACGGGAACGGCGCGCGGGTCTGGGATCTCGACCCGCGGACCGCGCGGGACCAGGTCTGCGGCCGGGTCCAGGCCGAGATCACGAGACAGGACTGGCGCAGCTACATCCCGAACCGCCACTACTCACCGCCCTGCCCCCAAGCCTGACCCCGCCGGGACGCGGAGACGCGCGATGTGTGTCCGTGTGACTTCGTCCGGTCGCGGTCGACAGATACCTCTGTTACAGAGGAATATGAAGACGTGGAGATCGCGAGCTGGCCGGGACGGATTTCCGGTGTGGCCGGTGCCCTGCTGCGGGAGCCCGCCCGGCCGGCCAGGATCCGGGAGTCCTCGCTGGCGACCGTCCTCACGGTCGGCACCGTCTGCATCGGCAGCTTCCTGGGGCAGCTCGACGCCAGCATCGTCACGATCGCGCTCGCCGACCTGCGGGCCGACCTGGGCGTCTCCCTCGGCCTGGCGACCTGGGTCAGCCTCTCCTATCTGGTGACGCTGGTCGCGACCATCGCCGCGCTCGGCCGGCTCGCCGACATGTACGGCCGCAAGCTGCTGTCCCTGTACGGATTCGCCCTGTTCACCGTGGCCTCGGTCGGCGCCGCGCTGGCCCCGGGCATCGGGGTGCTCATCGCCTGCCGGGTCGCGCAGGCTCTCGGCGCGGCCATGCTGCAGGCGAACAGCGTCGCCCTGATCGCGACGAGCGTCGAGCCGAGGCGGCTCACCGCCGCGCTCGGCGCCCAGGGCGCCGCCCAGGCGTTCGGGCTCTCCCTCGGGCCGTTGGCCGGCGGCCTGCTGCTCGAACTCGGCGGGTGGCGGTGGGTCTTCTGGGCGCACATACCCGCGGGAGTGCTCGGGTTCGTGCTCGGAGTCCTGCTGCTGCCCCGCACCAGGGCACCCGCGCCCCGGACGCCGTTCGACTGGTCGGGCCTGGCCCTCCTGGTGCCCACGGTGTCGGCCGTGCTGCTCGCGCTGTCGGTCGGCGAGTCCGCCCGCTCGGCCGGCCCGCTCGCCGCCGTCGGCGGGCTGGTGCTGGTCGCGGCGCTGGGCGGGGTGCTGTTCGTCCGCCGGGAGTCGTCCGCGGTGAGCCCGATGGTCGACCTCGCGCTGGTGGCGCACCGGGCGGTCGGGCCGCGGCTGGCCGCGGGGACGCTCTCCTTCCTCGTCCTGTTCGGGCTGCTGCTGACGATCCCGCAGAACTCCGACGACAGCGCGGTGGCGGTGGGCCTGCTGCTGGCGGCGCTGCCGATCTCGATCGGGGTCGCGGCGCCCGTCGCGGGCACGCTCGTCGCCCGGTTCGGTGTCCGTGCCGTGACGTCCGGGGCGATGGTGGGCGTGGCCGGCGGCCTCGGCCTGCTGGCGGCCGGGGGGAGCGGCCCGGCTGTCGGCGTGCCCGCGCTGGCGCTGATCGGCTGCGGGCTGGGCCTGTTCACCCCGTCGAACAACGGCGCCGTCATGGTTGTCGTGCCGGCGCCGCAGAGCGGGATGGCCAGCGGCGTGGTGAACATGACCCGCGGGCTCGGCACGGCGTTCGGGGTCTCGGTGTCGGCGCTCGCCTACGCCGCCGGTGGCTTCACCACGACGATGCTGCTGCTCGCCGCGGTCGCACTCGGCGGCGCCCTGCTCGCCGCGACGGCCACCCCAGCTACCCCAGCCACCTCGGCCACCTCGGCCGCGCCAGCCGCGGGCGCCGCCGCCACCGCCGCGACGGCGGGCGCGCTGCCGCCTCAGCGCGAGAACGACCGCGCGGCGCCGTAACCGGGCCCGATCTCCGGTCGCCCGGCGCGGGACGTCCACCGCCACTGCACCGAGATGCGCCCGCCCACGTACCCGGGGACCCTGGGCACGGCGTGCAGCCAGTCGGCCTGCGCGCGCCCGCCGAGCACGAGCAGGTCGCCGCCGGCCGGGGCGAGATCGCGGCCACCGGGAGCCGTCGGGTCGTTGAGGATGCGCCGGCCGGGCGGCAGGTGCCGGGACTTCACGAGGAACGGCCGGCGCGCGCCGAGGGTGAGGATCGCGATGACCGTCTCGTCCAGCCAGCGCATCTCGCGGTCGCGGTGGAAGGCGACGGCGTCGTTCCCGTCGCGGTACCAGGACATCCCGTACCCGTCGAAGTCGACGCCGTAGCGGCGGCGCAGCGCGCGGTAGGCGTCCAGCAGGGCGGGGAAGGACACCGGGCGCCCGCTGCGGATGAAGGCGCTCAGCCGTGGCTCGGTCACGTGGCGCTCGTAGCGCCACATGGTTCCCTGACGCCAGGAGGTCCCGTCCCGGACGGTGTCGTAGAGCTCGTCCGCGCCGGACATCCAGCCGCGGGCGACGTCCACCCAGGAGTGGTCGTCGAGCCGCACCCGCTCGAACACCGCGGCCGGGTCGACGCCGGGGACGACCCGCCGGCCGTCCTCACCGGTACCCGTCATCGCCCGACGCTACCTCCGTCACCGTCACCTCGGTCTCCGTCCCGGGCGGACCCGGAGACAGGGGAGCGGACCGTGTGCGGGATGGCCGGACGTCGGGCTCCCGCGGGCGTAACCTGCCCGTTGTCATGACGGTAGATCAGCATGCCAACGCCGTGGGCCTCACCGAGGTCGTCACGCGGCTGCGGCGGGTGCTGCGCAGCAGCATCCGCACGGACATCCCCTGGGAGTCGCTGCCCATGGCCCAGGTGGAGCTGCTCCAGTGCGTCGCCGAGCGGGACGGCACCCGGGTCGGGGAGCTCGCCGGGCTGCTGCGGCTCGCGCCGAACTCGGTCTCGACGCTGGTCGCCCAGCTCACCGATGCCGGTCTCGTGCGGCGCGAGCGCGATCCGGCGGACCGCCGGGCCGTGGCCCTGCGGCTCACCGAGGCGGGCGAGCGGGCCCTCACCGGATGGCTGCAGGCGCACGAGCGGCGGATCGGCTCCGCCATGGAGATCCTCGCCGACGACGACCGTGACGCGATCATCGCGGCCCTGCCGGCCCTGGGCCGCCTGGTCGAGGCGCTCGACGACCGCCCCCGCCCGCCCGGCGAATGAGACCACCCGTCAGACGACGGGCCGGGCCTCAGGACCGGACGAGACGGGCGATGGCCGCGGTCGCCTCGCGGACCTTCTCGTCCGCCGCGGGGCCGCCCTCGGCGACGGCCTGTGCCACGCAGTGCGCGAGATGATCAGACAGCAGGCCGAGCGCGACGGACTGCAGGGCACGGGTGGCCGCGGACACCTGGGTGAGGATGTCGATGCAGTACTTGTCCTCGGCGACCATGCGTTGCAGACCGCGGACCTGGCCCTCGATCCGCCGCAGCCGGGCGGTGTACTCGTCCTTGCTGTTGGTGTAGCCGTGCTGTGACTTGGCGTGGTCAGACTGGGGTACGGCTGACTGGGGTTCGGCCGGTTGGCTCTGCGCCGTCCCGCCCTGAGCCGTCTGGCTGACTTCGGCCTTCACCCGCACCGCCCGCCCCGCGCCGTCACCCCGGAAATACCCCCCAACGGTACGTGCGAACAGGGGCGACCGTCGAGGTCAGCCCAGAGGTCCCAGCACCTCGACCCGGACGCCACGGTCGTCCAGCGCCTGGCGGACCCGCTGCCCCGCGTTGCGCAGGCGCAACCGGGAGCCGCAGCGGGTGGCATGCCGGCTCATGGCTCCGAGCAGCACCGCGCCGAGCGGGTCGGCGTCCCGCACGGCGGCGAGATCGACGATTATCTCCCGTTGCCCGAGGGCGGCCGCCCGGGTGACGGCGGACCGCGCCGCGCCGGCGGCGCTCGCCACGAGCAGCCCCGACAGATGGATGACGGCACCCTCCTCCAGGAGCTCGACGCGGGCCGAGAGGGGGCACGCCGAGGGCCGGAGCTCGACGGCGGAGAGCGCGGCGGTGGCCACCGCCCTGCTCCCGGCCGTGGTCGTGAGCCCCGCGGTGGTCGTGAGCCCCGCCGTGGTCGTGAGCCCCGCGGTGGTTGTGAGCCCCGCGGTGGTCGCGAGGCCCGCTGTGGCTCCGAGCCCGGCGGTGGCCGTGGCCCCGGCGGTCAATGTGATCTCGACCGGGCCCACCGGGCCGGGTGGTGCCGCTCCGGAGGCGCGCGACGGTGTCGCCCCCGGCGGCGGGGGTGCTGTGACCGGCACGAGTGCCGTCGAAGGTCCGGCCGCACGGCCGCCAGGTGTGGTGAGAGTGCCGGCTTCTTTGCCGATGGTGAGCGTCACGTCGTCTCCGAAGGGAGCGAGGTCGCGGTGGACGCGCCAGAGTTACCCCAGGTTCCTACCCGATAAGTATCGCGCCCCTTCGTGACGGAAACCAATGCCGAAAGTCACCTTGTGTTGTGTCGCTAACTCGTGTATAGCGCGTCACATTTATGGGCTTCGCCTGGATCGGAGCTGGTAATGGCGCTGGTCCGTCAGGTCGGGATCTCCGCCGCGGCGCCGGCGGGGAGCAGCAGGGAATGGGAACCCGCGCCGACCGGCACGCCGCTGCGCCGGTGCAGCAGCTCGGCCGGCGCCGCCAGCAGGTCGTCGCCTCCCGCCGGGGCCAGCAGGGTGACGCCGAACGGCAGGCCCGCCGCGAACCCCACCGGAACGGCCACCGCGGCCAGGTCCAGCAGGTTCGCGAACGTCGTGTACCGGCCGAGGTTCGCGTTGAGGCGGATCGGGTCGGCGAGCATCGCGTCGATCCGGTAAGTCGTCGGAACGGTCGGCACCACGATCACGTCGACGTCCGCCCAGGTCCGTTCCGCGCCGCGCCGCAGGGCGCGCAGCCGGGTCAGGCCGCGGAACACCTCGGCCCCCGTGATCGCCGCGCCCGGTTCGAGAACCGCGCGGATGACGGGATGCACCGGGTCCGTCGGGCCGGCGTCCGGGACCCTCCGGAGGAAAGCCTCCACGGCGGCGTACCGCTCCGCCAGCCACGGGCCGCCATAAAGCAGGGTGCCCGCCTCCAGGAACGGGCCGAGGTCGATCTCCGTCACCTCGGCGCCCCCGTCGGCGAGCAGCCCCACGCCCACGCCGAACACGGCCGCGGCGCCCGCGTCGCCGAGGAAGTCGAGCTGATCGGCCCGGGGCACGCCGACCCGCGGCCGGGCCGGCCCCGGCCCGCCCCTTCGCGACGGTGCCGGCTCCGGCACACCGATCCGCGACGGTGTCGGCTCCGGCCCGCCGATCCACGCCGGCGCCGGGTCGCCGGGCCCGGGGAACCGGCGGGAGTACGGGTCCTCCGCGTCGTAACCACGCATCACCGACAGCACGCGGTAGGCGTCGGGGACGGAGAGCGCGAAGACGCTCGGGCAGTCCAGCGAGCGGCAGGCGGGCACCACGCCCCTGGTGCTCACCAGCCCCCGGGACGGTTTGAGTCCGACGGTGTTGGTCAGCGCCGCCGGCACCCGGCCCGAGCCGGCGGTGTCCGTGCCCACCGCGAACGTGACCAGCCCGTCCGCTACGGCCACCCCGGATCCGGAGCTCGACCCGCCGGAGATCATGTGTGGGTCGAACGGGGACGCGGGGATCCCGTAGGGAGAGCGGGCGCCGGACAGTCCCGTGGCGAACTGGTCGAGGTTGGTCTTCCCGACGCAGACCGCGCCGGCCGTGAGCAGCCGGGCGACAGCCGGCGCGCTGTCCGCCGGGAGATACCCGAAATCGGGGCAGCCGGCCGTCGTGGGCAGCCCGGCGAGGTCGATGTTGTCCTTCACCGCGAACGGCAGCCCGAACAGCGGCGGCAGGCCGGCCCCGGCCCCGGCGGCTCCGGCTCCGGCGGTCCCGGCCTCGGCGGTCCCGGCTCCGGTGGCCCCACGGCGCGAGCTCACCAGCAGGCCGTCCAGTTCGGCGGCCCGGCGCAGCGCCTCCGCGCGCGGCACCGGAGTGATCCACACTCCGTCGTCGCCGCGGGCGGCGATCCGGTCGTAGACGCCGTCCACCACCTCGCGCACGCTCAGCCGTCCCGAGAGGTAGCCGGCGCGCAGGACGTCGGCCTGCAGGTCCGGTGGGGGCCGGTTCACCGGGCGGTCGCCTTCACCGGGCGGTCGCTCAGGCCGCCGCGAGCGCGGCCGAGACCGCGTCCCGCACCGCCGCCGAGGTCGCGACCGCACCGAACACCCCGCCCTGCATCGTCACCATGTGCAGGGCCGCCCGGTGGTTGGCGGGGTCGGTCGCCCCGGTGCAGTCGGAGAGGATCAGACACTCGTAGCCGCGGTCGTTGGCGTCGCGCATCGTCGTGTGGACGCAGACGTCCGTGGTGATGCCCGTCAGGATGATGTGGGTGATCCCGCGCCGGCGCAGCACCAGGTCGAGGTCCGTGGCGTAGAACGAGCCCTTGCCCGGCTTGTCGATGATCACCTCGCCCGGCAGGGGAGCCACCTCGGGGACGATCTCCCAGCCCGGCTCGCCACGGGTGAGGACGCGCCCGCGCGGGCCCGCGTCGCCGATCCCGGCGCCGATCCGCTTCGAGCGCCACAGCTTGTTCGGCGGGCAGTCGGACAGGTCGGGGCGATGCCCCTCCCGGGTGTGAATGATCATGAAGCCCAATGGGCGCAACACCGCCAGCAGTGCCGCGGTGGGGGCCAGGCCCGCCCGGGTGAGCGCCAGGTCGTACCCCATCGCGTCGACGTAGCCACCCTCGCCGCAGAAGTCGACCTGCCAGTCGATGTTGATGACGGCGGTGGTCGCGGGGCTGAACGAGCCGTCGTAGGGCCAGTCGTAGGGCTCGGCGGTGACGGGACCCACGGTGAGGCCAGCGTTCGTGGGGGCCACGGGTTCGGTGGTGACTGTCATCTGCTCCTCCTCGGCCGGTTTCGTCTCTCGTCGGCACGCCGTCTCGGGTCGGCACGCCCTGCTGGTGGACGGGGCCGTGCTGGTGGACGGGCCGTGACGCGGGACGTTCGTGCTAGGTGGCCGAGCGGGGTGGGCGCCCGCGGTTGAGCACCATCTGGGTGATGGCCCGGGCCGCCCGCCGCTCCACGACCTCCATCGACTCGCCGACGTGGCTGCGCAGCGCCCGCACGCCCGCCTCCATCTCCCCGGCGAGCACCTTCTCGAGGATGTCGAGATGCTGGGTGATGGTCAGCTCGATCCGGTCGGCGGTCAGGAAGTCGTACATCCGCACCGGGCGAATCCGGGCGTTCACCGCGTCGAGCATGTTCGCGAGCTCGCCATTGCCGGACGCCCGGCTGAGCGTGATGTGAAAGTTCTCGTCCAGGGCGACGAAGGCCGGGTCGGGCGTGGGCGGATCGGCGCGCAGCGCCCGCCAGTCGTCGCGCAGCGGCTCGAGCAGGGCGGCCTGGTGCGCCGCGCCGGACTCCAGCGCCCGCTGCAGCCCGCGCAGCTCCAGCGTGACCCGGATCTCGTACAGGTCGCGCAGCCCGGCGAGGTCGGGTTCCGCGGGGTAGTAGCCGCCGTCCTGCCTCTTCTCGACCAGGCCGTCCCCGGCGAGCCGGGTCAGGGCCTCGCGCACCGGTGTCCTCGACACCCCCAGCAGCGCGGCGACGCGTTCCTCTCCCAGGCGGTCCCGGAAGGAGAACTCCCCTGACATGAGCCGATGGCGCAGCGCGACGTAGACATGGTCCCGCAGGTTTCCCGAGCCGGCGGCCCGGGTGGTTGGCGACGGTGTCATGACGCCGAGCATCTGCCATGGACGGCGCGGGCGTACCACCCGCCCGCCGTCCGGCCGGTGATCCGCTCCGCCGGGCCCGCCGCGCGAGGCCGCGCCGGGATCGCGGGACGGGTGGCAGCGCACGTCGCGGTGGGTGCGCGGCCGGGCCCGGCCCGCGGTGGCGGACGGGGCACCCGCCCACGGCTTTCTGCATACCGAGCTGTATACAGTGTCGTGTACATGAAAGTGAAGGTGGAGACGAAGAATTTTCTGATCGACACTCGCGCAGTTACATTCACACGTCGACGGTTAAGTGCCCGTTAATCGGGGGCGCGGAAGGTGGCCGGATGGAGCCGCGCGGAGCGCACGGGACCCGTGGCGCCGCCCAGGGGGGCGCTGGTCAGGGTGGCGCTGGGCAGAGCGGCGGCGCCCGGGGCGGTGCCGGCGCCCGGAACGGCGCCGCGGTGGGCCCGGCCCTCCTTCTGCTGCACGGCACCGCGACGACCGGGGCGGTGTGGTCAGGCGTGCGCGTGGCGCTCGCCGGGCGGGAGGTGCACGCTCCGGACCGCCCGTCCACCGGAGACCTGGCCGCGGAGATCGCGGCACTGGCGCCGTCCGTCGCCGGTCGGGTGCTCGGGGGAGTGAGCGGCGGCGCCACCCTCGGTCTCGCGATGCTCGCGGCCGGCGTCCCCATGGCCGCCGCGGTGCTGCATGAGCCGGCGGTCGGCTCGCTCGTCCCGGGACTGCTCGGCCCGGTGGCGGAGGCGTTCACCACGGGTGGGGTGGTGGCGTTCGGGCAGCGGCTCTACGGCCCGCGCTGGAACGTGGGGCACGCGCCGTCCGACCTCACGATGGTGGAACGCGACCTCGCGATGTTCCTCGCCTTCGAGCCGGGCCCGCCGCCCGCGGGGGCACCGCCGGTGCTGGTCACCGTCGGCGCGCAGTCACCGCCGGTACGCCATCGCGCGGCCGCGGCGTTGCGGGCCCGGTTCGGTCTTCCCGTCCGGGTGCTGCCGGGGTGCGGTCACGCCGTCCACCTGGAGGCACCGGAGCTGTTCGCCGCACTGCTCGCGGAGACCGCGGACGGCCTTCCCCGCTGAGCGGCCGGCGCCGGGCGGCCAGTGCCGGGCGAGCCGATGTCAGGCGGCCGGCGCCGGGCGGCTGGCGGCCGGGTCAGCGTTCGACGTGGTGGGGCGGCAGATCCGCCAGTAGACGAGCGAGGTCGGCCTCGCTCTCGTCGAGCAGGGTCTCGTCGCCCCAGCCGATCTCCCGCTCGTCGCCGGGGACCTCGTCGTCGATTAGCGGCGTGTCTCCCATGAGGATCTCCTCCGATCACCACGCGGCCCGGCGGCCACTCGGTCCGTGCGGGGCGGTCCGTCCAACCGGTGCCCTCACGAGTGACCGCACCGACGGCGGCCCCAATGTACCGGCGCACCCACCCCGACCAGAGCGGGCGACACGCCCCACCCCAGCCCGCCCCGAACCAAGTGTGGCGGGTGGGTCACCCACCCGCCATGGTCGTGTTGGCGGGGCCACCGGGTTCGTGGTCGGGGGGTGGGGTGGTCAGGGCTGTCGCCAGTGCGGTGACGATCGCACGGTGGGTGGTCTGGCCGCCCGCGCGGTAGGCGTCGCGCTCCCGCTGGGACCAGGCCCGCTCGAACAGGCCGGGCTCCGCGGGCTCGGTGGCCAGGACGGCCCGTAGCGAGGCCCGGTACCTGGCCACGAGCAGCGGCGGTTCGCCGTACGGATTCTCGTCGTACGCCTCGTCGCGGTCTATCAGCTCACGGATCTCGTCGCCGCCGATCGGCCGCGCCGGCCGGTGCGCTGCCGACGGATGCGCTGCGGATGGGTCTGCTGGGGGCATGTTTCCTCCTCGGACATTATTTGTCGACAAGCAAAAACGACCCTAGCGAGGTTCTTGGACAAGAGCAAAGTGGTTACGATGTTCGCTGTGGACGACGGTGAGCAGTTGGTAGGCATCGGGGACATCGCGTTCCAACTCAAGATCACGCGACAGGCCGTGGACTACTGGACTCGCAAGGACGCCAAGTTTCCGGAGCCTCTGCAGGTCATCAACGCGCCGGCCGGCAGCGGGGCCAAAGGAACCAGGGTTTGGCGCAAGCGTGAGGTCGATGCCTGGATCGTGGAGCACTACCGGCGGCGCAAACAGTAGTGGCCTGCGCGGCCGGTATGGCCGATCGAGGCGCGGCCGGTCCCGGTGGTCGGGATGCCGTGCGGTATCAGGGATCCCAGCCTCAGGTGGCCTTGATCGAGGAAACGGGCAATACGCCCGAAACGCCCACGACAAGGGTCGCTGGGTATGTGATTCGACCCGCTTAAGCGGAGTGCTGTCTCCGATCTCGTGGATCGACGGTATTCGGTGCCCGGGTCGCCGTGCTGGTCTGTTAGCGCGACCGGGTGCCTTCCGGTAACCGGTCGGGTGACGCCGTCTCCGCCTTGAACGCGTGCGGCCGGAGGGTGCGCGGGCGTGGGTTCCTCCACTGCTGCCGGTCGAAATTACCCGGCCGACCTTGAATCCGTTTAATCGGGTACACCAATCCGTTCCGATGGGTCGCCCGCCCGGCTGATTGCGTGTCGGTCCGCTGTCGCCGAGCCGACTTGTTGTCGCCGCGCAAGCTGGTTCGCCGCCCGGGAAGCGTGACGTCGAAACACGAAGTCGCTGGTGAGAGCACGAAACGGGAGCCGGGACGGTCGGCGGGAGCCTGGTGATCCGCAGGTCCGGGCCGAAAACGCAGACCCCCGACGCCGCCGGCCGGGGCACGCCCCGAAGCGAGTTGCCGCAGCGGCGAGGAGAGCGGCTGAGACAACTCGCTTCGCTGGCGGCCCCGGCCCCGGCGCCGCTGACGGCCCCGGGCTCTGATAGCCCTGGGTGCCGACGGGTCCGGGCTGCCGACAGCCCGGCGGGTGGCCGGGCTGGGCTGGGCTGGGCATGGGACAGCCCCCGGGCGACTGCCGGGGGCTGTCCCATGTGAAAGGTGCGTAGGCGGGCCGGAGTGGTTCCCGGTCAGGCTGGCCAGGTGGGTCGGGGGGGTTCCCGGCCTCCCGGTCAGGGCTGGGCGATGGGCCCGGCCCGCCGGTCAGGCCGCCGCGGTGCTGGAGGCCGTGCTGCTGGACGTGCTGGACGAACCGCCGTCACCCGACGAGGACCCGGCCGAGCCCGAGGACGAGCCGGTGGAGTCCGACGTGCTGGCGGAGGAGCCGCCGTCGGCGCCGCTCTTGGCGGACGAGTCGCCGTCCGACGAGCCCGCGGACTCCTTGGACCGGGCGGGGACCCCGGACGAGGACCCGGACCGGCTGTCGGTCTTGTAGAAGCCGCTGCCCTTGAAGACGAGGCCAACGGAGCTGAACACCTTCCGAAGCCGGCCCGTGCAAGCAGGACACTCGGTCAGTGCCGCGTCACTGAAGCTCTGCACGGCCTCGAGATCGTGCCCGCAGGCGGTGCAGCGGTACTGGTAGGTCGGCACGGACTCCTCCCGGAGTTGGCACTCGGTGGTAAGGACTGCCAACTCTAACGCCTGGACGGCCCCGCTGGCTTCCCGAATGCCGGAGCGGGTGTCACAGCGGTGCCACCCGGACGATTCTGGTCGGCGTCACGATGATGGTCACCGGCCGGTCGTGCGGCTTCGCCGGGACGTCCCCGAGCACCTCGCGGTCGTTCAGCAGCGCGATCACCGGGGCCCCGGGGGTGGTCCGGGTCAGCGCGCGGTCGTAGGAGCCGCCGCCGCGTCCCAGCCGGTTGCCGCGCTCATCCGCCGCGAGCGCGGGCACGATCACGATGTCGGCCTTGGCGATCTCGACGAGCGGCGTGCTCGGCGGTGGCTCCCGGGTGCCCATCGCGCCGGGGATCAGTGTGCCGACGAACTCGCGGAAGTCCAGATCGAGGTCGGCGCGGACAACCGGTAGCAGCACCCGGACCCCTCGGGCACGCAGCCTGGTGAGGATCTCGGCGGTGTCCGGCTCGTCGGCCATCCCCACGTAGGCGGCGACGCAGGTGGCGGCGGTGACCTCGGGCAGCGTGAGCAGTCGCTCGGTCAGCACGGCCGGGTCGGGCAGCACGCCTGCCCGGCGCAACGCGAGCAGCCGCCTGCGCAGTTCGCTCTTGGCCGGTGGTGCCGCGGCGCCGGAGTCGGACTCGGCGCCAGCGCCGGATCCGGAGCCGGACCGGCCCACCACGCCACTGCCGGTGACGGTACCTCCGGTCACAGCCATCCCCACCCTCAGCGCACTCGGGCCCGGTGACCTGGGCGTTGGGCCCGTCACCAGACTCCTCGAGCTTTCCGCGCCGGCACGTTGTCCATGCGGCCGATGGTGATCCGAAAGACGACACCGGCACGACATCCCGCTGGCGAAGGCCTCACGGTACCGTGATCGACCCGCACGTGGAGGCCTGCCCGTTTCGGACCCGCCGGGCCTGGCCGACAGGTCGGTGAGCGTGACTTACCGGATGCGGACCGTCGGTCCGGGTGCTGCCCGACGCTCGCTGACGCCCCGCGGAGCGGGGGCGCCGGGACGCGGCATCGGGGACCACGGCGGCCCGAGGCCGCACGCGGATGCACGGTCATCATGGATGATCACCGGCTGTGAATGCCCTGTGTGCGTACACTGTCGTGCCCTGGGACTGCCCGCCCGACTAAGGTTTCGCCCATGCCAGTGACGAAGGCGGTCATTCCCGCCGCGGGTCTGGGGACCCGGTTCCTCCCCGCGACGAAGTCGGTTCCGAAGGAGATGCTACCTGTCGTCGACAGGCCGGCCATCGAATACGTCGTCGAAGAGGCCTCGCGCGCGGGCCTGCGTGACGTGCTGCTCGTGACGAGCCGCACCAAGAAGGCCATCGAGGACCACTTCGACAGGGAGGGGGATGTCGAGGCCGCGCTTGAGCGCAAGGGCGACAAGGTTCGCCTCGAACGCGTCCGGGCCTCCGCCGAGCTGGCCGAGGTCCACTCCGTCCGCCAGCCCTCGCCGCGCGGGCTCGGCCACGCTGTTCTCTGCGCGTCCGCGCACGTGGGTGACGAGTCGTTCGCGGTGCTGCTCGGGGACGACCTCATCGACGAGCGCGACCCGCTGCTGGTCGAGATGCTGGCCGTCCAGGAGCGGCACGGCGGGGCGGTCGTCGCGCTGATGGAGGTGCCCGAGGAGGCCGTCTCCCTGTACGGAGTGGCGACGATCGCGCCGTCGGCCGTCGCTCCCGCTCCGGCCGCCTCGGCGGGGTCGGTCCCGGCGGTCGGGTCCGGGGGGCGCTACCGGACGGTGCGCATCACCGACCTGGTCGAGAAGCCGCCGGTGGACGAGGCGCCCAGCAACCTGGCCGTCATCGGGCGCTACGTGCTGCCCGCGGAGATCTTCGACGTCCTGCGTGTGACGCCGCCCGGCCGGGGAGACGAGATCCAGCTGACCGACGCCCTGCGGACGCTGGCGGGGCGGGCCGGCGCCGACCCGGGCGCGGAGCTTCCGGTGCACGGCGTCGTGTTCACCGGGCGCCGTTACGACACCGGTGACCGGGTCGACTACCTCAAGGCGGTCGTCCGGCTCGCCTGCGAGCGGCCGGACCTCGGCCCGGAGTTCTACCCGTGGCTGGAGGAGTACGTGGCGTCCGGCGGTCCCAAGGCCGAATGCTGACCGGCGGGGCGGGCCGGCCCGCGACCGTGGGTCGCGGGCCGGCCCGCCCCGGCCGTTGGCTCGCCCTGCCCGCCGGCGGTCGGTCGCGTTGACGAAAAGTGACCAGGCCTGCGCTGCGAAGGACAGACTGAAAATTTCCCGGGGCCCTTGCTTGGGCGCATCGGCACCTTCGGGCAGACTGAGCGCGCGTCTTCGCGCGGAATGTCCAGGCTCCTGACAGGCTGGCCCTGCAGTCGCCACGTCAGGCGAGGAATCGCCCGCGGGTCAACGACTGTCGGGTGCCCACTCGGCGGCCGTCGTGACCTGCTGCCCGGCCACCGCTGACACGAAGGCTATATGGCCTGAACAGAAGTGTAAAGAACGGGACGGGTGCCTGTGAAAACGGTAGACCAGCACGCATCGGACATTATGGCCGCAATCGGCCCCATGCCGCCGCGGCGGACGGCGCTGCGCGAGGCCCACGGCTGCGTCCTCGCGGCGGACGTGCGGGCGACGGTGGCCGTACCGGGGTTCGACAACTCCGCGATGGACGGCTACGCCGCCCGCGCCGCGGACGTAGCCGAGGCGAGTGCGGACAGCCCGGTGACGCTTCCCGTCGCCGGCGAGATCATGGCCGGCCCGGTGTCCCCCGCGGCACTCGCGCCGGGCACCGTCGTACGGATCATGACCGGTGCCCCGCTCCCGAAGGGCGCCGACACGATCGTCCAGCTCGAGTGGACCGACGACGGCGTCGAGACCGTGCGGATCGACCGGGCGCCGCGCCGCGGCCTGCACATCCGTCGGGCCGGGGAGGACATCGCGCCCGGCAACCTCGTGCTCGCCGCGGGCACCGTGCTCGGCGCCGCGCAGATCGGCCTGCTGGCCGCCGTCAACATCGCCCGGCCGGCGGTCCACCCGCGCCCGCGGGTGGCCGTCCTGTCCACCGGCAGCGAGCTCGTCGAGGTCGGCACCCCGCTCGGGCCCGGCCAGATCGTCGACTCGAACAGCCACGCCATCGCCGCCGCGGCGCACGAGGCGGGGGCGCTCGTCCGCCGGGTCGACGGTGTGTCGGACGACCCCGACGAGTTCGGCGCGACCTTCGACGAACTGCTGCGCAGCACCGACGTCGTGATCACCACCGGCGGCATCAGCGTCGGCGCGCGGGACGTCGTCAAGCAGGTCCTGAGCAAGTCCGACGAGATCCGGTTCGAGCGCATCGCCATGCAGCCCGGCAAGCCGCAGGGCTTCGGCGTCGTCGGTGGCGTTCCCGTCTTCACGCTTCCGGGTAACCCGGTGAGCGCCCTGGTGTCGTTCGAGCTGTTCGTCCGGCCGGCGCTGCGGCGGCTGCGGGGCCTGCCGGTCGCCCCGGAGGGAGCGGGCTGGCAGCGCCCGGCCACCGGCACCGTCATCGTCCGGGTGAGCGAGACTATGCAGTCCGCAGCGGGAAGGCGTACCTTTCCCCGGGTCCGTCTCGAACGTGACGACACCGGTGAGCTGGTCGCGACGTCCGCCGGGGGGCAGGGCGCCCACCAGATGTCGGGGCTGGCCTCGGCCCACGCGCTGCTCGTCGTCCCCGAGGAGGTCACCGAGGTGCCCGCAGGCACGAAGCTCCCCGCGGTGCTGCTGCCCGAGCCCGAGTGGGCCGGCCCGTCCACCGAGGCCCGCGGGTGACCGGTCCCGGGCGGTTCACCCACGTCGACGACCGGGGCGCGGCGCGGATGGTCGACGTCTCGGCCAAGGAGGTGACGGCGCGCACGGCGACCGCCACCGGCTGCCTGCGCACCGCACCGGACGTCGTCGCGCTGCTGCGCGGCGCGGGGGTACCCAAGGGTGACGCGCTCGCCGTGGCCCGCATCGCCGGGATCATGGGCGCCAAGCGCACCCCTGACCTGATCCCGCTCTGCCACCCGATCGCCGTCTCCGGTGTCCAGGTCGAGCTGACCGTGGTCGACCACGGGGTGGAGATCACCGCCACGGTGCGCACCGCCGACCGGACCGGGGTGGAGATGGAGGCGCTCACCGCTGTCGCGGTCGCCGGGCTGACGCTGCACGACATGGTGAAGGCGGTCGACCCGCTGGCCGAGCTGACCGGGGTCCGGGTCGTCGCCAAGACCGGCGGCAAGTCCGGGGACTGGCACCGCGACGGGGCCGGTTCGCCCGGCGACGGGGCCGGCTCGTCGTGAGCGGCCCCTCCGAGCTGCCGGCGGGAGCGCGGGCGCGGGTCGTGACGGTCTCCGACCGCGCCCACCGCGGCGCCTACCCCGACCGCTCGGGCCCGTTGCTGGTCGACGCCCTGGTCGGGATGGGCTTCGACGTGCCCGCGCCGGTGGTCGTCCCGGACGAGCGGGCGGAGATCACCGCGGCCCTGCGCGCGGCCGTCGAAGCCGGGGTCGATCTGGTGGTGACCACCGGGGGCACCGGTCTCGGGCCGCGGGATGTCACGCCCGAGGCCACAAGGGACCTGCTGGACAGAGAGGTGCCCGGTCTGGCCGAGGCGCTGCGGGCGGCCGGGCGGGTCAAGGTGCCCACCGCGGTCCTCTCCCGTGGTCTCGTCGGCACTGTCGGAGCGACCCTGGTCGTGAACCTGCCCGGGTCGACCGGGGGAGTGCGTGACGGCGCCGCGGTCCTCTCCCCGGTCGTCGCGCACGCGATCGCCCAGCTGCGCGGCGACACCGACCACACCGGCGCCTCGCCCACCGGCGGCACACCGGCGTGAGAGCGCCCGGCTGGCCGGTCACCCTCCGCCACGACGACGTCGTCGTCCGGCCCATGCGCCTGCGTGACGCCCCGACCTGGGTCGAGGTCCGCACGCGCAACGCCGACTGGCTCGCCCCGTGGGAGGCCACCTCGCCGGGCTCGGCGTCGGTGCGGGCCACCTGGAACGAGCGTCAGACCATCGGCGTCTACACCCAGATGCTTCAGCGGCTGCGGGCGCAGGCCCGGGTGGGCGCGGCGCTCCCGTTCGCCATCGCCGTCGACGGCCGGCTGGTCGGGCAGCTCACCGTGTCGACGATCGTGCGCGGGGCGTTCAACAACGGCCAGGTCGGCTACTGGGTGGACGGCCTGCACGCCGGGCGTGGCATCGCCCCGACGGCGCTGGCACTGGTCACCGACCACTGTTTCGGCCCGGTCGGGCTGCACCGGCTGGAGGCCAACGTCCGCCCGGAGAACGCGGCCAGCCGCCGGATGCTGGTGAAGCTGGGCTTCCGCGAGGAGGGCCTGCACCGCAGATTTCTCGCGATCGACGGCCGGTACCGCGACCATATCGGCTATGCGCTGACCACCGAGGACGTCCCCGGGGGATTGCTGGCCCACTGGAGCCGCACCCGTTCGCCCTCCTCCTGAGGAGACTTACGGCACAGACTTTCGCCCCGGGCGCCGTCAGTGCCGATGACTGTTTGTCCAGGGCCCGTTAGCGCGGTTCTCCGGGTCGTCCGGGCCCCGCTCCGGAGCGCGGTTCGTGGACCCTCCGCACGTCCCACGCAGTCTCTTTGGATGTCCAACGCGCGCCGTTCGGGTCGGCTCCGGCGACCCCGTGCGCTGTCGCCGGTGCTCGCTGTGGCCCACTCGGGTCGAGGGGGTCGTCGCCCGACCGGCCCGGCGTTACGTTGGGTGCTCGTAGTGTGACCTGCCCACCCGGACGGGGGGAGTATCACCTGGCCCACATCGGCACCACCTCGGATTGACAGTGGACGGCCACCCGGTGAACCTCGCCGACGAGTGCGACACGCGGGCTTCCGGTCGGTGACCGCACGCATTCCGCTCACTAGCGTCGAGCACGAAATCGTAAACGACGACATCGAGAAGAGGCGTCCCGATGCTCTGCTCGCTCGCGCATACCGCGCCTGGCGCGTCCGATCCGCGCCCGGCTCGCGGCGGGCGGGCGGGGGCCAGGTCCCCTCTCCCCGGCCGCCCTGAGGGATGCCCGGCCGGCCAGGCCGACCCGGCCGGCATCGCGAACGGTTCGCGTCGGCCGAACGGTGTCAGCGCGCCGAACGACGTCCCGGGAACAGCGCGGAGCGTGACGTCGTGAGTGCGCTCATCTGGCTGGCGATCGTTGCCGTATGGGGGTTCGTGCTCATCCCCATGTGGCTGCGTCACCATGATTCGGCGGTGGAGCAGCGGTCGGCGGACCGCTTCTCGACCGCCATGCGGGTGCTCTCGCGGCGCGGCTCACCGCGCGCCGGCACGGGCCCGCTGACGCGGGCCCCGTCCGAGGGCTCGCCGGCGGTGGCACAGGAGGCGGCAGGGATGGCGCGATCGCGCATCGGCGAGGGCCCCGGCACCGGGCCGCGCGGCGCTGCCGACCCGGCGGACTCCCGGGCCGGCGTGAACTCCACGGCCGCCGGCCGGACCGTTCCGGTGACCTCCGCCGGCGCGGATCTCCCCGCGGGCACCGGCCCGGACGCGCACCCCCGTACGGACCTGGTCGACGACCTCGACCCCATGGACAGTCTCGACCCCATGGACGACCTCGAGCACGACGACCTCGAGCATCTGGCCGGCCTCGAGCATCTGGACGCCGTGGACGGCGGCCACGGCGTGGAGCACGCCGACGGGATGGACGACTTCGCCGACGACGACCGCTCGGCGGTCGCGCCGGGGGACGTCGACGCGACCCCACGGCTGTTCGGGCCGACCTCGGGTGTGCTGCGCCGTGTCCCGGTCGACCGGGCCGTCCGCGCGGCGCAGGCCGATCGCACCGCGCTCGTCCGGCTGCGGCGTCAGCGGCTGTTCGTCCTGCTCACCGCGCTGCCGATCAGCGTCATCCTCGCCGCCACCCTCGGTGGCATGTGGATGATCGTCCACCTCGCCGTCGACGTCGTCGCCGCCGGCTACGTGCTGCACCTGCGCCGGTCCGCCCAGACACACCGCCGGCTGATCCGCTCCCGGGCCGCGCTCGACCGGCGGATCGCCGCCGAGCGGGCCGCCCGTGCCAACGGTGGCATCCGCGGCTGGACCGGCGGCGCGCGGGAGCACACCCCGGGCTCCGCGTCCTGGGCCGGCGTTCCGGCGCACGGCACCGGGTACCCGCCGGTGCGGCCATCCGCCGGGGGCGCGGACGAGGCGTTCACCGCCGGCGACCTCGCGCACGCCCGCGCCGAGACCGTTGATCTCGGCGCCGGCGCCGACCGGGCGCACGTCACGGGCGAGGCCGGCGACCACCGTGGCGGTGCCGGCGACGACGACGCGGAGGGAGACGACCCGGCGGCCCCGCCCGGCGATCACTACTCCGCCGAGTACTACTCCGACGACGCCCACTCCGGTGCCGCCCACGAGATCGCGACGGACGCGGCAGCGGCCTCGTCGGTCTCGTCGGCGGAGGGTGCCTACGCCGGCCACCAGCCGGGGTACACCGAGTACACGGCCCGCCGCGACGCCTCCGGTGACGTCGAGTACGTCGAGTACGTCAACGCAGAACAGCTGGGCTACGACGCTCCGGTGGCCTACCAGGCGCCCGCCGACGTCGGCACGGGGGCCGAGTACGCCGAGTACGCCGGCCAGGCCGAGTACCCGGAAACGGAGTACGTCGGGTACCACGCGCACGCCGAGTACCAGGCCGAGTACGTCGAGTACGTCCAGCAGGCAGGGCACGCCGAGGAGGCCGGCTATGCCGCGGCGGCCGGCTACGGCGAAGAGGCGGGCTACGCCGAGCAGACGGGGTACGCAGAGCAGGTCGGGTACGCCGAGCAGGCGGGCTACGCCGAGCAGGTCGGGTACGAGGCCCACGAACAGATCGCCTACGGCTACGGTGGCGCCGCTGACGGGACTGGCCACACCGCGCCGGCCGGTGGCGCGATGGCCGCCGGGCCCGCCGCGCCCCGCTCCGGCGGCGCGCCCCGCCCCGTCCCGCGCCCCGGGGCCCGGCCGAACACCTCGCGTCCCGGACGCGTCCAGGTCAACCCGCCCGGAACGCACGGTGGCCTGATCCCGCCCGCCGCGGCGACCGCGAGCCAGGGCGAGGCGGTCGCGGCCACCGAGGCGACCGGGCCGGCCGCCGGAGCCCAGGCACCGGACGAGCTCGAGACCCTGCTCCGTCGGCACGCCGTCGGCAGCTGACCGCCGGCGGCCGACCAGCGGCAGCCGACCAGCAGCCGATCATCGGCGGGGGCGGTCGGTGGCCGGGCCACGGGCACCGGTCGGTGCCCGGCACCGTCAGGTGGGTGACACGGGTCACAGGTTCCGGCGGGCGAGCGGCCGCCGCCTCCGGAGATGTCCAGGCCGGCGGCGCTGGCCTGCGGTGGGCCGGCGACGCCGACCGCTCGCCGGCCCGCAGAGGGTCGCTGACGGGCCGGGCACGTCCGGCCGGGGGCTCGGTCCGCGTGCATAATGGCCTCGTGACACTCCGCTCGCAGACCACCCGCGCCACCGCTCGTCGGCGTGCCGGGGTCCTGGCTGCCTGTCCGCGGTGTTGTCCCTGCCCTCGCGCCCACTGACGCCGCGCACGAACCACGAACCACCGCCCGGCGTCGCCCGATCCGGTTCCACCCGGCGGGCCGGGGCGTGAGGGGCCTCCGGATCACATTCCTCCCGCCTGGCCGGCCAGCGGCCTGAGTCCACGCGGGGCCCGTGATCACGTGCCAGCCTTCCGGAGCTCACCGCGGGTCGACGCCCGCGCTCGTGCTCCGGCGATGTGTCCTTCCGTGTTCGTTCAGCGGTGCGTCCCAAGGGCCGTGCCGTCGGTGTCTCCGTCCGTTCCCCGCCACGCGCCCGTCCGGCGTCCCAGGCGGGATCCGGAGCGCCGGCGAGGCGCGGCGCCAGTCGGGACCAGGCGCCGGCGGGTACAACCCGCGGCAGGAGGAGAGATCCGGTCTTGATGTTCGAATCTTGGCTCGCCCGGCTGCGGGACCGGGGATTCGTCATGTGCCCGGCGAGCAGCGCCATCCCCGTCGACGTGAAAGCCGTCGCGGCCGACGGCACCGGCCTGCATTTCCGCTGCCGCGGCGTCCGTGTCCGGCTCGCCGTCTACCGGCCCGGCCGTGCGGCCTGGCAGACACCGCTGCGGGACGAGAACTGGGCGCCCGAGGAATCCCTGGAACTGTGGGAGCGCCGCCCGCTGCGCGACGGCACCGTTCCCGCCCAGGGCCGCCTCGTCTTCGTGGCGGACGGCGCGGACGGCGGCGCCGCGGAACCGGACGCGGAGATAGTCCTCGACGGCGCGCGCAGCCGCGGCTGGCGCGGCCACGAAGCCGGGCTGCTCAGGACAGCCGAGGCGGCGACATTGTTCGAGAACATGCTGGTGGTCGCCGGCCTCGCCGCCGAACTCGACGAGCTCCCCGACCCGGCGGACCCACCGGTCTTCGCCGTCCTGCCCGGCACGCCGTGGCCGCTGGTCCAGGCCGACCCGGCCGGCTGGGACGGCGGCCGGATCGCCCGCCAGACCGATCGCCGGGCGGCCGGCGAGGGCGCCCACCCACTTCCATCCGGCGTACTGTAAGCTTCAGTTGCTTCCAGGGGGTGTAGCTCAGCCTGGTAGAGCGCCTCCCTCGCACGGAGGAGGCCAGGGGTTCGAGTCCCCTCACCTCCACCAGAGTTGCCGTGTTCGAAACTTGACCATGGTTTCTCTGCTCCTTGGCAAGCAATACGCCGTCCGGGTTCAACCCGGGCGGCGTCTTTGTTTGTCCCCTGTGGGGCCTGGTGCCGCCGTAGGCGAGTGCGGCGCTGATCCGCCTCCGATCGTGGGTGGTCCTGGCACTCGGGCGGGTCCGGCGTGCCGGTCGCCTGGTCGACGGCTAGTACGCGGTTGACGAGTTCGCGCAGCACGGCGTGGGCGTGGGTGACGTCGTCGAGTGGGAAGTCGGCGAGCACTTCGCGGTGGGTTTCGGTGGAGCGGGCGGTTATCCGGCTCAGTGCATCCCTGCCGTGGTCGGTGAGCTGGAGCAGGCTGGCGGTCCGGTGGTCCGGGTTGGCGACGACCCGGGCGAGATAGCGAAAGGTGACAAGCTTCCTGATCGGTTTTTTGATCTGGTGCGGGGGAACACATGCGGAGGTATTGCGGACGACGGGCGTTCGCCGTGCCGTCAGGGGAAGGCTGGACCTTGGTCCAGGTGACGTGTCATGCGGCCGGAGGGCGTCAGGCGATGGCGGATGGGGGTCGGTGAGCGACGGCTCGGTCTCGATCTCGGACTCGGACTCGGCCGGCTGTACCGCGGCTCATGAGCGCTCGCGGCGCTGGGAACATGGTGCGGCCCGTCGCGTCCCGGGCCGTGGGGCGTGGGCGCCTGAACATGAAGACGTTTTTCGCGGCGCGCGGCGCGGCAGGCAGGGTACTGGCCGCCAGGGACTGGTCCTCCACCACGCTGAATCCGCCTCGGGACTGGAGCCCGAGTCTGCGGACGGCGGTCTGCATCTGCCTGGAGTCCCGGTTCCCGATGATAGTCATGTGGGGACCGGAACTCGCCTATATTTACAACGACCCGTGTATACCTCATCTCGGTGACAAGCATCCAGCCGCCATGGGCATGCCGCTGCGGCTGGTCTGGCCGGAGATCTGGGACGAGTTGCGCCCCTTGTCCGCCCGGGTGATGTCCGGGGGCGGCGCGACGTGGTCGGCGAACAAGCGCCTCCTGGTCCGCCGGCACGGCTACCTGGAGGAGGCGTACTTCACCTTTTCGTTCAGCCCCTTACGAGAGATGTCTGACGGTGGGCGTATAGCGGGAGTCCTGTCGACTTATCAGGAGACGACTCAGGAGGTTGTTCGTTCCAGACGTCTCGCCTGTCAGCGGGAACTCACCGCCGCCCTGACGCGGCTGCGGACGCAGCGGTCCGTATGCATCCGTGCTCCCTCCGTGTTGGGAGACCATCCGGAGGACATCCCTTACAGCATCGTGCTGCTCTGGGGCAGATATCCGTCCCTGTCGACACCGCAGTTGGTCGCGACATCAGGACTGGGAGGGCGACAGGCGACCCGGCGCGCTCTCGCCGTGTTCGACCGGAGTGACGTCCTGCCCGAGGTGGTCAATGAGACGCCGCTGGCAGGCGGTCGAGTTGTCTCGGGGCTTCCGGGGTGGGGATCCGTCCTGTTGGCCGGCGGTTCTTCCGCGCCGGCGACCGCGGTGGCGGTGGCGTTGCGGAACCGTACGAGTGCCGCGCCTGTCGGCCTCCTCATCGTCGGGGCCAGCGACCTCCTTGCCCTGGATCAGGACTACCGAGATTTTGTCGAAACGATCGCCGGTCAGATCTCGTCTGGTCTGATGTTGACACGTGCACGTGAGGCCGAGCGGACCCGTGCGGTCTCCGCGCGGCGCAGTTCTCTGCGTGATGCTCTCACCGGGCTGCCGAACCGGATCTCGTTCCTGCGGAATCTTGGGAGGGCGCTTCTCCGGTCCCAGCGAGGAAGCGGTCGGGTGGCCGTCCTGTTCATCGATCTCGACGGCTTCAAGGCAGTGAACGACACACTGGGCCACCGCGCGGGTGACGATCTTCTCTGCGAGGTCGCGAGCCGCCTGCGGCGAAGCGTCCGCCCCGCCGATGTCGTGGCACGGTTCGCCGGTGACGAGTTCGCGGTGCTCTGTGAGGAGATCGCGACGATGGGCGCGGTCGAGACGATTGCCAGCCAGGTGGTCGAGGTGCTCACGCTGGCCGGGTCCCACGACAGGCCCACGGTCGCCGCCAGTGTCGGCGTCGCTCTGTCCGGCCCGGAACTCCTCGACCCCGAGGAGCTGCTCAACGCCTCCGATATCGCGATGTATGCCGCCAAACGGCAGGGGCGGGGGCGCTATCTCCTGTACGAGGAGTCCATGAGGAGCTGACAGGTCCCGTCGGATGCCGTCGCCGGATGTGGAGGTGCTGGAACCCGCTGGCCGCCGGCGGCTTCAGCGCTCGCCTTCGGTTCTCCCCCGAGATCCGCGGGCGTTGGCCCGACCTGCCGTGGCGGTCCGTCACAGGGTTCCGCGACATCGCCATCCACGCGTACTTCGAGGTCGACTGGTCAGGGGAGCCGTCTCCACGCCTTGGCCGGCCTGCGGCCTCGGCTATCCCCTGACGATCGCCATCAGGGCCGAGGCGAAGGGCGCGGGGTCCAGATCGCCGCGGACGGCCAGTTGCTGACTGTAACTGCCGCAGACGGCCACGAAGGCTTCGGCGATCTGCCCGGCATCGTCGGGCTGGCGGTCAGGCAGCAGCTCGGCGACCGCCGCGCGCATCGTGGAGAGCTGTCGCTGGACGACAGACGCGAGCGCCGGGGACACCGCCGCCTCGGCGTAGATCTGGGCCACCAGCCGGGCATGGCCTGTCTCCCGCGCCAACGTTCTCACGTGCTCGAGGAAACCGCTCACGGCCTCGATGGTCAGCGCCTTCGGAAGGGCGTCGCTCGCCTGCTCGCAGACGGCGATGACGATCTCGTCCTTGCTGGTGAAGTACCGGTAGATCGCCCCTGTGGAGAGCCCTGACTCCGCGACGACGTCGGCCATCGAGGTCCGGGCGAAACCGTGGCTGGCGAAGCGTGCGCGGGCGGCGTCCAGGATCTGTTGCCGTCGGGCGTCGAGGTGCGCCTGCCCTACCCTCGGCATAAAAAGAACGACCCCTCGTTTTACTTGGTGCGGCACGGCAGCCTACCTCGCACCACACACCCTCCGGGAGTCCTCATGCGCTATCAGACCTTCGGACGGCACACCGGCCTGCGGGTCTCGGAGTACGCGCTCGGAACCGCGAACTTCGGCACGGACGGCACCGGCGCCGGTCGGGACACCTCGCGGCAGATCTTCGACGCCTTCGTCGCCGCCGGCGGCACGACCTTCGACACCTCCAACGTCTACCAGGACGGACAGGCCGAGATCGTGCTCGGTGAGCTGCTCGGCGGCCGCCGGGACGACTTCGTCGTGATCACCAAGTACGGCGGGACGAGGCAGGACCAGCCCCGCCCCGGCACGACCGGCAACAGCCGCAAGATCATGATCCGCTCCCTGGAGGCCGGCCTGCGGCGGCTGAACACGGACTACGTCGACGTCTTCATGCCGCACTTCCCCGACGGGACCACCCCGATCGACGAGATCCTGGCCGGGTTCGACGACCTGAGCCGCGCCGGGAAGATCCGGTACGGCGGGCTGTCCAACTTTCCGGCCTGGCGGGTCGCCGGCGCCGCGGTCCGGGCGGACCTGCGCGGGCTCGCCCCGCTGGTCGGCATCCAGACCGAGTACAGCCTGGCCGAACGCTCCGCCGAGCGGGAACTGCTACCGATGGCGCAGGCCCATGGCCTGGGAGTGTTGCTGTACTCGCCGCTGGCCGGAGGTCTGCTCAGCGGCAAGTACCGGCAGGGTGGGAAAGGCCGGTTGAGCGTTCGCGGCGACGCCGTCGAGCGCACCGTTCAGCAGAGCGCCGTCGTCGACGGGGTGTTGGCCGTCGCCGACGAGATCGGCAGCACCGCGGTCCAGGTCTCGCTGGCCTGGCTGCGTCACCGGGCCGTGTCGGCCCGGACCGCGCTGATCCCGATCGTCGGGCCGCGCACGCTGCCCCATCTCGAGCAGTACCTGCGCTCTCTCGAGCTGGAACTCGACGAACAGCACTGTCGGCGTCTCGACGACATCAGCGCGATCCGGCTGGGCACTCCGCACGAGGATGTCGCGGCAGCTCTGGCCCGCGGCCTCGACGGCGACCGCACCCTGCTGCAGACCCCGTACCTCCCCGTGATCTGACCGGAGTGCGTTCACCGCCGCATCGACCGGAGGGGACCCTCCCGCGGCGGTCGGTCACCCGGTGCCCGGCACCGGGGTGAGCTCCAGGTGCAGCTCGGTCAGGCCGCGCATGAGCCAGGTGGGGTCGTAGGTGAAACGCCGGGCACCCGCCGGCCCGTGGTGCTCTTCGGACAGCCGGATGTCGGTGGTCCGGTCCAGGACGCGTTCGAGGCTGATCCGCCCCTCGACGCGCGCCAGCGGTCCGCCGGGGCAGGAGTGACTGCCGCGGCCGAAGGCCATGTGCTGTCGCACGTTCTCCCGGTCCATGTCGAATTCGGCCGGGCAGGAGAATCGGCGCGGGTCGTGGTTGGCGGCGCTGTTCATTATGGCGACCGGGGTGCCGGCCGGGATGTCGATGTCACCGACTCTCGCGTCGCGCCGGGCCAGCCGGAAGTCGACCTTGACCGGGCTCTCGAACCGCAGCGTCTCCTCGATGAAATCCGGGATTCGTTCGCGGTGCGCGCGCAGGTGGGCCTGGGTGTCCGGGTGCTCGGCCACGTACTTCAGCGCGGCGGCTAGCAGCCGGGCGGTGGTCTCCTGGCCGGCGGCGAACAGGAAGGAGGCCGTCCGCACCACGGCCGCGACGTCCGGCGTGGTCCCGTCCGGGTAGGTGGCGAGGGCCAGATCGGTGAGCACGTCCTTGCGCGGTTCCCGGCGGCGGTCGGTGATGTACGCGGCGAACCAGTCGTCCAGCCAGGACAGCAGGTTGAGGTCGCCGTCCGCTGATTCCGCGCCGATCTCCCCGGCGGAGGGCCTGAGCCCGAAACCCTCCAGGAATCGCTGATGGTCCTCCTCCGGGACGCCCAGCACGTCGGCGACCGCGAGCATGGTGAAGGGCTGGGCGTACTCCCGGACGAACTCGCAGGTACCCCGGTCGATGAATTCGTCCAGCTGTCGGTCCGCCTGGCGTGAGATGAACCGCTCGTTCTCCTTGAGCCGTCTCGGTGTCAGCAGGCGCATCAGCAGCGCCCGTTCCCGGGTGTGGTCCGGCGGGTCCATCGTGACCATGTGCTCGAACATCGGCAGCTGGGTGCGGTACCTGTCGATGATCTCACTCACGTCGTCGCCCTCGAGCGGGACCGGGAAGGTGGCGAACGGTCCGACCACCGAGTTGCACGAGGAGAACGTCTCCGCCTCACGGTAGACCTGGCTGGCCTCCTCGTAGCCGGTGACGGCGACCATCCCGAGATGGGGCAGCGGTAACACCGGGCCCGCCTCGCGGAGCTCGTCGAAGTACGGGTAGGGGTCCGCGACGAGTGACTCGTCCGTGAAGTAGTCGATCGACTTCCAGTCGCTCATCCCTGCTCCTTCAGCCGCTCGCCAAAAGGCGGTCAATCCCTCGGGAGTGACTGCCGGTGTGCGGTGGTACGGATCGCGGTCGATTCCGCCGTCGCGCGGGTCGTCGTGGGGTCTCTCCTGGCCGCCGCATCTTCTGAAACACGGCCCATACATGTGTATAGCATCCTAATATACGTTTGTATAGAAACTCGGCGAGTCCAGCCGGGTGCTGCCCGAGACCGAGGGCGCGCGAACAGGTGCGAACAAGGAGGAACACATGAGTCGGGTCGCTGTCGTGACCGGCGGTGCGTCGGGTCTCGGCCTGTCCGTCTGCGAGCACCTCGGCCGCCAGGGTCGGCACGTGGGGGTGCTCGACCTGGACGCCGCCGCCGCCGAGCGGGTGGCCGCGGATCTTCGCGCCAGGGGGGTGGTCGCGATCGCGGCCCAGGCCGACGTGTCGGACCGCGCCGCGGTCGACCGGGCGTTCGGCCTGGTACGGGACGAGCTCGGGCCGATCGGGATCCTCGTCACCAGCGCCGCCGTCGCCGATTTCGTGCCGTTCGAGGCGCTCGCCCTCGACGACTGGTCCCGTGCCATCGCGGTCAACCTCACGGGGACGTTCAACTGCCTGCAGTCGGCCATCGGCGACATGACCGCGGCGGGCTGGGGCCGCGTCGTCACCATCTCGTCGGCGGCGGGCCAGATCGGCTCCCGGCACCAGGCGCACTACTCGGCGTCGAAAGGCGGGGTGATCGCGCTGACCAGGACCGTGGCCCTCGAATACGCGGCCCGGGGGATCACGGTCAACACGGTCGCGCCGTTCACGATCGACACTCCCATGTTGCGTGCCGCGCAGCACGCCGGGCATGTGCCGGACGGCGAATCGCTGGCACAGGCGATCCCGGCCGGTCGGCTCGGCACCGGCGCCGACATCGCCGCGATGTGCGCGTTCCTGTGCTCGGAGGAGGCCGGTTACACCACCGGCCAGGTAATCGGTGTCAACGGTGGAGCGGTCACCTGAGCGCCGGGTACCCCGGCGGCCCCGGAAGCGATGCCGTGAGCAGCGATGCCGCGAGCACGGCATCCCGCCACCGGGCGGCATCCCGCCACCGGGCGGTCACACCAGTCGGTTATACGAGCGTAAAGCGCAGGAGGAGAATGCCATGCGGATCGGGTTGACCGGCGGCGGGACATCGGTGGACGCGATCGTCCAGCAGGCCGAACAGGCGGAGCGTGACGGTTTCACCTCCCTGTGGTACGCCAGCGAGGTGGCGGGCGACCCGCTCGTCGCGATGGCGATCGCCGGTCGGGAGACCACGTCCATCGAGCTGGGAACGGCGGTTCTGCAGACCTACCCGTGCCATCCGCTGCTGCAGGCGAACCGGGCGTCGTCCGCGGTCGCCGCGATGGGCCGCCCCGGCCTCACTCTCGGGATCGGACCGTCCCACGAGCCGCTGGTGCGAGGCGTCTACGGGATGTCCTACGACCACCCCGGTCGCAGCACCGAGGAGTACGTGCGGATCCTCGCCGGTCTGCTGCGTGGCCGGGACGTCGACGTCGACGGCGCCGACTGGACCGTCCACAGCGCCGGCCGGATGACCCCACCGGCGCATCCCGTCCCGGTCCTGGTCTCCGCGCTCGGGCCGAGGCTGCTGCGAGTGGCCGGCGAGGTCGCCGACGGAACGGTGCTGTGGATGGCCCCGGCCCGCGCTGTCGGATCCCACGTCGCCCCGCGGATCCACGCCGCCGCTGCCGCGGCCGGACGTCCCGCGCCGCGCATCGTGGCCGGCCTGCCGCTCGCCGTGCACGACGACGAGGCCGAGGCCAGGTCAGCCGCCGCGAGGTACGCCACGGCCTACGCCGGGATGCCCAACTACACCCGGATCCTCGAGATCGGTGGTGTGTCCGACCCGGTCGAGGCCGCCGTCGTCGGCGACGAGAAAGCGGTCCGCGCTGCGCTGCGATCCCTGCTCGACGCCGGCGCGACCGATATCTGGGCGGCCGTGTTCCCGGTCGGCCGGGACAGGCGGGAACGCGCGGCGTCGACGCGGCGAACGACGGATCTCCTGCGTGAACTGGCCACCGGTTGACGGCGCGGAGCGAGGTGGCCGCACCTGACCGTTCGCGGATCGAAGACCGGCCCACTGTCGGATAGCGTCGTGCGTCAGATCCGGCATCCTCGTGGAAGGTGGTCGATGACGTCACCCCGCCGCGTCGGCGCGGTCACCTCGAAGACACGCGCGCTGCTGCTGGACTGCGCCGAGAACCTCATGCTCGAGCAGGGCTACGCCGCCGTGACCTACCGGGGCGTCGCCGCCCAGGCCGAGGTCACCGCCGGGCTCGTCCAGTACTACTTCCCGACCCTTGAGGACCTCCTGGTCGCCCTGGTCCGGCGTGGCATCGAGCACAACATCGCCCGGCTGGCCACCTCGCTCGAGACGTCCCCGCCCCTGCGCGCGGTCTGGGAGCACGCCGGCGACAGGACCAGAGCGGCGCTCATGGCGGAATTCATGGCACTCGCCAATCACCACAAGACGATCCGGGCCGAACTCGCGAAGGCGGGCGAACAGGCCCGTGAACTCGCCCTCGCCGCGGTGTCGGAGAGATCGGGTGATTATGGGCGGCCAGCGGGGACGGCGCCTCCGGAAGCCCTCATATTTCTCATGATCAGTACTCCACGGATGATCGCCATGGAGGAGACGATCGGCCTGTCGACCTTCCACGCCGAGACGATCGAGTTCATCGAGCGTTACCTCGACGAGGTCGAGCCCCGGGCCGCGGACTCCGACCGGGCACCGAAAACCGCTCCGGCGACCATGCGCGAATAGCTGAATAGTTACTGAAGATTAACGTGTGAAGTTATGTTTATCGGAGGCCTTTACGGGTCGGTCCGGTTTCGGTGAGGAACCCGACGAGAATTCCCGGCCGGTACTGCATGCGTTTCAGCTACGACCAGACACCCTTGGCCGGGTTCAGCTCAGGCGCGTAGGAAGGCGGCCAGACGACACTCGCCCAGCCGGCGATCGTCGGTATGCGACCTCGTCGCCAGGGCGGTCGGTTCACTGCGCACAGTCCGTTCGGCCGGGATCGACCGGGATCGGCCAAGATCGACCGGGCACGCTCGATCTGCCGGAACCCTGGTGTCGGCGATGGCGCCGGCCGGGCGCGGGCTTCACCGGTGCGCGGTGAACACGGCCGCCAGCGCGGCCAGGGCGTCGGGCACGGCCCGGTAGTAGGCCCACACGCCCCGCTTCTCCCTGGTCACGAGGCCGGCGTCCACCAGGATCTTCAGATGGTGGCTGACGGTGGGCTGGGTCAGCCTGAGCGGTTCGGTCAGCTCGCACACACACGCCTCGCCGCCGGCCCCGGCATAGATCATCGACAGCAGGCGCAGCCGGGCGGGGACGGCGACGGCCTTGAGCGCGGCGGCGAGCCGTTCGGCGTCCTCGGCGGACAGCGGTGCCTGCGTCAGCGGTGTGCAGCAGGCTGAGAGCGGTCCGGGCGGGAGCGGCGGGGCGTCGGCGGCAGCGTCGCCGTGAGCGGCAGCGTCAACGCGAGGGGCAGCGTCGCCGTGAGCGGCAGCGTCGCCGTGAGCGGCAGCGTCGGCGTCCGAGCCGCTGGTCGCTTCCGACTGCGTCGTCGTCATGGGCACAGCATGCCGCAGCCATTGACAGCTGTCTATGTCCTCCCTGATTCTCGACCGGGCTTCCACGCATGTCTCGCCGGCCTGCTTGTCACCTGTCCGCCGGCCTGCTCGTGCCGTTCGCCGGTGCGCCGTTCGCCGGTGTGCCCGGCGCGGTGGGTGTGGTGGATGCGGCCGGGGTGGCGCCGGGCGTGCCGCCGGAGAGCAGGGAGCGGGCCAGCTGCAGGCCCGCCGCGCCCTGCGAGAGTGCCTGGGTCAGCACCTCGCCGAGGCCGGCCGCGCCGTTGAGGACGATCAGCTGGTCGACCGCGCCGAACGGCTTGGCCGCGGCCTCGACGATGGCCGGCCACTGCTCGGCGAGCTGCTGGCCGATGACGGCGTCCTGGTTGACGGCGAGCGCGTCGGCGCGGGCCTTGATCGCCTCGGCCTCGGCCAGGCCGCGGGCCCGCATCGCGTCACCCTCGGCCGACCCGACGGCCCGCTTGGCGTGGGCGTCCGCGTCGCCGATCGCCCGGGTCGAGGCCGCCTCGGCGCTCGCCAGGACCCGCACCTGCTGCGCCCGGGCATCCGCCTCCGTCCGGACCCGGGTGGCGTCCGCGGCGGCGGCCAGCTCCATCTGGCGGGCGGCCGCCTCGGCCGAGCTGATCTGGGCGTCCCGGGTGGCGCGGGCCAGCGTGGTCTGCTCGTAGGCGCGGGCGTCGGCCGGCTTGCGCACGGACACCTGCAGGCGCTGTTCCTCCAGCTCGGCCGCGAGCTGGGCGACCTTGGTCTGCTCGACGACGACCTGCTGGTGCGCGGTGGCCTCGGCCAGCGGGCCGGCCTGGGTGGCCCGGGCGGCGGCCTCGTCGACCTCGGCCTGGAACCCGGACTGCTTGATCGAGCTGTTGCGGTTCGCCTCCGCCTTGAGCGCCAGGGCGATCTGCTCCTGCTCGGTGGCCTCCCGGTCGGCCTCCGCCTCGGCGATCCTGGCCTGGGCGGCGACGGTGGCCACGTGCGGGCGCCCGAGGTTGCGGATGTAGCCGGTCGGGTCGTCGATCTCCTGCACCTGCAGCGAGTCGACGATCAGGCCGAGCTTCTCCATCTCGGTCCCGGAGCTCGCCCGGGTCAGCTGCGTCAGCTTCTCCCGGTCCCGGATGAGGTCCTCGACGGTGAGCTGGCCGACGATGGCGCGCAGGTGGCCGGCGAAAACGTTGTGCACCCGGGTGTCCATCTTGTCCTGCTGGTCGAGGAAACGGCGGGCGGCATTCGCGATGGACGCGTAGTCGTCACCGACCTTGAAGATGACCACACCCCGGACACCGACCGGGATCCCCTGCTGGGTGACGCATTCGATGCCGAGCTGGGCGGCCCGCAGATCCAGCGACATCCGGCGGACGGTCTGCACGCCCGGCGGTACCAGCACGCCCTTTCCGGTGACTATCTTGAATCCCAGGCTCTCGGCCACGGCGTCGTTCGGGTCCTTGTACGCCCGCATCCCGGAGATGATGAGGGCCTCGTTCGGCTCGGCCACCCGCCACATCAGTTTGAACAACGCGACGGCCAGCACTATGCCGACCGCCACCGCGATGATTGTGATCATCATGCCTCCGGTTCACCCCACGGGAGATCTGGTCAACAGGCGTCAGCCGGCCCGCGGCGGGTCGCAGCGGTTGGCGCGCCGGGGCACCGTTGGCCGGTGGGCGGCCCCGACAGCGGTCACAGCCTGATCACCAGCACGGTACGAGGAGGGAAATACTCGACGACGAGAACCCGCGAGCCGACGGCGAAGGTCACCCCGTCGTCGGCCGCGTAAGCGTGGAATGCCTCAGAGCCGCCTCGCACCGGGAGCATGACCTCGCCGACCATGCCCGGAGCTATCTTTCCCGTCACCCGCCCTGTTTTGCCGATCACTGTCTGGTCGGCCATCGGCCCCCCCACGCGACAATTAATGATCGTAGGCTTTTCCGGTCGGCTGGCAATGCCTGTGGCCCGGGGAAAAGCTGTCGTCAGCGCGACTGTGGCCGCACTTCACAATCATCGCAGGTTGTCGGGGGGATGGCGGTCGCGTGCGCCGGCCGGCGGGAGTCCGTGGTCGGCTCACCGCCCGGTGGCGGGGTCCTGCCGTGCGGAGTCTGCTCCGTGTGGGAACCGTCGTGCTGGGATCGCCGCGTGGGGATCGCCGCGTGGGGATCGCCGTACGGGGCCCGGCGGCCGGGACGGGTGGGTGGGGCGGCGGCCGTCCCACCCACCCGCCGTGGCGGAACCAGGGCCCGTGCCGTCAGGCGTTCGGGTTGAAGGAGATGCCCGCGGGCATCGCGGCGGCGAGGTGGGAGTTGAAGTTGCCGTCCTTGAGGCCGAAGATCGCGCTGCCGAAGTCGGCCGCGCTCAGCTGGTCACGAATCCCGGCCGGGTAGCCGTTCCAACCGACGAGGGTCGGGTACCGCCAGGTGTGCAGCTCGTTCTCCGGGGGTTCGTCGCCGGAGTTGGCGGGGCGGAAGTCGTGCGTGCTGACGCCGTCCTTGTGGTAGACGATCTTCGGGTGGTTACCGTCCCAGCGGATCTGGCTCCGCGGGTAGATGTTGAAGTTGCCGTGGGCCGAGGTGGAGACGTACTGAGCCTGGTTGTTCTGCACCCAGACCACGACATGCTCCCAGTCGTGCCGGTGGCCGCCGATCGTCGCCTGGTCCTTCTCGAAGTAGAGGCCGTACAGAATCGCGCACCAGCCGTTGTTGCACTTGTAACGGGCGTAGCCGTTCGTGTTGTTGAGGTCGGCCAGGTCGTGGCAGCCGCCGTTGAGCGCGCCGGACGGGTTGAGTCCCCCGTTGACGACTCCGTTCGCCCCGATGGCGGGCGTCGGGTAGCACCCGTCTGTGTCGTAGTCGTAGGCCGGCTGGTACGTCTGTTCCAGGGTGTCGGCGTTTCCGGGCAGTGCGGCCGGGGGTGCCGCGAGCGCAATCGTCGGCAGCGCGACGACGAGCGCCAGGGCGCCGCCGATCACGAGCGAGAACCGACGGATGCGCGTTTTCTTCCTCACCACGTCCTCCTGGTTGACCGCAGCATGGGCAGGGCGGTCGGATGGGCATGCTGCCACCAGCATTTCGGCCCTCTCCGACAATCACGGCCGGGCCGGGTTTCCCCGCGATGAAGCGTCGGCCAATATTGGGAACGAACGCGCAGGTCGGCCGGCGCGTCGCCGCGGCCCGTCAGGAAAGAGGACGCATGGGGGAGGAGAGCCCGTGGTTTGTGAACCATCCACGGGTCGGGGCGGGCTGATCCCGGCGCCGGCGGGAGCACCGGTTCGGGGCTCCCACCGGCCGGAGGTCAGAAGACGCCGATTCCGGCGGCCTCGTTGCGCTTGCGCCACTCCTCGCGCGACATCCGGGTGACGTCGACGTCGGCGGCCAGTCCGCGCAGCGCGCCCACGGTGGCCTGCTCCCTGGGGGTGTGGGAGAACGGGTCCCAGCCGAAGAACCGGCTGGCGTTCTCCCAGGTGATCTTGTGGATCTCGTCGTCGCGGCAGCCGGCCTGCCGGAGCTCGTTCCAGGCGTGTTCCGGCGACTCGGGCCAGGTCGTGTCGGTGTGCGGGTAGTCGCACTCCCAGGCAATGGTCTCGATGCCGATCTGCTCGCGCAGGTGCAGCCCGGCCGGGTCGGTGATGTAACAGGCCAGGAAGTGCTCCCGGAACACCTCGGAGGGCAGCTTGCCGCCAAAGTCGTTGTCGATCCAGCTCTGGTTCTGGAAATGCCGGTCGACGCGGTCGAGGTAGAACGGGATCCAGCCGATGCCGCCCTCGGAGAGGGCCACCCTGAGCTCGGGGAAGCGTCGCAGCGTCGGGCCGAAGAGCAGGTCCTGGGCGGTGAGCATGGTCAGCTGGGACGGAATGACGATCATGTGGTCGATCGGTACCTCGGGGGCGAGCTTGACGATGTCCCAGGCGCCGCCGATGTGCAGGCTGAGCACCATGTTCTCGTCGACGAGGGCCTGCAGCATCGGGTCCCAGTGACCGGAGAGGAAGCTCGGCCAGCCCTGCGCGTGCGGGGCCTCCAGGAAGCTGATGGAGCGGCAGCCCTTCGCGGCGATCCGCCGGATCTCCTTCACCGCGAGGTCGACGTCCCACATCGGCACGATGCCCAGCGGGATGAACCGGCCCGGGTAGGCGCCGCACCACTCGTCGATGTGCCAGTCGTTGTAGGCCTGCAGCATGATGAGCGACAGGTCCTTGTCGAGGGCCTCGGAGAACGTGCGGGCGTTGAAGCCCGCCATCGTCGGGAAGCACATCGAGGCGAGAACGCCGTTGGCGTTCATGTCCCGGACCCGCTGGTGGACCTCGAAACAGCCCGGTCGTAACTCGGTGAAGGCGCCGGGGTTGAACCCCCACTCCTCACGGTGCCAGCCGACGGTCGCCGCCATGCCGAACGGGGTGGACGTCTTCTCCCCCTGGAACACCCACTCGTCGACCCCGGCCTCGTTCCGGACGACCTTCGGCACCGAATCGAGCCACTTCGCCGGGACGTGGTTCTTGTACATGTCCGGCGGTTCGATCACATGATCGTCGATGCTCAGCAGAATCATGTCGTCCATGTGCATGGTCCGGATTCCTCTCCCTGTGGACCGGTCCGTGGTGAACGGACCGGTCGCCGTGGACCAACAGGTCGTTACGGGAGGCGGGTCGATGTCTCCGGTGGCGGTACCGCACTCCGGCGCGCGCACTCCGGCGCGCGCGGGAGCCGGGTGGCCACCTCCCGTCGCCGAGCCGTGGTTGTGATCCTCGTCGCCCGGCGGAGCGCTGAACGACGGACAGTGCTATGGGAGACAGCGTAATTCAGACCAAACGCCGGCGTCGATGTTCTGTCCGGTCAGGGATGCGGCCCAAACGGTCAGCCGCGGTGTGCCAGGTCCGGATCATGCCGGTGCGGGCCCTGACCGCATAGCGGCGTGGCCGGCGGGAATTTCAACTACTGTTACACAACATGGTCACCGCCGCGCATTCGTCCCGCGTCGGTCCTGAACCGGTCGGCGTCGGTCCTGAACCGGTCGGCGTGGGTCCTGAACCGGTCGGTGTCGGCGTGGTCGACCTGCGGCGCGGGGCCCGTCTCCTCGGCGGCAGCCATCATTACGAGGGTGATCGCCTCGTCACGGGCTGGCATTCGCACGACCTGCACCAGATCGAGTACGCGATTTCCGGGGTGGTCGAGGTCGAGACCGCCGGCACCCACTATCTGCTGCCGCCGCGGCAGGCCGCGTGGATCCCGGCCGGGCTCGAACACCAGGTGACGATCGACTCGGCGGTCCGCTCGATCGCCGTGCTGTTCGACACCCGGCTGATCGACCGGCCGGGGGACCGCGCCCGGATCCTCGCCGTGCCGCCGCTCGTCCGGGAGATGATCATCTATGCCCGGCGCTGGCCGATCACCCGCCCGAGCGGCGATCCGCTGTCCGACGGCTTCTTCCGCACGCTCGGCCACCTCGTCGTCGAGGCGCTCGGCCACGAGACTCCGCTGAGCCTGCCCACCTCGTCCGACCCGGTCGTCGCCGCGGCCATCTCCTACACCCAGCGCCACCTCGACGCCGTCTCCGTGGCCGAGGTCGGCCGGGCGGTCGGCGTCTCGGAACGCACCCTGCGCCGCCTGTTCCGCACCGCCCTCGGCCTGTCGTGGCGGCACTACCTGGTGCAGGCCCGGCTGCTGCGGGCGATGGCGCTGCTCGCCGACCCCGCCCGGTCGGTGCTCGAGGTGTCGACCGCCGTCGGCTTCGAGAGTCCGAGCGCCTTCGCCCGGGCGTTCGCCCAGTACTGCGGCGAGCGCCCGTCGGCCTACCGGCAGCGGATCGGGGCTGTCTCCCCGCCTCCGGCCCCGGTGGGACGGCGCCCGTCCCGCGACGGGCGCTGACCGCCCCCGCGCCGCGTGGCCGTGACCGGGTGACACCTGGCAGCGGCGGACCTGGCGGGGGCGTAAGAACGCTATTTCTACCAAAGTGGTTGACAAATGGTGTCGCCAATACCTACGTTCTGTTCATGGCCGAGCGCCCGCGCCTTGTTCGTCGTGCTCATGTTGATCTCCGTCGCGTCGCCAGCGCGCTCTGTCTACCGGCCGGCTGACCGCCCGCCGCCCACTCGGAACACCGAACTTCTGCCATTCCTGGTGGATTAACGCTGGCCGGGGCCTCCCCTGTCGCCCCGGTGGCCCGTAAAACGCGCTCCACCACCTTTTACCCACCCGCGCCCCGTCGTCGGGAGGGTGACCGGCCTGCGTGTCGCGTGTTCGGAATCATTCCTGACTCCCGGTGTCGCGCCAGCCTGTTCCGAGCCGCGTTCTCGGGCGGTCTTTCCTCGTTTTCCAGCACGTCTTCACCGCCCGAAGGGAAATGTGACGATGACCAGCCGAGTCCAGGCACTGATAGACGTCCGGCCGTCGTCCGGCCACACCGGCGCCGAGATCCACGGTGTCGACCTGCGGGAGGAGCTCGACGACGCGACCGTCGCCGAGATCCGGTCCGCGCTGCTGACCTGGAAGGTGGTGTTCTTCCGCGACCAGAACCTGGACCACGCTCAACATGTGGCGTTCGGGCGGCGCTTCGGCAGGCTCACCCCCGCTCACCCGTACGAGAGCACGCCCCCGGAGGGGTTCCCCGAGATCCTGCCGGTTGACCGCCGGCGCTACGCCGAGTTCGTCGGCAAGCGGAAGGTCACCCACGACAACGGGTGGCACACCGACGTGACGGCGCTGGTCAACCCGCCCGCCGGATCGATCCTGCGCGCCGACGTCGTCCCGCCCTACGGCGGCGACACCGCCTGGACGAACCTGGTCGCCGCCTACCAGGCCCTGCCTGAGCCGCTGCGGACACTGGCCGACAGCCTGCGCGCGCGGCACAGCTTCAACCTGCAGGTCTTCGACGGCAGCGAGTACGGGAAGCGGATCGCGTCGAACCCGCTGGTCGCCATCCACCCGGTGGTCCGGGTACACCCGGAGACCGGTGAGCGGGCCCTGTTCGTCAGCCCCAGCTTCACCGCGCGGGAGAACGAGATCATCGGTCTGTCCGCCCGGCAGAGCCACCGTGTCCTCGAACTGTTCTACGAGCAGATCGCCCGGCCGGAGTTCACGGTGCGGTTCAGGTGGAACCCGGGCGACATCGCCTTCTGGGACAACCGCGCCACGGCGCATCTCGGGCCGTCCGACCTCGGTCACCTCGACTTCGACCGGGTTCTCTACCGGGTGACCCTCGAGGGCGACGTCCCGGTCGGTGTCGACGGGGCGGAGTCGGAGCTGGTCGCCGGCCAGCCGTTCCTCGGCTCCTGACGGCAGTCCGCGGCGTTCTGAACCGAGGCCGGCGGTGAGGCGTTCCCCGCCGGCCGCCCCGTGGTCCTCCTCGGTCACCCACGACGCCGACGGAGCGATGCCTGCTGGCCGACCGGCCCTGGTCCGCGGCGGTCGGCGTGGGGTAGGCAGGCCGTTATGCGCACAGGCCGAAACATGCTCATCGTGGCGTCGCTGTCGCTCGCGGCGTCGGTCGCCGGCTGCGGTGGGTCGGACGGGCCGGCGGACCAGGCGGTGTCGGCCCCGCCGGGCCCACCGGCCGTCTCCGGGACCAGCCGGCCACCGACCGCGTCCGCCGAGAGTCCGTCCACCGCGCGCCCGACGGCCGTGCCGGACGCGGGCACCCCGGCCGGTCCGGTCACCGGGACCTCGACTACGGGTGCTGGTGGTACCGGGCCGACCTGCGCGTCCACCGGCCTCACGGTCTCCCTGGAGGACGTCCAGGGCGCGGCGGGTCACGTCTACGCGCGGATCGTGCTCCGGAACACGGGACCCGGCGCCTGCGGGCTCGTCGGCTATCCCGGCGTGTCGGTGGTGGACGCCGGCGGTGGCCAGATCGGGGCGGCGGCCGACCGCGGCGGGCCGGCCGGTGCCCCGGTGACGCTGCCCCCGGGCGGCAGCACCGGCGCGACGCTGGCGATCACCCAGGTCGGGCTGCTCCCGGGGTGCGAGGAAGCCGGCCAGGCGGTGCGCGGCGCGAACCTGCGCGTGTACCCGCCGGACAACCGGGCCAGCCTGCTCGCGGCACTGCCGGCCGGTGTCGAGACGTGTCGGGATCCGGCCGTGCACCAGCTCACGGTCGGCGCCTTCGGTCAGCCCTGACCGCCGTCCCGCACGAGTTCGCCGGCTGTCCCGCCCGCACACCGGTGGTTCGCTAACGAGATCGTCGAGGCGGCCACATCTGGCCCGAAGCAACCACCGCGCCGGAGGGCCCCGCATACGCTGCGATTCGTGCGGAGATCCGGGTGGGGCGACGCGCCCACCCGAGGGGAGGCCCGGCGGCTCGCGCTCGCCGCCCAGGGACGGAGCACCCTGTGACGGGGAGCGGAGCGAGAGGAACACCTGCACAGATGGCTGTCGTGGGGATCACCGGGCACCGTGTCCTGCCGCCGGAGGTCGAGACGTTCACGACCGCCGAGATGCGTCGGCTGCTGGGCCGGCACCGGGCCGCTGAGCTGGTCGGAGTGAGCTGCCTCGCCGAAGGGGCCGACAGCACCTTCGCCGACCTGGTGCTGGGGCTCGGCGGCCGGCTCGTGGCCGTTCAGCCCGCGCGGGACTACCGGGAGTTCCTCCCATCGGAGCACCGGGCGGACTACGATCGCCTGCGCGCCGCCGCCACGCGCGTGCACGCGCTGCCGGCCCCCGAGGTGGACCTGCCGGCGCTGATGGCGGCCAGCGAGGCCCTGGTCGACGAGGCGGACGAGCTGATCGCCGTCTGGGACGGCCAGCCCGCCCGCGACTACGCCGGCACCGCGGACGTCGTCGCGTACGCGCGCAGCCGGAACAAGCCGGTCCACGTCGTCTGGCCCGCCGGCGCCGTCCGGGACTAGGCCTCGGCGCCTCCCGTCAGATCAGCGCGGGGAGAGCGGGACCACGCCGATCTGAACGGGAGTGAGACCGCTGGTCGGCGGTGGCGGTGGCGGTGGCGCCGGCGAGGTCGAGGCCGGGCCGGGGTCGGCGGCCGCCGGACCGGCGCCCGCGGCGGCGGCCGGGGGTATCGGGGCGGCCGGTGGGACCGAGGCGTGCGGGGCGCTCGCCGGCTCCGGTGGAGGCGCGGCGACCGCGAGGCGTGACAGCCCCGGACGATCGGGCGGGGCCGGGGCCCTGACCGCTCCGCCGGCCGCGGTGGGACCGCTCGACAGCTGACCCGGTGGGGTGCCCGGCCCGGTGATCGCGGTCTGCTCCGCCGTGGCCGGCTCGACGACGGGTGGGTCCGGTTCCGCGGGTGGCGGTGCGGGTGCCACCCGCGCCGTCGCGGGATGCCGCCGGTCGCCGGGCGGATCCGGCGCGAGGTCCGGCGTCGGGACAGGCGCGCCGCGCGGGGCACCCGCCAGCGGCACGGTGGCACCGGCGGCGACGGCGGTCGGCCCTGACGAGGGCCCCGTGGACGCCGCCACCGCGACCACCGTGACCGCGGTCATCACCCCGGCCGCGACCGGCCGCCAGCGCCCGGGCCCACGCGCCGCACCGCCGGAACGGGCACCCCCGACCCCGCCGCCGGTACCGGCACCGTCGACCCTGCCGGCACCGTCGACCCTCCCGGTGCCACCGGCCCCGACGGCACCGGGAGGGCGGCGAACCGGCGACCGTGATCCGACACGGCGGCGCCCGCGCGCCGGCGCACCGGGACGGCCGTCGAGGCGGGCGCGCAACCCGTCCAGCCGGGCGAGCCCGGCGGCGTCCCGTTCCGTGGCACCGTTTCCGTCCGTGTCACTCGCGTTCGGGAGGGCGTCCCGCAGCGCGGTGCGCACCTGGCCGTGTGGCATGGCGTGGAGCACGGCGGCGGTGGTGGGGTCGTCCGGTCCGGTGCTGTGCGGCCAGCCGGGCGGGAGGAGGCGTCCGGTGCCGGCGAGCGCGACGGCACGGGCCCAGGCCGCGACCGCCCGGTCCGGCGCCCCGCCGCCGTTGCCGCCCCGGCCCTCGCTCCCGCCGGGTCGGGCGGTCGCGCCGAGACCCAGGTTGACCAGCCGCGGGCCGGTGAGCGAGAGCACGATGTCGTCGGCGGTCGGGTCGCACAGCTCCCGGGCCTGGGCGCCGGCCCGCCGGGCGGCCCGCAGTCCGTCGAGCAGTGCCGATGCCAGGACGTGCAGCTCGGCGGGCGAGAGCGGCCCGCGTTCGGCGACCTCCTGGGCGAGGGTGGGCCCGTCGACGAACTCGGTGACGAGGTAGGGCAGGCCCGCGAACCCCGACGGCGCGGCCGGCCCGCCGCCGACGACTCCCGAGTCCAGGACCGCGCAGCGGTGCGGGCCGGCGGCGGCCCGGACGCCTTCGACGGCCGCGGCGAAGCGTTCACGCAGGTACGCGCGTCGCAGCCGCGCCGAGTCCTGTTCGCCGGTCGTGGTTGGTTCCGGGACACGCAGCGCCACCCGGGTGCCGCCGACGGCACGGCTCAGGAGAACGAGCCCGCCCGGGCCCTCGGCTATCCGGCCGAGGACGGCATAGGGACCGATCGAGGTCGGGTCGCCGTCCAGCGGAGGCCGCACCCGCCTGGGCAGGGCCGGGCTCATCCGGGACGCGGCCGTGGTCACGCGGAGCCCTGCCTGGTGGCGGCGTGCTGACCGACGGTGCTCACCTCGTCGAAGGTAGCCGCTCAGACCGTTTCCGTGAAGACCGGTCCGCCCCCTTCCCACCGAATTCACCCTGCCTCAGCCCCACCCCCGTGGATGCGTGGCGGGTGACGGGGCCCATGGACTCACTCACCCGCCACGCTTCTGGACGGAGCCGGGTGGTAGGTCCGTTCGATGCCGTCGAGCAGCCAGGTCAGGGCTTGTTCGAAGCGTTCGGAGGCGAAGGGGGCGTCCCCGGCGAGCATTCGGGCAAGGTGCGGGAACTCTCCGCTGTGGAGCAGCTCGCGCAGGGTGGGCTCGGCGTCGATGCGCCGCCGCAGCCCACACAGCGGGCGTGGGACGTCGGCCTCGATGGCCCGCGCCGCGAGCTCCCGCATCGCGCAGCCGACGACCAGGTCGTCGACCGCGTGCACGATGGTTCGCTGGGCCGCCGGGTCGGTGGTGAGCCCGGCCGCGACGGCGAGGGACTGCTCGATGTGCCGCAGCTTGTTCGGCCCGAGGGCGGGGCGCAGGCCGAGCGCCAGCGCCCAGGGATGACGCAGCAGACTCTGGCGGGTGAGGCGGGCGATCAGGGTGAGGCCGGTGCGCCAGTCCGGGCCGGTGTCGGCGAGGATGTGCTCGGCGGTCAGCATGTCGAGCATCAGCTCCAGTAGCGCTTCCTTGTCCTGCACGTGGGTGTAGAGCGTCATCGTGCCGACGCCGAGCATGGCGGCGACGCGCCGCATCGAGACCGCTTCGAGCCCTTCGGCGTCGGCGATCTCCAGTGCCACGGCCACTATCCGTTCACGGGACAGCCCGGCCCGGCTGGTGACCGGTCGGTCACCGGTTCCGTGGGGCTTGGCCGGGTCGACGGATGTGGTGTTCATCGCACGTTGCTCCCCGGATACGGTTTGGCTTCCGTACAGCGTACGACGTAGGGTCGGGCGCACGTCCGTACGGTGTACGGGGGCCTGGTCGCGAGCCGGCGCGGCCGCCAGATCGACGACCGGCGCGGCTGTGGGAGGGCGCGATGGCGAAGAGCAGGGGCAAGCCGAGAGCGGGGTCCGCGAGGTCCGCGGGCGGGCGGACGTCCGCCGGCGGGAAGACCAGCACGGAGACGCCGGACACGCCGAGCGAGGCGGCGGCGCCTGAGGTCGTAACGCCTGAGGTCGCGGCGTCTGAGGTCGTGGCGTCTGAGGCGGTGGGACCCGAAGCCACGGCGCCCGAGGCGGCGGTCCTTGACGCGGCGGTGATCGAGGAGGAGGCCGCGGGGGAGAGCCCGGCCGAGGCCGACGTCGAGGCCAGGTCCGAGCCCGAGATCGGATCCGAAGCCACGGTCGAAGCGGATTCCGAGCCCGCGGTCGAGACTTCCTCCGAAGCCGAAGCCGAAGCCGAAGCCGAAGCCGAAGCCGAAGCCGAAGCCGAAGCCGAAGCCGAAGCCGAAGCCGAAGCCGAAGCCGAAGCGCAGGCCGCGGCGGTCGCGGATGAGAACGCGGAGACCGCGGTCGCGCCGGGCGGTGCCGCCGGAGAGAAGGCGGTCGAGCCGGGCCGGATCGCCGCGGAGAAGACGGAAAAGAAAGCGGAGGAGAAGCCCGAGGGGCAGCCGGCCGCCGCGGCAGCCCCGGCCGGCCGGGGCCGGCGGGTGCCGGCCTGGGCGGTGCTGGCGGTGTGCTGCTTCGCGCAGTTCATGGTCGTCCTGGACATCTCGATCGTGAACGTCGCGCTGCCGTCCATGCAGTCCGAGCTGAAGCTGAGCGCGTCGGGCCTGCAGTGGGTGGTCAACGCCTACACGCTGGCCTTCGCCGGTCTGCTGCTGTTCGGCGGGCGGGCGGCGGACCTGTTCGGGCGGCGCCGGGTGTTCATCTCCGGGCTCACCCTGTTCACGGCGGCGAGCCTTGTCGGCGGGCTGGCCAACAACCAGACGATGCTGATCGTCGCCCGCTCCGTGCAGGGGCTCGGCGGTGCGGTGCTCGCGCCCGCGACGCTGACCATTCTGATGACCTCGTTCCCGGATCCGCGGGAGCGCGCCCGGGCACTCGGGATGTGGGGCGCCACCGCGGCCGGTGGCGGTGCGATGGGCGCGCTCGCTGGGGGCGTGCTGACGGAGATCGCCGACTGGCGCTGGGTGCTGTTCGTCAACGTGCCGATCGGACTGGTGCTCATCGTCGGCGCGCGGGCGGCGCTGATCGAGTCCCGCGGCCAGGCTCGCGGGGTGAGCGACCTCGACATTCCCGGCACCCTCACGGTCACGGCCGGGCTCACGGCGCTGGTCTACGGCATCGTGCGGACGGAGTCCAGCAGCTGGGGCTCGCCGGTCACCATCGGCTGGCTGGCGGCCGCGGCCGTGCTGCTCACGGCCTTCCTGATCATCGAGTCGCGTGCCGCGAACCCGCTGGTGCCGCTGGGCATCTTCCGACGCCGGGCGCTGCGGTACGCGAACATGATCGGCGTCGTGATGGGCTCGATCATGTTCGGGCTGTTCTTCTTCCTGACCCTGTACCTGCAGCAGGTCAAGGGCCAGGGGCCGCTCGAGGCCGGCCTGGCGCTGGTGCCGATGCCGATCATGATCATTGTCGGATCGCAGATCAGTTCCCGGACGGTCAGCCGGTTCGGCCCCCGTCCGCTGATCATCGGCGCGTCGGTGATCGTGGCGGCGAGCATCTGCTGGCTCAGTGCCCTCAGTGCCCACGGCTCCTACTGGAGCGAGGTGTTCGGGCCGCTCGTGCTGCTGGGCTTCGGGATGGGCATCAACATGGTCGCGGTGACGACCGCCGCCACCGCCGGGGTGCCGCCGCAGCTCGCCGGGCTCGCGTCCGGGCTGCTCAACACCGCGCGGCAGATCGGCGCCGCGGTCGGCCTGGCCGTCCTGGCGATCATCGCGGACACGCACACCGACAGCGAGCTGGCCGCGGGAGCGAACCAGGCCGACGCGCTGACCTCGGGGTACTCGCTCGGGTTCCTGGTGTGCGCGGCGCTCATGCTCGGGGCCGCCGTGGTCGCGGTGTTCATGCCGCGCAAGGAGGCGCTGGTCTCCCGGGCGGGCGCGGTCCAGGCCCGTCCGGAGCCGGAGCCGGAGCGGGAGCGGGTGGAGGCGCTCGCCGAGGCGTGACCCGTCCGCCGGTCCGGACCGGCGGATCGCCGAGTCCGGAGAACTGAGACCGCCGAGTCCGGAGAACCGAACAGTCCGCGTAGGGGCCCGTCGCCTGTGGCGACGGGCCCCTACGCGTTCCCGGGGCGACGAATCCGGCCGTGGCCGACCTGTCATCCAAGATCTGTATACGGAGATGGATACAAGTCGGGATACATGTTCATCGCCGTGTTACGTAACAGGACGTGAGCTGAAACGACCGCGCTCGACCCTGACGTGCATGCAGCACACCGGGGGATGGTCTTCGGACGTCCGACCGCCGACGGGGCGCGGATCCGCCCGCCCGGCAGCGGATTCGCCCCTGGACCGGATCCTCCTGGCGGCCCTCGTCCGGGCCCCGCGCCGGCCGGCCGGAGGGGATCTCCCATCCCTTCGCGCGAAAGACACGCCATGACACCCACAGCACCGCTCACCGTGAGTGCGCGTCCCTACGACTACACGTTCGACCCGGCGACCACCGCGCTCGTCCTCATCGACATGCAGCGCGACTTCCTGGAGCCGGGTGGCTTCGGCGAGAGCCTGGGTAACGACGTCTCCCAGCTGCGGAGCACGATCGAGCCGCTCGCGGCCGTGCTCGCCGCGGCCCGGGCCGTCGGCCTCACCGTGGTCCACACCCGGGAGGGGCACCTGCCGGACCTCTCCGACCTGCCGCCGGCCAAGCTCAACCGGGGCGGCGCCACGCTGAAGATCGGCGACGTGGGCCCCAAGGGGCGCATCCTGATCCGCGGCGAGTACGGCCAGGACATCATCGACGAGCTCGCGCCGGTCGCGGGCGAGCCGGTCATCGACAAGCCCGGCAAGGGCGCCTTCCACGCCACCGAGTTCGGTGACGTCCTGCGGGCGCGCGGGATCACCAGCCTCGTCGTCACCGGGGTGACCACCGAGGTCTGCGTGCACACGACGGTGCGCGAGGCCAACGACCGCGGCTACGAGTGCCTCGTCCTCGCCGACTGCGTCGGCTCCTACTTCCCCGAGTTCCAGCGGGTCGCCCTGGAGATGATCGCCGCGCAGGGCGGGATCTTCGGCTGGGTCGCCTCCTCCGAGCGGTTCCTCGACGCCCTCGCGGTTCTGGGCGCCCCCGCCGCCGCGCCCTCCTCCGCCGTACCCGCCTCCGTCGCCTCCGTCGCCGTCGCCGCGTCCTGAATCCCAGGGAGACCGTGCCCGTCATGATCAAGATCGGAAGCCCGCCGGCCGAGAGGTCGCTCAACCTGCCCTACTGGACGAAGGGCGACACCAACGCCTTCTTCGGCCTGGGCATCAACGTCCTGGTCAACGTGATCGTCCTGACGTCGCTGTGCCTGTTCGTGGTGAACATCCCCAAGGGGGACGTGTTCGGCGCGATCCTGCCCGCGCTGGGCATCGCGATGCTGCTCGGCAACTTCTTCTACGCCTGGCTCGGTCGCCGGCTGGCGTTCAGGGAGGGCCGGGACGACGTCACGGCCATGCCGTACGGGCCGAGCGTGCCGCACATGTTCATCGTCGTCTTCGTGATCATGCTGCCGATCTACCTGAGGACGAAGGACCCGGTGGCCGCCTGGCAGGCGGGCCTCGCCTGGGCGTTCATCATCGGGATCATCGTCATGATCGGTGCCTTCGTCGGCCCGACCATCCGCCGCCACGCCCCGCGGGCGGCCATGCTCGGCACGCTCGCCGGCATCTCCATCGCCTTCATCTCGATGCGGCCGGCGGCGCAGATGTGGGACGCCGCCTGGATCGCGTTGCCGGTCTTCGGCCTGCTGCTGATCGGGCTGCTCACCGACCTGAAGCTGCCGTGGAACCTGCCGATCGGCGCGGTCGCGCTGCTGCTCGGGACGGCGATCGGCTGGATCGGCGGCTTCATGGACGCCCCCGCGGTCGGCGACGCGGCGAAGGACATCGCCGTCTCGCTGCCGACGTTCCACTTCGACAAGCTGATCGACGGCCTGTCCGACATCTCGCCGCTGCTCGCGACGGCCATCCCGCTCGGGGTCTACAACTTCACCGAGGGCATGACCAACGTGGAGAGCGCGGCGTCGGCCGGGGACAGCTACAACCTGCGGCCGATCCTGCTCGCCGACGGTCTGGGCGCGGTCGTCGGCGCGGCGCTGGGCTCCCCGTTCCCGCCCGCGGTCTACATCGGCCATCCCGGCTGGAAGGCGGCCGGCGGTCGGACCGGGTACTCGCTGGCCACCGGGGCCGTCATCGCGCTGCTGTGCTTCCTGGGGATGTTCAGCCTGCTCAACGCGGTGCTGCCGCTGCCGGCGATCGTGCCGATCCTGCTCTACATCGGGCTGTTGATCGGTGCGCAGGCCTTCCAGGTGTCGCCGAAGGCGCACGGTGCCGCGGTGGTCGCGGCGATCATCCCGAACATCGCGTCCTGGGCGGCGGGGCTGATCGACAACACGGTCACCACCGCGGTCGGCGTGGCGTCCAACCTGAATCCGGCGGTCCAGCTGAACGTCACCGACGACGACCTGGAGGCGAACAGCGTGCTGCTGCACGGGCTGCACGTCCTCGGTGACGGGGCCGTCCTGGCCGGCCTGGTCCTGGGCACGATCGTGGCGTTCATCATCGACAAGCGGTTCGTCCAGGCGACGATCGCGTCCGCGGCCGGCGCCGCGCTGGCGTTCGTCGGTCTGATCCACGGCGAGAAGGTCGAGTGGAACGCCAGCGGCCAGGTGGCGCTGGGCTACCTGTTCCTGGCGGTGGTCTGCGCGACCTGGGCCCTGACGAAGCCCGCGCCGCGGGTGCCCGACGCCGAGGAGATCGAGCTGGAACGGGTGCACGGCGTGCCGGCGCAGCAGCCCCGCGGTACCGGCACACCGGTGGCCGAGCCGGCGGCGGTGGCCGAGCCGGCGGCGGCGACGTCCTGACTCCCGCGCCCCCGACCGCCCGGGCCTGGTACGCCGAGGCGGTCGGGGGCGTCGGCGACCGGGTGGGTGGGCCGCCGGGCGCGCGGCGGAGCTACTCGTTCGCCTCGACGCCGGTGAACCGCAGCGAGACCTCCATGGTGCCGTGGTCCTCGGTCGAGATCCCCGGCAGGCTGGGGTTCGGGATGTTGTAGTCGGAGAAGGTCACCGGGATCTGGCCGACGATCTGGATCAGGTCGCCGGCGCGGCGGGCCTGCAGGTCCATCGTGACCTCGCGGGCGGTGCCGTGCATGGTCAGCGTCCCGGTGGCCTGGTAGGTGCGGGTCTCGTCGCCGGCCGGCACCGTGCCCAGGTCGATCGGCCTGGTGAGCGTGAACTGGGACGTCGGATAGGTGTCGACAGCCATGATCCGGCCACGGAACTGGTTGTCGCGGCGGTCCTCGTCGCTGCGCACCGAGGCCATCTGCACCTCGAACGTCGCCTCGGTGACGGCACTGTCGGCGATGGTCATCGTCCCGGAGACCTCCGAGGTGCGGCCCGCGGCGGTCGTCTTCTGGCCGAAGAGGACCTCGTTGACGCGGTAGCCGGCCTCGGAGCCGTCGCCGACCCGCCACCGGCCGTCCACCGAACCGTCGGCGGTCGAGCCGGCGGCCGACGAGCCGGGCGCGGGATCGTCGAGGGTGAACTCCTCCGGCGCGTCCTCCTTGATCACGTTGATGTAGAACGCGGTGCCGCCCACGACGAGGACCGCCACGGCCACGACGGCGCCGACCAGGAAGAGCGGCCAGCGCCGCTTTTTGTGAGGCGTGCTGTCTGCCACCGGGTACCTACCTTCTTGAAGGTTCAATCGTCCTGATGGCAATGTTGCACAGACAACCTGAACGAAAACCAAGGAAGCGGTGCCGGTGACCGTGTCGGGTCACCCGTCCAGCTACCGCCGCGGCACGCCCGGCCCGGCTCAGGCGTCCGGCCGGTCCGTCACTCGGGGTCGGGAACCCGCGCCACCGCCGGGCGATCCCGCCGTGCTGCCGGGCGATCCCGCGGTGCTGCCAGGCGATCCCGCGGTGCCGCCGGGTGATTCGTCCGGGCACGGCTCGGTGGCGGGAGTCACGGCCGGCCCCCTCGCCGAGAGCCGGGAGAGCATCGCCGCCGTGCCGCCGGCCGCGCCGGCGAGATGCACGGTGGTGCCACGCTCGGCGAACTTCTGCAGGACGTCGTCCAGCGCGGCCACCCCGGCGGAGTCCAGGACCTGGGCCTTGGCGAGGTCGATGACGACCCGGGGCGGGTCGTGGGCGTAGTCGAACGCGTTCACCAGGTCGTTGCTGGAGCCGAAGAAGACCGGGCCGCTCACGGCGTAGAGGCGCTCGCCCCCCTCCGGGTCGAGCACGCTGGTGACCTCGGTGAGGTGCGCGACCCGGCGGGTGAACAGCAGCGCCGAGAGCACGACACCCACCAGCACCCCGTACGCCAGGTTGTGGGTGGGCACGACCACCGCGACCGTCGCGACCATCACCAGGGTCTCCGAGCGCGGCATCCGCCGCAGCGTGGACGGCGCCACGCTGCGCCACTCGAAGGTCATCACCGAGACCAGGACCATGACCGCCACCAGGGCGGACATCGGGATCACGCCGACGATCCCCCGCAGGGGGACCACCAGCAGGAGCAGAAAGGCGCCGGCGGCGAAGGTGGACAGGCGGGTCCGCCCGCCGGAGGAGACGTTGACCATGGTCTGGCCGATCATGGCGCAGCCGGCCATACCGCCGAGGAAGCCGTTGACGATGTTCGCCAGCCCCAGGCCCCAGGCCTCGCGGTTGGCGTCGTGCGTGGTGTCGGTCATCCGGTCGACGATCTGCGCGGTGAGCAGGGTCTCCAGCAGGCCGACGGCGGTGAGCGTCGCGATGTACGGTGCGATGATCCGCAGCGTCTCCCAGGTCATCGGGACGGACGGGAGCCCCGGGACCGGCAGCGAGCCGGGCAGGGCGCCCTCGTCGCCGACCGTCGGCACCGACAGGTCGAACGCCACGGTCGTCAGGGTCAGCAGGCCGACGGCGACCAGCGGCGGAGGCACGGCCCGGGTCAGGCGCGGGACCGTGAGCATGATCGCCAGGCCGGCGCCGACCAGCAGGTAGACCGGCAGCGACTTACCGATGACGTGCGGCATCTGGGCCATGAAGATCAGGATGGCCAGTGCGTTGACGAAGCCGATCATCACCGTGCGGGGCACGAAGCGCATCAGCCGCGCCACCCCGAGCCGGCCGAGCACGAACATCGTCACGCCGACGCCGACCGTGGTCGCGAGCAGGTAGTCCAGGCCGTGCTCACGGACCAGCGGCGCCGCCACGAGCGCCATGGAACCCGCCGCCGCCGAGATCATCGCCGGACGGCCGCCGGTGAAGGCGATGATGACGGAGATCGTGAACGACGCGAACAGGCCGACCTTGGGATCCACCCCGGCGACGACCGAGAACGAGATGGTCTCGGGGATGAGCGCGAGCGCGGTGACCAGGCCGGCGAGCAGTTCGACGCGGACCACCCGCAGCCCCGGCCAGCGGACACCGGCCAGCCGTCGCCGGGCCCGGGGGAGCCGGGCATGGCGGTCGGCGGACTGGGGCAGGGGCAGGGGCTGGCCCCGGGACATCTCAGGCACGCGGAACTCTCACAAGGCGCGAGGCGGGGACGTCCCCCAACTCTTCCGGTAGGTCAGATATGACGATACAAAGCGCTCGAAACCGGATCTTCGGGCCCTCTCCTCGGGCGGCTCCGGTCAGGCCCGCGGCGCGCCCAGCTGCTCGAGGTACCGCTGCATCTGGTCGATCTCCCAGGCCTGGTTGACCACCATCGCCCGGGCCAGCGCCCGCACCCGGTCGTCGCCGGCGTGCATCGAGGCGTACTGCGCCATGGCCACGCCGCCGCGGTGATGGCGGATCATCAGGGTCAGGAACTGGACGTCCAGCTCACGCCCGCTGGCCGCCGCCAGCGCACCCAGCTCGGACTCGGTCGCCATGCCCGGCATCCGCACGGTCTCGCCTGTCCCGCCGGTGGTGGCCGCGCCGGTCGTGGCACCGCCGGACATGGTTCCGTCGGACATGGCGCCGTCGGTCATCGCGCCGCCGGTGTCGTGGTCGCCGTGGCCGCTCTGGCCGGAGCCGGAGCCGTCCCCGGCCATCCAGGCCATGGGCGTGTCGGCGGACGTCGAGCTCCGGCCCCAGCCGGCCAGCCACGTGCTCATGACGCCGATCTCCCGCTGCTGGCTGAGCGCGATGTCCTGGGCCATGTTGCGGACGTCCGCGTTGCCGCCGTGGCTGAACTCGACCATCGCCATCTGGACGGCCTGGGAGTGGTGCTCGGACATGTCCCGGGCGAAGCCCACGTCGACCGAGTCGTCGGCGGGCGGGCGGTCCAGCAGCGTGCGCAGGCCGGCGCCGCCGGCCAGCAGCCCGAGGACGGCGAACAGGACGAGCGGCGTCCACCAGAGCCGGACCCACGCCGGCGCGCGGTCCGCCCGCGTGTCCTCCGCCGGTCCGCCCCCGTCGCCCTCCGGGCCGGTGCCGGTGTCGGTGTCGGCGTTTGCGTCGTCCGCACCGGCCGTGGCCGCCGCGGGACTCGCCCACTCGACCTCGACCTCGGCGGCGGCGGGTGCGTCGTCTGTGGTCCTGCTGTCACGCGGCATGGCGGTCACGCCTCGGTCCTCGTCGGCTCGGCTCATCACCGTCCAGTGTGACCCACGGACGGCGCCCGGTCAGGGGCGAACCGCCCGTCCGGCCGGGTCGCCCGGCCCCCCGGGCGCGCTCAGACCTGCAGGTGCGAGTTGAAGACGAAGGTCCGCTTGCCGACCTGCACGCGGGTGCCGGGGACGAGCGGCGCGGGCTGGTGCGGGTTCAGCGGGGTCCACACCGTCGCCTCGGGCGGGGCGATGTAGGTGCCGTTCGCCGACCCACGGTCGGTGATGACCGCGTCCCACCCGGTCAGGGTGATCACCGCGTGCACCCGGGACACGGCGCTCTCACCGTCCTCGACGGGCAGCGGGCGCGCGTTGCCGGCGCGGACGGCCTCGTCGCGGTCCGGCTGGCGCCCGATGACCAGATCCATGTCGACGTTGACGGTCTGGCCGTCGTCGAAGACCAGGACGCCCACCGGCGGCCGCGGGCCGAGCACCGTCCGGTTCGTCTGCTGGGCCAGCGAGAGGCCGCACTCGGCGCAGTAGGGCGCCTGCGGGTGGTTGAAGTGGCCGTGGGCGCACAGGACGCCCTCGACCTGGGGCTGCGACGGGTTCGGCAGGATCGTCTGCGCCTCGTCGTCCTCGATGAGGTCGGAGACGGTGAAGGTCTGCCCCGGCAGCTGGGTCATGGCGTCGTGGTCGTCGTCGAGATCGTCGCCGAGATCGTCGTGCAGGCCGGGGGGCCCGCCCGGGGTGTGGCCCATCGCGTTGATCGAGCCGTGCCCCATCGAGCCGTGCCCGCCGCCGTGCTGTCCCCCCGAGTGCCCGGACTGCGCCGGCTCCCGCCCGGCGAGCTCCGTGGGCGGGTCCTCCTCGAGCTCGTCGAAGTCGGCGGCCTGCGTCGGCTCGGCGGCCGCGCGCATCCGGTGCGCCTCCTCCTCCCTGCTCAGCAGCGGGGTCAGTGCCGGCGGGGCGGTGGAGAGCGGGTCGGGTACCCGCCCGCCCGGGGTGGGGATCGGTGCCGCCCCGGTCATCGGCTCGCGCGGCGACTCGAACGGTGACTCGAAGCCGGCCAGCAGCGCGTCGGTCGAGGCCTTCGGGACGGGCAGCGCCGGGGAGTCGTCGGCCACCAGGCTCACCGCGGTGCCCGGCACCGCGCCGATCCGCAGGTCCAGCGGGAAGCCCAGGTCGTCGATCCCGCCGGTGGGCGCCCCGTCGCCGATCGTGCCGGTCGGCCCGACCTCCAGCCGGCTGATCTCGGCGGGCAGCAGGCGGTCGACCCAGGTGGCCGAATCCACCCCGGACAGCGAGACGGGGGACGGGCCGGTCGCGACGACGTCCATCGCGCCGTGGACGAGCGCGGCGACCCGGTCGTTGACCGTCGTGAGGAGGCTGAAGTCGGGCACGCGGTCCGGATCGGCGTCGGCCAGCAGCCCGGCGACGCGGCGGACGAGGCGGCGGCCCATCGTCGCCGCCGTGCCGGCCTCGCCGGCGACCTCGGCGCACAGGGCGAGCAGCCGCTTGGTCGTCTCGGTGGTCTCGGGCCGGCCCACGTGGGCGACGACCAGCACCCCGGGCAGTCTGACGACCACGCCCGTGTGCCCGCCGTGCCCCGTGCCGACCACGACCCGGAAACGGTCTAGTCCCGCCATTGCCTCGCCCTTCGCCGCCCACCCGCGCCGTGCAAACGGTACCGATCTTCAGACTAGCGGCACCCGCGCACGGCGTACCGCACTTATCCTGCCGCGAGAGCGCTGGTTGAAGCCTTCGGTGTCGCTGTGCGGACCCCGCCGGCGGGGCAGCGGCGCACCGGTCGCGGCGAACGTGGTAATGGCCCCGGGAAGGCAGCGGCACCGCCGTCAGAGCACCCGGCCACCGTGGAAACGCCACCGCAGGAACGGGACGCGCATCGGGCCGTTCGCGCAGAGCCACACCGCCAGCCAAACGAGCCCGAAATGGACGAGGAAGGCCTTTCCCTCGATCTCGTCCGCACCCGGAACGGCGCCCGCCCGCGCCACCAGCCACACCAGCAGGCCCTCGTTCACCGCGGTGAGCAGGCCGAACATCGTCGGCCAGTCCTTCTCCCAGCGGAACTGCTGCAGCCCGTGGTAGGCGAGTTCCCAGCCCAGCCCGAGCAGGGCGACCGCGAACAGCACGCCGAAGCTCGCCCGCCACGCCGCTCCGGCAGAGGCCTCGGTGGGCAGGAACGGGGCGACCAGCAGCGTCAGAACCACCCCGACGGTCGCGAGTAGGAACAGGCGGGTCTGCAGCCGTCCCGCCAGGGTCGGCACCATGCGTCGTTCTTCTCCGATCGTGTGCGGTGTCAGACCGGTTGGTTACGCATCCAACGCATCCACTGCGACACCGAACGTGCCACCCCTATCCGGGGTACGAATCCCTCCGCTGCCAGGTCGTCACAGATTTCCTGGGCGGCGATCTGCAGACCGAGGAAGGTGTCGACGCCCGGGAAGTAGCCGCCGAGGGTCGCCGCGCCCGAGGCGTAGAGCCGCCCCGGCCCGTTGCGGGTCCCGCGGACCTCGAAGGTCCGCTCGACGTCCAGCCGGCCGAGCGGGTTGTGCCCGGCTCCGGAGTGGTCGAGCAGGTCGGCCAGCACCCGGTGCTCACGGATGTCCGCCACCAGACCGGTGGCGTCGATGACGTAGGCCGCCGGGACCTCCAGCATCCCGTCGGCGGTGCGGACCCGGGTGACCACCGTCCCGTCCGGGCCGGGGGTGAGCCGTTGTACCTCGCCCACCCGGGTCACGTACCAGCCCTCGTGGCGGCCGCGGGCGAGCTGGGCCTGCCACCGGCGCCGGCGGGGGGTGTTCGTCCCGCCGATCGTGTCGTAGAGCGCCCTGCGCTCGTCGCCCTCCAGGGTGCGCATGCGCGCCTTCAGCTGGCCGCCCCAGACCGACTTCGGGTAGTTGAACCCCTGGTAGGCCCAGCCGTCGCCGCCTCGGCGGCGCATGAACACGCTGGGGCCGTGCGAGCCGCGGACATACGTGCGGAACAGGTGCACGATGTGCGTCCGCGCGCCGTGCCGGTCGCGGTCGGTGATCAGCCGGTCGAGGATGCGCGAGGCCACGATGCCCGCCCCGCGCACCACCACCGTCGCCGGGTGCCGGATCAGCTCGTCGTAGACGTGCTCGTGCGGCTCGTAGGCGTTCACCACCCGCCGCACGTCGCCGTACCGGGAGCGGTACTCCTGCAGGTCCGGGAGGAACTTCAGCCCCGGGTAGCCGACTCCCAGGTGGACGTACCGGCTGCGGTAGGCCACCCGCTTCGTCGCGGACCGCCCGGCCGGAGGGGTGAGCACGGTCAGGTATCCCCCGCCCGCGCGGCGGCGGACCATCCTGACCTGCCCGGAGACCAGCATCTCGGGATACGAGATCCGGGCGGCCTCGCGGGCCAGGCCGTCGAAGACCATCCTGATCCGGGGGGTGAAGTAGTCCGAGAGCAGGGGCTCGGTCGCGACGTGCCACAGCGGCTTGACGAACCCCCGCAGGTCGCGGGCCGCGAACGCCTCCCGCACCGCGTAGGACGGGAAGGCCCAGATGTTGTCCGGGGTCGAGCTCGAGTCCGAGCGGATGCGCTCGTGGTCGGGGATCTGCGAGACCCGGGTCAGGTACCGGTAGGTCTGCCAGGGGGTGTCGATGTTGGACAGCACCCGGATCGCCGAGGTCGGCACGCCGGCGATGCGCAGGTAGTCGACCAGGACGAACGAGCCGATCCCACCGCCCACGGTGACCAGGGGCGTGTCGTGGACGGGGATGCCGGCGTCGGCGAGCATGCGGTCCGTCCAGACCGACGTCCCGATCAGGTGCGGGGTGAGGTCGCCACGGGCCTCGTCCCCGCCCGTCCGGGCCGGGGCGGGGGGCGCCTGTGGTGCCGCGGCGCTGCCGAGCAGGGTGGTGGGGCCGTCGAGCGGGTCGTCCGGACCGCCGGGCGGGTGCGGGCCGACCAACGCGCCTTCACCTCCTCAGCGGGCGGGCTCGCCGGGCCTGCCGCCGCGTGGGCGCGGGCGGCGGCGCCGCGACCGGGCCACCTGGACCGGATTGCCAGGATAGGTGGCCCGATGACTCTTCCGAGCTGGGGTGTCCGGGGCAAGACACCGCCCGGCCGGGTCAGCCCAGGGTGCGGTCCAGGTGGATCGCCGCGCTGATCAGGGCCAGGTGGGTGAAGGCCTGCGGGAAGTTGCCCAGGGCCTCGCCGGAGGGGCCGATCTCCTCGGCGTAGAGCCCCACGTGGTTGGCGTAGGTGAGCATCTTCTCGAAGACCAGCCGGGCCTCGGTCGTGCGGCCCGCGCGGGTCAGCGCCTCCACGTACCAGAACGAGCACAGGTTGAACGTGCCCTCGTCCCCGGTCAGGCCGTCGCTGCCGTCCGCGGCGTACCGGCGCACCAGGCTGTCGCTCACCAGCTCCGAGCCGACCCGGTCCAGCGTCGACAGGAAACGGGGGTCGGTCGGGCCGGAGAACTTCACCAGCGGCATGCACAGCAGCGAGGCGTCCAGCCGCGGCGAGCCCGGGAACTCCATGTAGGCCCCCTTGCGGGGGTCCCAGGCCTCGTTCTGGACGAACCGGTAGGCCCGCCCGGCGTGGTCCTTCCAGTCGTTGGTGGGCCCGGGCAGGCCGCGCTGCCGGGAGATCCGGCAGGCCCGCTCGAACGCCACCCAGGTCATCACCGCCGAGTAGGTGAAGCGCTGGCGCCCGCCCCGGGTCTCCCAGATGCCCTCGTCGGGCTGCTCCCAGTGCCTGGCCAGCCAGTCGAGCTGGCGGCCGAGCGCCTCCCACAGCCCGAAGGAGATCGGGACCTGCTTGTTGTACAGGTACACCGAGTCCATCAGCTCGCCGTAGATGTCGATCTGGAGCTGGCCGGCGGCGCCGTTGCCGATGCGCACCGGCCGCGACCCCCGGTAGCCCTCGAGATGGTCGAGGACGATCTCGTCCAGGTCGGCGTTGCCGTCCACGCTGTACAGCACGCCCAGGCCGAGCTCGGGCGGCGCCTCCTTGCAGCGCTGCTCGAGCCAGTCCATGAACGCGGCGGCCTCCTCGGTGAACCCGAGGGCCATCAGCGCGTAGGTGGTGAACGCCGCGTCGCGGATCCAGGTGTAGCGGTAGTCCCAGTTGCGCACCCCGCCCAGCTCCTCCGGCAGGGAGGTGGTCGGCGCCGCGATGAGTGCCCCGGTCGGGCGGTAGACCAGCAGCTTGAGCACCAGCGCCGAGCGCAGCACCATCTCCCGCCAGCGGCCGTGGTACCGGCCCCGGCGCACCCACGTCTGCCAGTACTCCAGCGTCCGGGAGAACAGGTTGTCGGCCTCGCCGGGCTGCAGCGGGCGGATCCGGGAGTCCCATTCGAGGAGGATGTCGGCCGTCTCGCCCATCGCCAGCTCGAAGTCGCAGGTGACCGCGGTGCCCTCGATCCGCAGCGGCAGCGCCGTGCGCAGCACGAGGGTGCCGGTGGCCGACTCGAAGACCGCGCCGGCGCCGGGTACCAGCGTCACCGTGTGGGACGCCCGCCCGTAGTCGAACCGGGGATCGCAGCGCAGCCGGAACCCGGCGGTGCCGCGCACGGCGCGGGCCTGGCGGACGACCACGTGCGGCGTCTCGGTCAGGTCGTTGTCGATCGGGACCATGAAGTCGACGACCTCACCCACCGAGTGCGGAGTGAGGAAGCGGGTCATCAGGACGTTCGAGTCGGGCAGGTAGAGCTGCTTGGCCTTCGACAGCGCGCAGTGGATGCGGAAGGAGCCGCCGCGCTCGGCGTCGAGCAGGCTCGCGAAGACCGACGGGCCGTCGAAGCGCTGCGGGCAGTACCAGTCGATTGTGCCGTCCGTGGCGACCAGGGCCACGGTGCGCAGGTCGCCGATGACCGCGTGCTCCTCGATCGGCGGGTAGTCGGATGCGGGCATGCGGACCTCCGCGGGTCGGGATGTCCGGGCGCGGCCGGAGGACGGGCCTTGCGGGAAGCCCCCGGGCGGGCGGTGTGTCGTCCCGGGGCGTGGTCACTGCGGCCCACTTCGGCGTGGTCAGCCGAAGGTATCCCAGCGGGCAGGCCATCCCGCCCGCCCCACCGGGCCGGCGGCCACCGCCGAAAGTGCCCCCCACTACCCGATCGGGGTAGCCCGGGAGCAGCCCGGCACGGCGGGCTCCGGGTGGGCGTCCCGGGGCGGAAGTCCCTGTTCTGACGGTGAAGTCGCCTGCGTGGCGACCGGCGCGCGACCGGGGCGCGGCGGGCCGTCCAACGGGCTGTGGAGGGTCTCGGGTGCCCGGCGCCTGGGCGGGCGCCCTACGATCGCGCCATGACCGAGCAGCTGCCGACCATCGCGGACGGTCGAGCCAGCCTTGTCATGTTCGCCCGTGGCGACCGGGTCTTCCCGGTGGACGATCTTGGCGGCGGGGTGTGGTCTCGTCGTGGCACGGTGCTGTCCGTGCATCCGGCGTCACAGGAGGAGGCGCGCCCGGTCGGCGGCGGTGTCCGCGTCGACGCGGCGTCCTCGGCCGCGCCGTCGACCGCCCGGGCGACGGTGCTGTGGGACGACGGCTCCGCGGAGGTTCTCGCCGAGGACAAGCTCTGCCTGGTCTACGACCAGGAGGCCCCGGTGGGCATCCGGGTGGTCACGATGGAGATGAGTCAGCCCTTCGACGTCGTCGACCACGGCGGCCACGTCGTCCTCGTGCTGCGCGAGGGGCTGCTGGCCGCGGCGGACGTCGTCGCGCTGCGCGCCCGGCTCGGCCGGGTGCGCGCGGCGCTGGCCCCGGGGCCCGGTGACGCCGCGACGGCGGCGGAGATCCGTCGCCGCGACCTGAGCCTGCTGAACGCGCTGATAGCCGAGCTCACCGGCCCGCCGCCGGACGACCTCCCGCACCCGGACACCGCGCGGCTCGGTCCCACACGCCTCGACCCCACACGCCTTGATCCCGCGCGGCTCGACCCCGCCGGCCTGGACGCCGCCCGCCTCGACGCCGCGGCCCGGCTGGAGGCCGCCCGCCGGGACATCGCCCGCCTGGACGCCGCCCGCCTGAGCGTCGCCCGTGCCGACGCGGCTCGTGATGCGGCCCGAGCTGATGCGGCCCGTGCTGACACCGTCCGAGCCGACGCCGTTCGCGCCGAGGTCGGGGTCGCGCGAGCCCCCGGGCGTCCTGAGGTCGCCGTCGGGCGGCCCGAGGTGGCCGTGGGGCGGCCCGAGGTGGCCGTGGGGCGGCCCGAGGTGGCCGTGGGGCGGCCCGAGGTGGCCGTGGGGCGCCCCGAGGTCCCCATGGGTGTTCCCGGCGGTGCCATCGGAACCGGCGGCGCCACCGGGCGTCCCGGCGGTGGACGTCCGCCGGCGGTGCGGCGCCCCGACGTGCTCGTCGCGGGCTCCGGCCCGGGGCGTCCCGCGGCGGCGGGAAGCCAGGACGTGACGGTCGGGAGCCCCGGTGGGGACCCGCCGGTCACCGAGGCGGGACGCGCGGTGGAGCCGGCCCGGCGCGAGGCGCCGCGGCCCGATGTCTTCGTCGGGCGTGCCGACCCGGCGCGGTCGGACACCGACCGGTCCGGCCCCGGGCGGTCGGACCCTGGGCGTTCGGAGGCCGCGCGCCTGGAGATGGCACGGGCGGAGGCACTGCGGGCCGAGATGCAGCGGGCTGAACTGCAGCGGGCTGAACTGCAACGGGCCGAGATGCAGCGGGCCGAGGCGATGCGGGCGGAAGCCGCCCGCGTCGAGGTGGCCCGCGCCGACGCCGTGCGGGCTGACCGGGCGCGTCCCGACGTGGTGGTGGGAACGCCCGGCCGGCCGCCCGCCGGACCGCCGTCGGGATACCCGCTGCGGTGACGGACGGCGCCTGCCGGTCGCCGAGGCTCGCCGGGACGCCGCCCGGTGGGGACTCAGGAGGTCGAGTACGGCCCCGGACGCACACCTGGGCCGTAGGCGTTGCTGCCGTTCATGCCGGCCCGCGGCTGTTCGGTCATGGCCTGGCTGACCTTGGACGCGATCGCCTCGGTGAGACGGATCGCCTGGGTGAGCGAGAGGTTCAGAACGATCTCGCTGTCATCGGTCATCGCGAAGCGCACCGACACATCCGCCATGCTCTTTCCTCTCAGTCCTGGTCCCCCGGACACCCGTGGCCGGTGACCGATCGTGTCGAGGAGACCCGTCAGGGGCTCCCCGTCTCCGCGGCCAAGGGACGTGGTGACCGATCCACGATCCCCGATCGGATTGTCGGGGCGTGCGTGACCCCCCTCGTTCGCCGGTGTGGTGCTGCTGCTAGCTACCGTCGGCGTGGACTTTCGGTGACTACCCATGTCGAAATGTCTCCCCCGTGCCGGCCTCACTTCGCCGAGACCTTCTCTCGGTGATGGTGTCACTTCATGGTGTCGCCGGCTGTAGGGGGACTTTCCGGCAAAGGTGACATGAGACACGGCTGTGGTCTCTTTCTGGGCCCCGCCGTCCGCCGACGGGCCGACCGGCGTGGTGGCGAGCGGCTCCCGTCAACCGCTTCCGGCCCGGACGGCGGCCTGGGTGGGGCCTGTCCCGTCAGATCCAGCCGGGGAACCACATACGTATTCGCCAAGATGAATAAGGAATCACCTCGGCGGCCAGGATCGGGTAGAAGTAGGCGAACAACAGGACCACGATCACCGTGTACACGCCGACGGACAGCGCGCCGGCGAGCCGCCTGGTCTCGGACGCCTCGCGCGGCCCGAGGGCCAGCCCCGCCATCGCCGTCAGGCCCAGCACCAGGAACGGCAGTGAGGGCAGCGCGTAGAAGAAGAACATCGTCCGGCTGGGGAACAGCAGCCAGGGCAGGAACGCCGAGCCGAAACCGACGAGCACCAGCGCCGCCCGCCAGTCACGGGCGCGCACCCACAGCGCCAGCGAGCCGACCAGCGCCGCCGTCCCACCCCACCAGACGGCCGGGTTGCCCAGCGCGATGACCTCCCGCGAGCAGCCGTTGACGGCGGTGCAGCCCTCGGCGCCGTACGCCGGGGAGCTGTAGAAGTAGGCGATCGGCCGGCCGAGCACCAGCCAGCTCATCGGGGCCGACCGGAACGGGTGCGAGTCGGACAGGCCCTCGTGGAAGTGCAGCACCTCCATCTGGTAGTCCCACCAGCCGTGCCAGGCGTCGAGGAAACCGGGCCCGTACCGGTCGCGGTACCAGCCGCCGTCGGTGACGAACCAGCCCGTCCAGGTCGCCAGGAACGTCACGATCGGCAGCAGGACACAGCCCGTCAGCCACCCGGGCAGGTCGCGGCGCAGGGCGCCCAGCACGGGGGAGTGGGCGCCGGCCGTGCGGCGGGCACCGACGTCCCAAGCCAGCGCGAGCGCGGCGAAGCCGACGATCGTGTACAGCGCGCTCCACTTGACCCCCATGGAGGCACCGAGGGCGACGCCCATCGCCAGCCGCCACGGGCGCAGGCCGAGCCGGGGACCGAACCGCAGGTCGGCCCGCGTCGGGCCGGCACCGGCACCGGAGTCGGCTCCGGAGCCGCCGCCGGCCGCGGCCCGGTCGAGGCGGTCGGCGAGTCGGCGCCGGCCGTCGTCGCGGTCGAGCACCAGGCAGGCCAGCGCGATGACGATGCCCGTCATCAGGAAGATGTCGAGGATGCCGATCCGGCTCTGCACGAACTCCAGCCCGTCCATGGAGAGCAGCAGGCCGGCGAAGCAGCCGAGCACCGTCGAGCGGAACATCCGGCGGGCCGCGCGGGCGAGCACCAGCACCGCCAGCGTGCCCGCGAGCGCGGAGGAGAAGCGCCAGCCCAGCTCGGGGCTGCCGTGCGGGGTGCCCGCGCAGTCGACGTAGCCGAACAGCCACTGCGACGCGGCCATGAGCCACTTGCCGAACGGCGGATGGACCACGTAGGCGGGCCCGTCGCAGGTCTTCGAGTTGATCTCGTACCCGGCGGTCATCAGACCCCAGGCGTCCTTGACGTAGTAGACCTCGTCGAAGTAGAGCCCGCGGGGCTCGGTGATCCGCCAGAACCGCAGGATCCCGGCGGTCACCGCGACGAACAGGGGCGCCAGCCAGCCGACGGCGCGGTCGCCGGGCATCGGCGGGCACAGCCGCTCACGCGGCGTGCGGCCGGATCTGGCGGCAGTGGCCGGTTCCGGGCGGCTGCGCTCCGATGCGCCGGTCTCGGAACGGGGGAGGTGCGCCGTCGTCGCCGTCACACCGATCAGGGTAGGTCCTGCCCCCTGGCAGACTGGTCGGGTGTCCGGGACCCTCGTGCTGTGCGGTGCCCCGATCGGCGACGTTCGCGACGCGAGCCCGCGGCTCGGTGAGGTGCTCGCGAGCGCCGACGTGATCGCCGCGGAGGACACCCGCCGGGTACGCCGCCTCGCGCACGCGCTCGGGATCACGATCACGGGGCGGGTCGTCTCCTGCTATGACGCGGTCGAGGGCGCCCGCGCCGAGATGCTCACCGAGCAGCTGCTCGCCGGGCGCACCGTCGCGCTCGTCACGGACGCGGGCATGCCCGCGGTCTCCGATCCGGGCTACCGGGTCGTCGCGGCGGCGGCCGCGGCCGGGGTGGCGATCACCGTGGTTCCCGGGCCGTCGGCGGTCACGGCGGCGCTGGCCGTCAGCGGGCTGCCCTCGGACCGCTGGACCTTCGAGGGCTTCCTGCCCCGTAAGGCGGGGGAACGCCGCTCACGGCTGCGCGGGCTCGCGGCGGAGAGCCGGACAATGGTCTTCCTGGAGTCGCCGCACCGGCTGGGCGCGTCGCTACGCGACCTGGCCGAGGCCTTCGGTGGGCCGCGCCGGGCGACGCTGTGCCGCGAGCTCACGAAGACCTGGGAGGAGATCGTCCGGACAGACCTGGCCGGCCTGGTCGACTGGGCCGGCGACGGGCGCACCGTCCGCGGTGAGTTCACCCTGGTGATCGCCGGTGACGCGAGCGCCGGGCCCGCCCGGGTGGGCGGAGCGAGCGTGCCAGCTGGCGCGCGCTGGGCAGGGCTGGGGCCGTACAAGGCCGGTGCCGGTGCCGGTGCCGGTGCCGGTGCCGAGGCCGGGCCGGGGGCTGGTCTGGCGGCGCCCGCTCAGGCCGGGCCGGAGGCGCTCGCCGCGGCGGTGGCCCGTCTGACGGCGGGTGGCATGCCGGCGCGGGACGCACGTAAGGCGGTGGCCGCCGAGTACTCCCTGTCACCCCGGGAGGTGTACGCGGCCGTGATCGCCGCCCGCGACTCGGAACGGACAGAGACCCCGGGAACAGCCGACGGGTGAGCCGCCCCGGCCCGCCCGGGTGACCGGTGCGTCGGTGCGGAACTCGCACTTCGGGGCGGTGATTCCTGGCGATGTCTGCCGTGCAGTGCCGCCCGCACGGACCATGAGGGCGTGGAGCCGCGTCGTGCCGCGGCAGGTCTTTTCTCATCTGTGGTCTCGGTGTGGAATTCCTTCCGCTTGGCCGTACCGGGGGACCGGCGGTCTCGTACGGTTACCGTGCCCCCCAGACGTTCAGCAACCGTTCCGGCGTCCGTTCGACAGCGCCTACCCGACCGCGTGCATCCGACGGCATCCCTCAGACCGGACGTCCACATCCTCCCTACGAGTATCCATTGGCGAGGCGGAGTGGTCGGGGTACGATAGCCACTCTGCCAGGCATGGATTATCGGCTGTGTGTCAAATTCCGAAAATCTGGCTGTCGGTGGCTCTGGCTGTTAGTGGCTCTGGCTGTTGGCGGCTCTGGCTGTCACGGGCTGTAGCCGTCGGCCGGCCGTCAATGCTTGCTTTATGTCAAGAAAAATCGGCGGAATCAGAGGAATCAGTTTGAAAGCATCCTGATGAATGCATCCCGCCTGCGCCCGCCGAACCGGGCTGCCCCGGTGGGAGTGCTCTCAACGGGGGGGTGCACATTCTGTCAACGGGTTCCAAGCCGCTGGCCGCCAGCAGGCGACAGCTCCCGTGAACCCGGCCGTCCATCTTCTGGAGCTGGCTGCAGATGCATCAGAGCATCATCGAGGACGAGGCAAGACCGGACGGCCCCGCGCGGAATTCGCGTGGCGCGGGCCGCCGGGTGGGGCGGCGTGACCGGCGCAGGCGTGACCGCGCGGTCCGAACCGCCAGACGCAAGATCCTGGTATCCGCTCTCTGCCTCCTTGTCGTGGTCGGCGGGACGACCGGCGCGATCCTGCACTCCGCGCTCGGAGGCGACGACGCGGGTGGGAAGCCCATCCAGCTGGCCGACACCGAGCCGCGGTACCAGAACGGTGTGAACTTCCTTCCGAACCCTGGCTTCGAGAACACGGTGGCGGGCTGGTCGGTCGGGCCATCCGAGAGCTCTCGCCTGTCCCCGACGGTGCCCGGCCGCAGCGGGTCCGGCGCGGCGGTCGTCACGGCCAGGGCCCGGGTACCCGCCATCACCCTGACCGACACTCCGGACGCCGTGCCCTGGACCGGCGCCAGGCTGACCTATCTCGGCGCCGTCTGGGTGCGCACGACCGCCCCGGGCACCCGCGTCCAGCTGAGGCTGACCGAGCTCGACGGTGCCCGCACGGCCGCGCGCACCCTGACCAACGTCACCCTGAACGATGCCACCTGGCGAAAGATCGAGGTCTCCCTGCGGGCGACAGCCACGGGCCACCGGCTGGACTTCGCGGTCGTCGCCGACCGGCTTCCCAGCGGCCAGTTCCTCTACGCGGACGATGCGTCCCTTCTCATCGGGAAGCCGTCATCGCCAGCCCCGACGGGGCCGGCGGCGACCACGGGCGGCCAGCCGAGCACGTCCCCGCCGGTGAGCGCCAGCCCGCGGCCTGGCACGAGCGCGACTCCCAGCGCGCCGACGAGTGGGCAACCGCGCCCGAGCACGGCGCCGCCCGCACCGGGTGGGTCAGGTATCACGCCGATCCCGGCCGGCATGCCCAACGCGAGCACCACCGGCGTCCGGGCGGGGACGTCGCTGACCCTCCTCTCCGGTGACCAGCGCATCACCCGCGCGGGAACGGTGATCGAGAACAGAGATGTGCGCGGGTGCATCCGAGTGGAGGCCGACAACGTCGTCATCCGGAACTCCCGGATCTCCTGCCGGTCGTCGGGTTCCGCAGTGATCAAAAACCTCGGGCGGAACCTGCTGGTCGAGGACGTCACCATCGACGGGCAGGGTGCCTCGAACTCCGGCATGTCGACCGCCGACTTCACCGCTCGCCGGGTGAACATCTCGAACACGATCGACGGCTTCTTCGTTAACGACAACATCCTCATCGAGAACTCGTACGTTCATCATCTCGCCCAGACCCCGTCCAGCCACAACGACGCGGTACAGACCACCGGCGGCAGCAACATCGTGCTGCGCCACAACACTCTGATTCCCATCAACGAGACGACCGGCGAGTCGAGTAACGCCGGCTACATGTTCGGGCAGAACATCGGGCCGATCTCGCGGGTTGTCTTCGACGGCAACTTCATCAACGGCGGCGGCTTCACCCTCAACGGGGCCGGTGACGTGACCTTCGTGAACAACCGGTTCGGCCGCAACTGCCTGTACGGGATCAAGGCGTTCAAGGGAAGCCAGGTGAAGTTCGACCAGTCCAACATCTGGGCCGACACCGGCCGCCCGGTGAACGACGACCCCAAATGCTGAGGTGACCGGGGGGCCGACGGCCCCCCGATCCCCCACTCGTACGGATCCGTGGGTCCCGGTCGCGACCGGGACCCACGGACAACTGCGTCTGGCCGCTGCTCGGCACGGCGGCTCGCTGCAGCGAATCTCAGAGAATGAGGAGCGTCCGGTCGCCTTCGACCAGGGCAGCGACCAGTGACCTCACGTCCGCGAACTCGTGGTGCGGGAAGACGTGAGACAGGTATCGGGTGGGGCTGTCCCGATGAATCTGCACGTGGTTCAACTGCCGCCCGTCGACGGTGACGACGAGATCACTGGGGCTCTCGGCGATCTGTACTGCTCGCCCGCCGATCCTGAGATCCTTGATCTGGCCCGATCGGAAGGACCGCAGGGGATCCGCGGTGGCGGCCTCCACCTCGGTCGGCCGTGTGGCGACGAACCCGGTGGCGGCCAGCACACCCGCGACTCCGGCGCTGCTCAGCACCCGCCGGCGTGACATCTCGGTCATGTCTCTCCCCCTACGCGTAGCTGTAGCCGAGCGTGGTGATGTCGAGCAACGAGGCGGGCGTGACCCCGGACGTGGCAAGACCCAGCAGCGCGTCGTTCAGGTTGTGGCCCGTCGGCCCGCCGGTGACCGGGAGGTAGTCGGTAGCGTGCCCGGACGCCTGCCATATCGACCAGATCCGGTCGACGTTCGAGTGATGCAGCCAGAAGATCGGATCGTTCGGGGACGTGCTGACGCCCATGTCGCCGCCGACCCACCGATGCACCCGGCCATGCATCCTGGCCTGGGTGGATGACTCGCCGGCGTGCCGGAGGAAGCCCTCTATCCGGTTACGGAAACTCGGGCTCGTGCTCTGGGAGTCGATCCAGGGCGAATGATCGTACTGTGACTCGGTGAGGCAGTCGGCGACGTCCGCCTGAGTCGGCAGGGTTGTCGCGCCGGTGTCCACCGCGAACTTCCGGATGAGTCCAACCCTTGAACGGGGGACGAGCTGATTCGTCGAGCTGTTCAGGATGATCGCCTGCCAGCTGACGAACGGTCCGTCCTGTACATACCAGCCGTTGCTCTGTAAACCGTTCCCGCCGAAGTAATCTGCCGTCCAGATCAGAGCCTGCTTCGGGTCGGGGAGCGCGGCGTCGGCCTCCCACGGCCAGTAAGGAATTCCGAAATCGGGCAGGACTGTGGCGAGCGCGGATTCGAACTCGAGGAGTGACTGGCGGTGCCAGGGCAGGAACGACGGTCCCTTGTGCGCGGCGTTCCGTACGGCCTGTGAGGACGGTGTGAAAGTCATCATCGCGGTGTGGTGCCGGGTCACGAACTGGTCGTAGACACCTGACTGCTTCAGGGTGTTCAGCGCGTCGGTGAACGCCTGGACCTCGGTCGGACTGAGTGCGTAGATACTTCGACGAACAGGCACGTAACCTTCCCCCCTCGCCGCCGCGCTCACTGGGCGCGGCGGCGCATTCCTGTGAACGACTCGACGCCGTGACCTGCGATGGCCCCTCGGCACCGGGCCGGTCGATGTCGGATATCCGACGCCGGCCGACTGGTTCCCGGAAGCCGCCGTCGCTGTCCACGCCACCGACCCGGCGGCGGGTGTTCCCGACGCCGGCTTCCCCTGTGCCCACACGCATCCCGGCTGCCGCCCGCCTTCTCGATCCCCCGCCGGTCCGTGGCGGCCGGGGACCGGGCAACTCGCTGCCGGTCGACCGGATGCAGGACCGGCATCGGATTGCTGAATGATGGAGGCGTTGCGACCTTCATGCTTTGAACCCTGTCTGCGTGAGAGTCGTCACCAGTTTAAGCGCATGCCGGAGGGCGTAGCTACAAATTGGCTTGAATTCTTTCCGGAAACCGTCTAGGCACTCTCCGTGCCGGTGCCGCTACATTATGGTGGGCTGGTGAATGGGTGCCGTGGCAGATCTTCCTTCGTGGCAGTCGATTCGGCTCGTCAGGTGTCGGTCCGACTGTCGGAGGCGAGGTCGAGGTGCCACTTTCGGATTCCTGTCGTCTAGCAAACAAATTCTGACGACAAGCAAGCAATCGGCATCCGATGGCGCGCCCGGGTCATCGGAGCAGGCGCGGCCGCGCCTGCTCCCGCAAGCGTCCACGTAGCTGCTCCGGAAGATCTCCCGTCGAGGTAGTACCGTTCGACGAGATGGGTCGGGGACATCCCGGAATTCTCGTATCTCGGTGTCCCACCCCGTTATGCTCGACCCTGCCCGCTATCAGGGCTATAACTAGGGGGAAAGTCATGAAGGTGGAGGTTTCGTCCGCGTCGGGCGATCTTGTCTCCATCGGTGTGCGTGGCCTGAGGGGAGCGGAAGAGGCGTACTTCCGTTCCTCGGGCGTAGAGCTTGCCGAGACGGCGAACGCCGGCCTGACCGCCACGCTGACAATCGCCATGCGGCGCGGCATGACTCTGGAGTGCGCGGGGCCGATCAGCGAGGTGCTGGCCGCCCGGGTGGACGACTACCAGGCGCTGATGTCGCGGTGGTATCCCGCCCTCGAGCCGGTACAGGTGCTGACCGGGACCGCTCGCTCGGCCCGGCCGGCGGGGGCCGAGACCTTCTGCTTCTTCTCCGGCGGGGTCGACAGCTTCTACACGCTCCTGCGCAACATCGACAGGGTGGACGCGGTCGTCTACGTGCATGGATTCGACGTCGCTCTGAAGGACGCCGAGCTGCGACGAGTCGTTTCCGGCAGCCTGCGCCGGACGGTGGAGAGCCTCGGCAAGGAGCTGATCGAGCTTGAGACCGACCTGCGCGCGCTGTCGGATCCGCACGTCAGCTGGCCCGCCTACGTCTCGTCCGGGCTCGCCACCGTCGCGCACCTGCTGTCCCGGCGGTTCGGTCGCGCGCTGGTCGCCGGGACTCTCGCCTACCACGAGCTGCAGCCGCTCGCCTCACACCCGCTCACCGATCCGTTGCTGTCCAGCGACCAGATCGCGATCGAGCACGACGGATGTGACGCCACCCGCCAGGAGAAGGTCGCCTTCATCGCGAGGCACCCGGTCGTCCGGCAGAACCTGAGGGTCTGCTGGGAGAACCCGGGCGGCGACTTCAACTGCGGCCGGTGCGAGAAGTGCCTGCGCACGATGCTCGCCCTGGAGTCCCTCGGCGTGCTCGGCGAGTTCACCTGCTTCCCGTCCGGTCTTGATCCGGATGTCGTGCGGCGGGTTGACCTCCCCGGCCGAGGCCCCCGGCACTGGGCGGTCGTGAACCTGCGGGAACTTCGCCGGGCGAACCGTGACCCCGTGCTCGTCAGGGCGCTTGCCGAGGCGATCGCGAGGTCCGACGCACGGCGGGTGCACCGGCTCGTGCGGCGGCGGGCCCCGCGCGGCCGGGCCGCGACGACCTGACGCGGTGCTGTACCGACGGACCATCCGGGGATTACGGGACGCTGGGGGACGCGAGTAATGACGGAGGCCGCGACAGGGGTCCCGTACGCCTCGACGGCAGCGGTCGCATCCACTGCCCGCCTGATCGAGAGCCTGTCGACGCGGGCCACGGCCGCCGTCGCCGACCTGCTGCCGCCGGGGACGACCGACGTGGCGCTCCTCGACTTCCCGTACCACCGCAACAGCGGTGACTCGGCCATCTGGCTCGGCGTACGCCAGATTCTCCGACAGCTGGGAGTAAGAGTCGCCTACGTCGCGGACACCGCGCGCTACCGGCCGGACCGGTTACGGGAGGCACTGCCGGAGGGGCCTGTCCTGTTACTCGGCGGGGGGAATTTCGGTGACCTCTGGCCGGGGCATCAGGAGCTCCGGGTCCGGGTCCTGCGTGACTTCCCGGACCGTACCGTGATCCAACTTCCGCAGAGTATTTCCTTCCGTAGTCGGACGGCGCTTTCCGAGGCCCAACGCGTGACCGCGGCCCATCCGAATTTCACTCTCATGGTCCGTGAACGGCGTAGCCTTTTGTTCGCCACCGAGAACTTCGATGTGCCGCTCGTGTTAGCGCCAGACTCGGCCCTGGCCAACGGCCCACTGAGACCGCCGCGGCCGGTACGTCCCGACGGCGTGCTGTGCCTTGCCCGCGATGACGTCGAGGGCACCGGAGCCATCGCGGGCGTGGCCGGCCCCGGAATACGTCGGGCCGACTGGGGAATACGCGGCCTTCCCGCGGCGCGGTGGCAATCGGCAAAAGTGCTGCCGAAACTCGAGCGGCATGCCCTGGGCCGGAGTCCGGATGGGCACCGGGCGGCCCGCCCCGCGCTGCACGCGGCCTATGAAACAATGGCTACGGTAAGCGTTGAAACAGCGACGAGCCTCCTGTGTACCGCGCGTTATGTGGTGACCGACCGGTTGCACGCGCACATTCTCTGCCTGCTTCTCGGTATCCCACACTCGGTGTTTGACAACAGTTACGGAAAGGTCAGCGGGACCTTCGAGGCGTGGACCTCGGGCAGCGACCTCGTGCACTGGGCGACCAGTGCGGACGAGGCCCTGGAGAGATGTCGGGAGTTCGCGCCGTGACCGCCCCACCGCGACGCGGCGTCGGTGCTCGCGCGGACACCGCCGCTCGCGCCGACACCGCCAATACGGGCCGTGAGTCACGGCCGGTCGTGGAGGTGCTCCTGAGCCGGGGCCTCGACCCCTACGACTGGGAACGTCGGCACGCCCGAGGCGAGGTCCCGGACGTCTGGCCGTACGGGCTGAACAGGCTTGCCGACCACGGCTTTCGAACCAGCGGTTCGCTGCCGGCGGTGAGCCACCGGGCGCCGGGCGCGAGGGTCACCCGCGCGCTGGGGGGCTTCGAGTGGCGGGAGGTCGCCGCGCGTCGGATCGACGCGGCGGCGGAGGCGGTGCTGTGCTGGGACGAACGGGCCGGGGTACCGGCTGCCTCGATGGAGCGGTGGCGGGGCGGCCGGCCGGTCGCCACCGGCGTCATCTGGCTGACCGATCCGGTGGGCCGGCCGCGGGGGGCACTGGCGCTGGCACCCCGCGCGCTACGTTCGGCCCAGCTGGTCTGGGTGCTGTCGAGTGCCCAGCTCCCGGTGCTCCGGGACGCCCTGGGGGTCGCCGAACGCAGACTCGCCCATCTGCCCTTCGGTATCGACGCGGACTTCTTCCGGCCGGCCGAAACCGATTCGGTACCCGGCCTGGTGGTCAGCGTCGGAAACGACCGGCACCGGGACCACGACACGCTTCTCGCCGCCATCGCGGACGCGGCCGGAAAAGTCGCCGGGCTGCGCCTGGAACTGGTGACCGGTCGAGAGGTGACGATTCCGGAAACGCTCGGGAAACGACACCCGAGAATGAACCACGCCGATCTTGTTGATCTCTATTCCCGAGCCTCCGCCGTGGTGGTGGCGCTGCGTCCGAACCTACATGTCAGTGGCATCAGTGTCGTTCTCGAGGCGATGGCATCGGGCCGCCCCGTCGTGGTAACCGAAACCTCGGGGATGTCCGACTACGTCGATCACGGGCGGACCGGACTGCTCGTTCCGCCGGGTGATTCCAGTGCCCTCGCCGCGGAGCTGGCGGGGCTCCTGCTCGACCCCGACCGGGCGGCGGAGATCGGGCGGGCCGGCCGCCAGGCGGTCGAGGAGACGTTCAACACCGGTGCGCAGGCGGGTCGGTTGGCTGGCCTGCTGCGAGGGATGTGATCTGCCGGGCCGGAGGAGAAGACCGGAGGGCGTGTGACGGCGCCGTCCTTACGAGGCACGGGAGGAACACGGACCCGCTGGGCCCGACGACGTGCCGAAAGGCGATCGGAACATCTGCCGTCGGTGAGCGCCGGCGGCGTGGGAGGGGAGGGAACGCTCAGATGGATATATGGCAGATCATGCGCATCACCATTCGGCGCTGGTACGTGTTCCTGGTGGTTGTGGCACTGGGGATCGCCGCGGCCCTGGTCACCACTTCGGGAGTGAAGCCGCAGTACTCCGCGGCCATGGACGCCTTCGTCAACGCCCCGCCGAGCCGGTCGAGTGCGCCGACCGGCAGCGTGGAGAACTCCGGCGGCGTCGGCTTCGCCGGCTCGCTGGAGGAACGCGCCATGGACGCCGACGCGTCCCGCGCGCAGATCCACAAGCTGGGCCTTCTCCCCACTTACAAGGTCAGCTGGACCAGAGCCAAGCTGGTCCTGTCGGTCAGCGTGACGGGCCCGACGCCCGACCTGGCCCGGCGCACCGTCGAGGAGGTCGTCGCGATGGCGAACCGGCACCTCGTCGCGCACCAGGCCAGCGCCGGCGTAGCTGATCCGGGCGCACAGTACTCGATCATGCCGGCGGCCGAGGGGGCCAACCTCTCACCCGCCCAGTACCCGGGTCGTTCCCGCCAGCGGATCGTCATCGGCGTCGTCGCGCTCGCCGCGGCGGTGGGCCTCGCGGTGGCGCTGGACGGCCTCGTCGCCGCCCGCCGTCGCGCCGCGGCCGGTGGAACCCGCCGGCCCGACAGCCCGCCGGACGCCGGATCACCACGGAGCCCGCTGGTTCTGGAGCCGGATCCGCTGGCCGCGCCGCTGTACGGCAGGGACGCCTCGGAGCGGGCCATACCGGGGCACGAGACCGCGGCGGTCAACGAGGACACGGTGACCATTCGGACGGGCGGCCGACTCGGAGCGGGGCCCGTCCCGCCGGACCTCGACCGAAGCGGCCGCCCGCGGTGACGATGCCCGGACAGGCGGCGCTGCGGACGGTGGCGGCGCTCCCGATCGCCCGGTGGCGGCCGGACGCGGTGAGCATGCTGACACTCCTCGGCGTGCTGCTGTTCGTCATCCCGGCGCGCAACACCCTGCAGTCGCTCGGCGCCGCGGGCCGGCCGGTGTTCCTGCTCGGCCTGGTGCTGGCCGGCGCCTGGCTGTGCACCTGGCTGCATCCCGGCCTGGTCCGCCGTGACCGCCAGCCGGTCCGGAGCCTGTTGCTCATCTATCTGGGCGCGCTGCTCGCCGCCTATGTGGCCGGTCAGCGCCGCGGGCTCGACGGGGTGGAGTCCCGTGCCTCGGACCGGTCCATCCTGGCCGTTCTGGCGCTCGTCGGCATCGCGCTCGCGGCAGCCGACGGAATCCCCTCGCGGGCCCGGCTCGAGGTCCTGATCTCGCGCATCGTGTCCTTCGGGGCCGTGATGGCGCTGTTCGGAATCGTCCAGTACCTGACGCACGAGGACTACAGCAGGTACCTGCGGCTTCCCGGGTTCGTGATGTGGTCCCCGGCGCTGGAGTCCGTCTCACGGGGGGGCGGCACCTCCCGGGTCGCCGGCACGGCGTCGCACTACATCGAGTTCGGGGTGGTCGTCGCCATGATCGTCCCGCTGGCGCTGTACCGGACTTTTCACGCTGTCACCAGGGGTGCCCGGCAGCGTGCCGCCGGGGCGCTGGTGCTGACCGCGGCGGCCGCCCCTCTCTCCGTCTCCCGGACGGCGATCATCGGGCTTGGCTGCGTGCTGCTGGTCCAGAGCGTCGTGTGGAGCTGGCGGCGGCGGTTCAACGTGTTCGTCTGGCTGGTGATCGGGGTCGGCGCGTTCGGTGCCACCGTGCCCGGCGTGCTCGGCACGCTGCGCAGTCTGTTCCTGAACTACAAGACCGATCCCAGCTATCAGGGACGGATCGCGGACTACGCGGTCGCGCAGGCCTACATCAGCGAGCGGCCGTGGTTCGGGCGCGGGCCGGGCACCTTCATCCCGGCGAAGTACTTCTTCCTCGACAACCAGTACCTCGGGACCATCCTCACCTCCGGATACGTGGGTCTGGCCGCGCTCGTCATCGTCATGCTCGGCGGGATCACGATGGCGTTCGGCGTGGCCCGGCGCGCCGCCGACGCGGCGACCCGGGAGCTGGCCCAGGCCCTCGCCGCGATGCTCGTCGCCGTCGCGGCGGCCTCGTACAGCTTCGACTCACTGTCGTTCCCGGCCTTCGCCGGCCTGTTCTACCTGACGCTGGGTGTCACCGGCGCGTTGTGGCGACTCGAACAGCGGCCCGTGCCCACACCGGCCGGGCCTGCCGCGAGGGCACCCGTCCAGGGGCGGGGCCCGCGCGGTGACCAGCAAAGCGTGGCGGAGCTGGTCCCGGCCGCCCGGCAGCCCGCCGGCATCGCGTGAACCAACGCCGTGAGGGCCGAACCGGGGTACGCCGGCCCTCGCGGCACCGGCCTCACGCCGGCTGGGCCGCGGGCCGCCGCGTCCGCTCCGGACCGCCGCCAAGAGTGAAGTCCAGCAACTCCACATGACGGGCCGGCCAGCTGTTCGCCGTGACGAACCGGTGGCGTTCCGCTTCGGTCACCTCTGGCCAGCCGCGGACCTCCCGGAACGCGGCCACCGGATCGTCGCCCGGCGCCAGCAGCCTGACCCGCGGTCCCATGCCCCGGACCGGGGTCAGGTCGCTCGCCAGGACGGGCCGCCCCGCCGCCAGGTACTCGTACAGCTTGATTGGATCCATCGCCTCCGTCAGCGAGGTCACCCGGTGCGGTAGCAGGCACACATCCGCTGCGGCGATCAGCCCGGTGACGGCCGGCCGGGGGAGATGGCCTGGCAGGACCACCGAGGGCAACGCCCGCAGCGGGGCGGCGTGCCGCTCGTCCTTGACGGGCCCGGCGAGTATCACCGTGCTCTCCGTCGCCAGCCGGGCGACCATGTCGACGTCGAGCCGGTCGTCGACGGTGCCCGCGTAGACGCACCACGGCCGGGGCAGGCCCGCGGTCAGCGCGGGTGCCGGCGGCAGCCGCTCCCACTCGGCGGGATCGACGCCGTTGTGGACGACCAGTGAGCCTCCGGTGGGAGCGAGCCGCCGGCGCAGCGACTCCGACACCGCGACCACCGGCCGCCGCCGGCGACGGATCTCGGCGTAGGCCTCCTGGAACGCAGGGTGCCAGCGTTCGAGCGGGGGGTAGGTCGCCCAGTCGTCACGGGCGAAGTAGACGACCGAGTCGGCCCATTCCAACTCGGCGAGCCCCGCCAGCAGCGGGTACGTCGTGACGACCACGGGCCGTTCGCAGCGGGCCTGCTCCGCGGCCCGTCGCAGCACCCGGTCGTAGCGCCGGTAGGTGTGGCGCAGCATCGCGGGCGAGACCGGGTCCTCGCGACGCCAGCGGCGCGCGGACACGACGTAGCGGTCCGGCCTGCTCGTCGGTGGAACGGCCACCACCGGGTCGCCCTTCGCCAACGCTGTCACCCGGCTGCGGAACGGCTCGGCGACGAGCAGCCGTCGCACCCGCGGCGACTGCATCAGGGTGAGCAGGACGCGGTCCGGAGGCCGCATGTACGAGCGGATCGCCATGTCCCGCAGCGTCTCCCTGGACAGGGTGAACACGACGTCGCGCGCGGGGGCGGAGCGGGGGTCGGGCTCGGGCATGGTCGGTTCCTCCGTCGAGATCAACGAGACCGCCGGTGTGGCCGTCGGCGTCGGGCACCGTGCTCGGCCGCCGCCGCGAGCGGCCACTGATCCTGGGGCGGGACGGATCCGGGAGCCGGGCTGTCGGACGGCCCCTGACCCGGCCCCTGACCCGGCGTCGGCCCGCGCTTTCCGCGCAGCACGCCGCGCAGCTGGCGCCGGCAGGTCGGCATGGCCGAGACGACAGCCACATACGCCGCCGCGCCGGCCGTCCCCGCGGTGACGAGCTCGGCGATCGGGGGCAGGTTCACCACCGCCCGCACCCCGGCGGTCACCGCGGCGAGCACCGCGCTGGCGAGGACGGCCGGCGCGATCGAGGTCGCGACGTCCGCCAGCCTCACCGGTGTGTCGCGGGTGGCGCTGGCAAGCATCGGGATGGCGGTCACCACGGAGGCGATGCTGACGGCCCAGGCGACGCCCACCGGCCCCCAGGGCAATCCCAGGAAGAACGAGGCCACGGTGAGCGGACGGGTCACCGCGGCGACCTTGAGCATCTCGTCGGCCCGGTCTCGCGAGACCCACAGCCAGGTCGCCGTCGAGCTGATCGCCTGGGCGAATCCGGCGATCGCCAGCACTCTGAAGATCGGCACGACCCCGCTCCACGGCGCGCCCAGCAGGCCGGTGACGAACACGTCGGCGAGCAGCGCCATCAGCACGACCAGTGGCAGAGCGAGCAGCGCCACGGTGAACACGGCGGCGCGGTAGTAGTCGCGGAACCGGTCCGGCTGGTCGTGGAGCCTGGACAGGGTGGGGATCGCGACCATGTTGACCGGCTGGTTGACCTGCTGCAGCGGGAGCAGGAGCAGCGCGTACGCACGGGAGTAGAGGCCGAGGGCCGCCGGCCCGGCGAACCGGCCCACCAGGACGTTGTCGGCGTTGCGGCTGACGTACCCGAGCAGGCCGGAGCCGGCGACGCTGCCGCCGAAGCGCAGCATCGGCGCGAGGCCGTCCGCGCGGGCCGGTCGGCTCGGCCGCCAGTCGCAGGCCGTCCAGACGAGGACCGCCCGGGCGAGGGCCGCCGAGGTCGGCATGAGCGCCAGCGACCAGTAGCCGGCCCCCAGCGACGCGAGAGTGATGGCCACGACGATGCTGGTAGTCCGGCCGATCATGTCGCGGGCCGCGACGGAGCCGAACTTCATCTGCCGTTGGAGCAGCGCCTGGTGTTGGACGAGGGCGCCGGTGATCAGGTACGACGGCGCGACGACGAGGGTGATTCCGACGAGCTCGTCGTGCCCGTAGAACAGGGCGATCAGCGGGCTGGCCGCGGCCAGCGCGACCGCGAGGCTGAACCCGACCACGACGTTGACCCAGAACAGCGCGCTGACCTGACTGTGCGTGATCGTCTTGCGCTGGATGACGGCCTGGGAGAGCCCGAGGTCCGTCAGCTGATCAGCGAGGGCTGAGATCGCCAGCACCATCCCGACGAGGCCGTAGGCGTCCGGTGACAGCAGCCGGGCCAGAACAATCGTTGAGCCGAATTGAGTGAACAATCGCCAGATTTGGGCGCCGGCCGTCGCCGCCACACCTCTCCGGGACCGCCCGGCAAGGCCCCGGTTCAGTTCCGAGGTGTCGAGCCAGCGTCCTTGCTTTCCGTCTAAGAATGCTTGTCGGCGAGCAGATCGCGACGCCGGTTCGGTGCGGGATTTCGCCACAGACGATCAAGCTTTCCGCTAAAACGCATGGTCAGGGCACTGTACCCTGATGCGTTGACCGACCTGGCCGCCCGGTTCATCTCGAGTTCCCCAAAGGGCCGGACGGATCGAACAAAATCTGTTCTAGTATGTCGTCAGTGGGTGACGTGTCCAGCGGCGGCGCTCATCGCAGGTTCACTTGGTCAATCTGGGGGAGCAGTGACGTTGAGTAATCGCGTGCTGATCATAGTGCAGAACCTGCCGGTACCGCTCGACCGGCGGGTCTGGTTGGAATGCCAGGCCCTGGTGGGCGCCGGTTACGAGGTGCGGGTCATATGCCCCAAGGGGCCGGGTGACCCGGGCTATGAGCTACTCGATGATGTACACCTCTACAAGTATGAGCCGTACGTCGCCACGTCCGGCGTAATCTCATATATGAAAGAGTTTTTTGTCTGCTGGATGCGTACTGCCCGACTGGCGCGCAAGGTCTACCGGGAACGCGGCTTCGACGTTATCCAGGTGTGCAATCCGCCGGACACCTACGCGTTGCTCGCGTTACTCTATCGGCGGCGTGGTGTGCGCCTTGTGTACGACCAGCACGACCTATGCCCGGAGGTCTACAAGTCGCGCTTCGAGCGCCCGTCGCGGATTCTGCTCGCCTTCCTTTTCGCGCTCGAACGCATCACTTACGGGCTGTCGCACCACGTCATCTCCACCAATAACTCCTACCGGGAGATCGCGATCCGCCGTGGCGGCCGGACCAGGCAGGACACGACGGTCGTGCGCAGCGGCCCGGACACCGATCGGATGCGGCCCGGCGCCGTCCACCCGGAACTGCGGGAAGGCCGCGAGTTTCTGCTCTGCTATCTCGGGGTGATGGGCCCGCAGGACGGAGTGGACAACGCGCTGCGTGCCCTCGACATCCTCGTCCACCAGCGCGGCCGCACCGACGTCCACCTGGCCCTGCTCGGTTTCGGTGACTGCTATGACGATCTGCGCGCGCTCGCCACGGAGCTGGATCTCGACGACCACGTGACCTTCACCGGTCGCGCGGACCACGAGATGATCGACAAATACCTCTCGACCGCCGACCTGGCGGTCGGACCGGACCCGATGAACCCGCTCAACAACGTGTCGACCATGAACAAGACCATGGAATACATGGCCTACGGCCTGCCCGTGGTCACGTTCGATCTCGTCGAGACCAGGGTCACCGCCGCGGACATCGCGGAATACGTCGAACCCGGCGACATCGACGGGTTCGCCGCCGCGATCGAGCGTCTGCTCGATGACCCGGAGCGGCGGGCCGACCTGTCCAAGCGGGGCCGGCAGCGCGCGGTCGAGGTGCTGGACTGGAGCCTGCAGGTCCCCGGTTACGTGGATGTCTTCGACCGCATCACCGGGCGGGAGCGCTCGGCCGGCGAGCGGGTCCGCCCGAGGACGGTTGACTGCGCCGTCCCGGCGCCGCGCCGCCGAGGGCAGACCGGCTCCAACCCGCCGGCGACGGCATCTGGCGGCCACCACGAGGGTGACGAGCTCAGATCGGCGACGGGGTGACGGCACCGCTCTCCGTGGGTTCCGCCCCGGCACCGCACGGCGCCGGTGATGTCCCCGCCAGTGTCGTCCTGGCCAGCGTCGTCGTGCCGGCGCACAACGAGGAGTCCGTCATCGGACGGTGCCTCGCGGCGCTCAGTGCCGGGCTGCCCGTCGGAGCGCTCGACGTGATCGTGGTGTGCAACGGATGTACGGACGGCACCGCCGCGGCCGCCCGTGCCCGTGGCGTCCGGGTGATCGAGACGGATCGAGCGAACAAGGCGGCCGCCCTGAACACCGGGGACGCGGCGGCCATGGCCTTCCCGCGCTTCTATGTCGACGCCGACGTGGAGGTCGCCGGATCGGCGCTGCTTGAGGTCGCCGCCGTCCTGCGCACGGGGGCGGCGCTCGCCGCGGCGCCCGCGCTGCGTCCGTGCATGACCGGGGTGGCCCGGCCCGTCCGCGACTACTACCGGATCTGGATGCGTCTGCCCTATGTCGCCGACGGGCACGTGGGCTCCGGGGTCGTCGGTGTCGGCGATGTCGGGCGGAAGCGTTTCGCCCGCTTTCCCGAGGCCATCGCCGACGATCTGTACCTCTACCACCAGTTCAGCGCGGAGGAACGGGTCACGGTGGACTCCGTCCACTTCACTGTCTATCCCGCGAGAACAGTGCGGGATTTCGTCCGGAGGAAGGTCCGGGTGTACGCCGGGAACATCGAGCTCCGCAATCGTGGGCTGGTGCCCGTGGAGAACCGGAACACCGGCGGCGCGTCCTGGCTGTCCGTCGTCGCCGCCGATCGCCGGCTGCTCACCGCAGCCCCCGCCTACCTCGCCATCTCGGCGGTGGCGAAGCTGCTGGCCGTCCGGAAGGTCCGCCGCGGCGACCTCGGTTCCTGGGAGCGTGACGACAGCAGCCGGCGCCTTCCTGAGGAGACGACGTGACCAGGGTTCTCGGCTTTCTCCGTTCCCTGCTCGACGCCCGCGCACTGCTGCACTCACTGCGGATCCTCCACTTCTACAACTACTCGCATGTCCAGCAGGTCCGCCGGATGACGATCGAACGGGGTGTCCGCCTGGCGCCGAACGTCTCCGTCCGGAACGGGGAGCGGGTGGAGATACGGGCGTTCGCCCACATCGGTGAGCGGGTTTCGCTGTGGGCCGGTGACCGCACTGGCCGGATCGAGATCGGCGAGCACTCCCTGATCGGGCCGGGCACGTTTCTCACGGCCGCGAACTACGAGACGCTGCCGGACATCGTCATCGACAGCCAGCCGAAGCGGGAGGCGGACATCGTCATCGGCAACGACGTGTGGGTCGGCGCCAACTCGGTGGTTCTCCCAGGCGTGACGATAGGCGACAGCACGATTGTCGGCGCCGGTTCTGTCGTCACGAAGTCGTTGCCCGCGGGAGCGTTGGCCGCGGGTGTTCCGGCGAAGGTCATCGGGAGGCGCGGAGAGTCGGCCCGTTCCGGCCATGCCGTCCAGGCGGACCGGCCTGGGCGGAATGACCGTACCGACGCGGACGGCACCGGGCGGCGCTCCGGCTCCCACCCGGCGGGTGGGCAGTGACCGTCGAGGTGTCCGTGTTGATCGTGTCCTACAACACCGCGGAGCTGACGGTTCGGTGCCTACAGTCCGTCCTGGCTGAGCCGCCCGGGGCCGAAACAGAGATCATCGTTGTCGACAACGCCTCGACGGACGGATCACCGGACGCCATCCGGGACGTGTTCCCGTCGGTGCGGCTGATCGAATCGGCGACGAACCTCGGATTCGGCCGCGCGGTCAACCTGGCGGCCTCCCACGCCAGCGGGGACTTCCTGCTCCTGCTGAACCCCGACGCCGTCGTCCTGGAGGGGGCGATCACCGAGATCCTCACCTTCGCCCGCCGGAACCCGGCCTGCGGGCTCTACGGTGGGCGGACGCTGCGGCCGGACGGATCGGTCGATCCGAGCTCCTGCTGGGGGGCACCCAGCCTGTGGAGCCTGGTGTGCTTCGGGGTCGGCCTGTCGACGATGTTCCGCGGATCGAGGATCTTCGATCCGGAGTCCCTCGGGCGCTGGCAGCGCGACAGCGTCCGCGAGGTCGGTGTCGTCACCGGATGCCTGCTGCTGGTCGGACGCGGCCTCTTCGAACGGCTGGGCGGGTTCGACCCCAGGTTCTTCATGTACGGAGAGGACACCGACCTGTCGATGCGGGCACGGGCCGCCGGCTACTGCCCCACGATCGTCCCGACCGCGACGATCGTGCACCACGTCGGGGCCTCGTCCTCGAACTGGGCGGCCAAGCACGTGCTCGTCCTGCGCGGGAAGACCACGCTGGTGCGGAAGCACTGGACGGGGCGGCGGCAGCGGCTCTGCCTGGCGATGATCGTGCTGGGGGTGGCGCTGCGGGCCCTGGCCGATCTGGGGTCGGGGCTGGCCCGCGGGCGGCCGCGGGCGCGGGCGAGCGACTGGCGCGCGCTCTGGGGCCGGCGGCGGGACTGGTGGCCCGGCTACCCCCCGTACTCCGAGCCCACGGGCGGCGTCCCCAGCCAGTCGGGCGTTCCGCCCGAGCTCGCATCCGGCACGGTTCACCCGTCCCGACATCTGACGAGGCCATGAGCAGTTCGCTACCCGAGCGGTCCCTCGACCTGTGGCGCAGGGCCCGCAGCCGGGCCTTCACCCGGTTCCTGACCGGGTCGTTCGGGGCGCTGGGCCCGCGTACCGACATCGAGCCGCCGTTCCGGCTTTACGGCGCTCGCTGGATGTCGATCGGCGCCGGCGTCCATGTGGGCCCCGGCTCGTGGTTCCAGGTGATCGGCGGAGACGGCGAGCCGGCGGCGCCGGTGATCCGAATCGGCGCGGGCTCGTCGTTCGTCGGGTGGTGCACGCTGTCGGCCGTGCGCGGCATCACGATCGGGGACAGAGCGATGTTCGCGCGTGGCGTCTACGTGGCCGACCATGACCACGCCTACCGGGCGGCCGGCGTCGCGATCCGGGACCAGGGCCACACGGGCGTCGCCCCGGTGGTGATCGGCGACGGCGCCTGGCTGGGCCAGAACTGTGTGGTCACCGCTGGCTCGAAGATCGGCCGCGGCGCCGTCGTCGGCGCGAACAGCGTCGTGAAGGGGGTCGTGCCCGACTTCAGTCTCGCGGTGGGCGCGCCCGCCCGGGTTGTCCGGAGCTGGGCGCCGCACGACGTCCCGAGCCGGCCGTGAGGCCGGGCCGCGACTCGGTCAGCCCGGGTCCGCGTCCCCGCGGCCGGCGACCGCGGCCGGCGCGATCTCCACTGGGCTCACGTCGGCCAGCGACGGGTGGTGCCGGTCTCGATCGGATATCACGGCCTCGCGCAACGGGACGGGCCACCGCACGCCTAGGACCGGGTCGGCAAGATTCACAAAGACGTAGCTGTCGTACCGGTCGGCACTCCAGTGCTCGTTGACGCTGTACAGATAGTAGGTGTCGTCCTCGATCGTCTGATAGGAGTTCGCGACCCCCCGTGGCAGGAAGACGGCTCGGTTCCGGTCGAGCTCGACGGTGACGACGGTTCCGAAGTTCTTCCCGGACCGCAGATCGACGTAGGCGCAGAAGACGCGGCCCTTGACCACCGATATGTACTTGTCCCAGGGCTCGGCGTGAAAGCCCCGTGTCACGCCTGAATTTTTATTGTAGGAAAGACTGTTCTGGACGGCCTGGAAGCTTGCCGGAATCCCTGCGTCGACAAGCTTGGCGTGGTGGAACTTCTCCTGGAACCAGCCGCGCTCATCCTCGATGGACGTAACATCGAACACAAAAAGGCCCGGAATCTCGGTCGTGGAGCCGGTGAACTGCGTGGTAGCCAGGACGGCCACGGAAGATCTCCCTCTTGCGTCCGGTACCCGGAGAGCCGGAGAACCCGATGGGTTTCTCGGCGGCCGGACACTCCGATACACGGAAGTATGGACGGCATGAATCTGCGGTCGATGTCGGACCTGCGCCGGCGGTCCCCGGCTTGGCCTGGTGGACGGCGCGGCGGGCGGCGGGAGCTGGGCAGCAAGGATGAGGCGAGGAGGTGCCGCGCCACTGCGCATGACCGCGGACCCGGTAGTCGTCGAGGTCGGTTGAGCGACACCTCGGCGGCCGACATCCGCGTGCTGAACTATATCAGCCCCCACTCGCTTCGTCGTGGTCCTTCGGTGCGTGTGGCGGGTGGCTTAGATCTCTTCTGGGCGCGATGTCGACCATGGGATGAAGTGTCGGCTGCCCACGGGTGAACCCGGTTCACTTGGATGCCCCGCCGGAACGGAGCGATGCTTGGAGAATGTCGGCCATGACCTCCTGGCGAGGGCGTGGTGATGTCTGGCCGGGCCGATCGCTGAACCGCCCCGGCAGCGTGCGCCGCCCGGCTGGGAGGCCGGCCGCCCGCATGGCCCCGGAGAGCCGGGTGCGGGGTGCTGGGTGCGGGGTGCGGAATCTTCTCTCATCGGCCCACCGGAATTCGGGACGGGTGCCCGGGTGTTTGCGCGCGCCGCGCCGCGCCGATTTTCGGCGTACCGTCACGCGACGTCGGCTGACTTCTTCCGGCTGGCCGCTCCGGCCGCGTCCGGCGATTTCCCGTGGGGAGTGGTCGGGGAACGTGAAACAGAGCACGTCTCGACCGGTCCGCGGCCACCTGCGCGGCCCTCTACAGTCACGAGTGTGATCACAGACGCACAACAGGCACGGTCGCGGTGGCGGCGTGCGCTGCGCTCCGGGGCGCTCTGTGCCGCGGTTCTGGTCGCCGTGCTGAACATGCGAATGATCGTCTTCCCGAGGATCGACAAGCCTCGTCCCGTGGACGCGATCTTCATGCTTGGGGGCCCGGGCGAACGACGGGACAAGGCCGTCGAACTGGCCAGGTCCGGCATAGCACCGGTTCTGGTGGTCTCGATGCCCGGCACCTGGCGGTGCCCCGACGCGGCCGAGATCGGCCGGGACATCCAGGTCATCTGCTTCTGGCCGGACCCGGTGACCACCCAGGGCGAGGCTCGCGAAGCTGGCCGGCTGGCCAGGATCCACGGTTGGCGCTCGATCCTGTTCGTCACGGACCGCTCCCAGGACAGCCGGGCCAGGCTGCGCATCGAGCGCTGCTATGACGGCGAGGTCCTGGTGGACGCGGTCAGTACCCCCTGGCGGCAGTGGCCGTATCTGTTCGCCTACCAGACCGCGGCGTCCGTGAAGGCGTTCGTCTGGCAGCGTGGCTGCTGATCGACAGGTAGCCCGGCGGCCCCCGCTGCCGAGATCGACGGGCCGGCAGTGCTCTGCCGAGACCAGCGGAAATCAGCAGCCCCGCTGGAAGATCAGCGCCTTGCCCATCGCGGCCCACTCGTAGGCGATCATGTACGGCCACATGATTCTCGGTGGTGCCACCGGGCTCATGAGTACCTGTCCCGAGTAACAACGCCCCAACCGGAGCCGGGCGCGGGTCGTCTGGCTGGTCGAGGTGATCACGAGCACCGACCGCCAGCCGTACCGCGCGGCCGCGGCGGCCACCCAGCGTGACTCGCCCTGGGTGGTCAGCGGATCCGGGGCGAAGCAGATCACCTCGACGTTCGGGATGGTCGGCGGGCACGGGTCGTCCGAGGTGGGTACCGAGACGGCCAGCGTCGACGCGTACCCGGCCACGGCCAGGCTCACCGCGTGTTCGAGGCGGCCCGGGCTGCCGGCGAACATCACGATGGCGTCGACCGGCGCGGGGGAGTCCCGCCGGGGATGGACGAACAGCCGGACGGTCGCGCCGAGGAACATGATGCTCAGGACCCCGAGGACCCCGAGGACGGTGGTGCGCCGCCTCCCGCGGCCCTGGGCCCGACCGTCCGTCGGCCGCCCACGACCGTCCGTCGGCTGACCGTGGCCTGCCCGCGCCCGTCCGCGGCGGGCCGGCGGCCGTCCGCGGGCCCCCCAGGGGTCCTCGCCCGTCCGAGGTGAGCGTGGTGCGGGTGGTGCCGACATCGCGATCCCCCTCAGCCCGGCCAGCCGGCCGGCCGGCCGGCGTCGGCATCCTGACCGGACGGCCCGACGGAGGGCCCGTCCGGAGCGGGCGAGGCCGGCCAGCGCGCGCCGAAGCCGCCGCCCAGCCCGGGCCGCGGCCGGCCCAGGCCGAACGGGCGAGACGAGCCGAACGGACCGGTCGGGGCGTCCTGGGCGGGCAGCGGCAGGGTCGGCTCCGGGCCCGGGCCCGGGCCGGTGGCCGTCCGCTCGTCGGCCGGGGCGTCCGTGGCCCCGGCCGCGGGCCGCGGGTCGGCCTCGACGTCCACCCCGCCCGGCGGCGGGGCGTTCCAGCGCGGATGGTGGAACGGCGCGCGCGCCGCCTCGCGGGGCCAGACCGTCCAGGACGCGCCGGACTGCCACTGGACGATCGGGACCTGATGGCCGACCTGGAGCCCGGTCACCTCGTCGAGTCGGAAGCGGCCCAGCATGGTCGTGGTGTCGAGGCCGCGGGCGGCGGCCAGCAGCGAGGCGTCGCCGACACCGCCGCAGTGGCGGATGCAGCGCCCCAGGATCAGCCCCGCCACGTACGCCCAGGCGGCGGTCGCCGTCGGCGGGACGCCGTGCAGCGCGGCGAAGTCGGCGGAGAACTCCCGCGCGGTCGGGCCCGTGCCGACCTCGGCGACGCTGTCCGGGGCCCAGCTGGCCGGGGCCAGCAGGCCCTCTCGCAGCGCGCCCAGCGTGGCCGTGGCCTCGGCGCTCACCGCGGTGGAGAACGCGGCGGCCCGCCACGAGCGGCGCAGCAGCACGTTCGCGATCTCCAGCTCGTCGTCGGCCCCGCCGTGCACGATGAGGACGTCCGCCGGCGGGAGCAGGCGGGCGGTCTGCGCGCCGCGGCCGGGCGGGAACACGTTGGAGGTGACCTCGTACCCCTGGGAACGGGCCGCGGCCCTGGTCACCGAGGTCAGTTCGACCGCGAGATCCCCCGAGGCCAGCAGCGCGACCCGGCGGGCGTGACGGTCCACCGAGCGGATCGCCGAGAGCACCCCGCGCGGCCAGGTGGAGGTCGGCGCGGCCACGTTGACGACGTGCGGGAACGACTGGCGCATGAAACGGGTGGACGGGGCGCCGGCGTTGAACACGACCCGGCCCGCCGCGCCGAGCGCGCCGAGCGCCGCGCGCGGGCCGACCGGGCCGAAGACGGCGGCGGGCTCGGCCGCCGCGGCCGAGCGCATCGCGCCGACCGGGTCGGGGTGGGCGTCGTAGGCCGTCACGCCCACTTCGTCCCAGGGTGGCGGCAGCCGTTCGTCACGTGCCCACAGTGTCATTCCGCGCAGCGCCGCCAGGCCAAGGGCGGCGTCCGGTCCGGTCAGCGGCGTGACCAGCGCGACGGGGAGCGGAGTCGTCATCGGCAGAAACCCGTGAGGTCAAGCACTCCTTCAGAATCCCACGCCCGTCGGGGCGGTACACCCGGCGGGAGTCCTAGGATCTGCGGTGGGCAAGGGGATGTCGGCGGGTGCGTTCTCGGGTGAAGGAGCTGTCGGGTGGCGAGGAACTCCGGACGTGTCGGTGACCCGCCACCGCCGCCCGAGCCGCTGCCCGTCCCGGCGGTCGACGCGCACTGCCATCTCGACCTGATGGGCACCCCGGTGGCCGAGGCCATCGCCGCGGCCCGCGCGGTCGGCATCACCCGGATGGTCTCCGTCGGTGTCGACCTGCCGACCAGCCGCTGGCAGGCCGAGATCGCCGCGGCCAACCCGGAGGTCCGCGCGGCGGTGGCGATCCACCCCAACGCGGCCGCGAGCGGCGTCGACGAGGAGACGTTCGCGGCGATCACGGCGCTCGCCCGGCTGGACGGCGTCGGCGCCGTCGGCGAGACCGGGCTCGACTACTACCGCACGCCCCCGGAGCAGCACGCCGCCCAGCAGGCGAGCTTCCGCCGGCACATCGCCATCGCCAAGGAGACCGGTCGGGCCCTGATGATCCACGACCGGGAGGCGCACGACGACACGCTGCGCATCCTGGCCGAGGAGGGCGCGCCCGAGCGGGTCGTGTTCCACGCCTTCTCCGGCGACGCGGAGATGGCCAAGATCTGCGCCGACGCCGGGTACGTGATGTCCTTCGCCGGCAACGTCACCTTCAAGAACGCCCAGGAGCTGCGCGACGCCGCCGCGGTGGTGCCCGCCGAGCTCCTGCTGGTCGAGACCGACGCGCCGTATCTCACCCCGGTCCCGTGGCGCGGGCGGCCCGGCGGCCCGTACCTGGTGCCGCTCACCCTGCGGCTGCTCGCGCAGACCCGCGGCGAGGCCGTGGACGAGCTCGCCGCCCAGGTCGCCGCCAATGCGGAACGGACGTTCGGGCCCTGGTAGCGACCGAGGCGCTGCTCTCGCCGGCCGACATCCGGGAGCTGGCCCACGCCCTCGACCTGCGGCCGACGAAGCGCCGGGGCCAGAACTTCCTGGTGGACCCGAACACGGTCCGCCGGCTTGTGCGTCTGGCCGGGATCGGCCCGGACGACGTCGCCCTCGAGGTGGGCCCCGGGCTGGGCTCGCTCACGCTCGGCCTGGTCGCCGAGGCGGCGGCGGTGGCCGCGGTCGAGGTGGACCCGGTGCTCGCCGCCGCGCTGCCCGTCACCGCCGCGGCCCGGCTGCCGGCGGAGGTGGCCGCCCGGCTGCACGTCGTCGAGGCGGACGGCCTGCGGGTCGAACCGGCCGACCTGCCGCCGGCGGTCGCCGCGCCGACGGTGCTGGCGGCGAACCTGCCGTACAACGTGGCCGTCCCGCTGCTGCTCGGCCTGCTGGAGCGGTTCCCGTCGATTCAGCGGGGCCTGGTGATGGTGCAGGCCGAGGTCGCCGACCGCCTCACCTCGCCACCCGGCGGCCGGATCTACGGCGTGCCGAGCGTGAAACTGGCCTGGTACGCCGAGGCCCGCCCGGCCGGCGCCGTGCCCCGCCCGGTGTTCTGGCCGCAGCCCAACGTGGACTCCGGCCTCGTCGCCTTCACCCGGCGCCCCGCCCCACCGGCGGACGCCGGGCTGCGCCGCGAGGTCTTCGCGGCCGTCGACGCGGCCTTCGCCCAACGGCGCAAGACGCTGCGGACGGCGCTCGCCCCCTGGGCCGGCTCGCCGGCCCGGGCCGAGCTGCTCGCCCGCGCGGCCGGGGTGGATCCGGGCGCCCGCGGCGAGACCCTCGACGTGGCGGCCTTCGCCCGGCTGGCCCAGCAGGCCCGCCTCCACCCGGTCGACCAGCCCGCCTGACCCGCTGGCCCCGCTGGCCGACCAGCCCGTCTGGCGGCCGGCCGGACCTGCCGAGTAGCCGGACCGGTCAGCCGACGCCGATCGCGCGGCGGGCGCCGGCGAGGACGGGGTGGGCGCGCTCGCGGGCCTTCTCCGCGCCGGCGGCGAGGATCGCGTCCAGCTCGCTGCCCGGGGCGACCAGCTCGTCGTAGCGGGCCCGTAGCGGGGTCAGCCAGGCGTCCAGCGTCTCGAACAGGGCGTTCTTCAGCTCGCCCCAGCCGGTGCCGCCCTGCTCGAGGCGGACCCGCATGTCCTTGACCGCCTCCGGGTCGGCGAAGTTCTCGTAGATCTGGAAGGCGGCGGAGGAGTCCGGGTCCTTCGGCGCCTCGACCGGCGTGCTGTCGCTGCGGATGCCGCGCACCAGCTTGCGCAGCTGGGACGGCGGCGCGAACAGCGGAATCGTGTTCCCGTAGGACTTGCTCATCTTCCGGCCGTCGGTGCCGGGCATCGTCCGCGCGTTGACGCCGGACGGCAGCACCGCCTCGGGGATCTTCAGACTGAACACGTCGCCGTAGAGGTGGTTGAACGAGCCGGCGATGTCGGCGGCGATCTCCAGGTGCTGCGACTGGTCCTGGCCGACGGGGACGACGTCCGCGCCCATGACCAGGATGTCGACGGCCATCAGGATGGGGTAGTTGAACAGCCCCATGTTGACGCCGGAGTCGAGGTCGGCGACGCCGTTCTCCGCGTTGCGGTCACGGGCCGCCTTGTAGGCGTGCGCCCGGTTCATCAGGCCCTTGCCCGTGACGCAGGACAGGATCCAGGTCAGCTCGAAGATCTCCGGGACGTCGGACTGCCGGTAGAAGACCGTGCGCTCCGGGTCGAGGCCGAGCGTGATCCAGGTGGCGGCGACGGACCGGGTGTAGGCGGCGAACTTCGCCCGGTCCCGGATGGAGGTCAGGGCGTGGTAGTCGGCGATGAAGTAGATCGACTCGTACGTCGCCGCCAGGTCGAGGGCTGGGCGGATCGCCCCGATGTAGTTGCCCAGGTGCGGATCGCCGGTCGGCTTGATGCCGGTGAGCGAGACCCGTGGCCGGTCCTGCGTCATGTCGGGTGATTCTACGGCCCACCCGTTCCCGCCCTCCCCGCCCGCGCCCGCGGGGCGGCCCGGACTCCTGCCGGGCCGATGCGCGGCGGCCGGGTGAGCCCATGGGCTCACCCGGCCGCCGCGGTCGTGCCGGCCGGTGCCGGCAGGGCCGGGCCCCGCAGGGCCGGAGCCGGCAGGGTCAGGCGTCGCCGCCGAACAGGCCGGTCACCGAGCCGTCCTCGAAGACGGCCTTGATGGCGGCGGCGATCAGCGGCGCGATCGACAGTTCGGTGATCTTGTCGAGTCGGGCCTCGCTGGGCAGCGGCAGCGTGTTGGTGAGGACGACCTCGCTGATCTCGGAGTTCTTCAGCCGGTCGGCGGCCGGGCCGGACAGCACGCCGTGCGTCGCCGCGGCGATCACGTCAGTCGCGCCGTGTTCCTTGAGGGACTCCGCGGCCTTCGTGATCGTCCCGGCGGTGTCGATCATGTCGTCCACGATCACGCAGGTGCGCCCGCGGACCTCGCCGACCACGTCGAACATCTTGACCTGGTTCGGGACGTTCGGGTCGCGGCGCTTGTGGATGATCGCCAGCGGGCAGCCGAGCCGGTCGGTCCACCGCTCCGCGACGCGCACCCGGCCGGAGTCGGGCGCCACGACGGTCACCTCGGACGTGTCGAGCTTGCTCTCGATGTAGTCGGCGAGCAGCGGCAGCGCGAACAGGTGGTCCACCGGGCCGTCGAAGAACCCCTGGATCTGGGCGGTGTGCAGGTCGACGGACATCAGCCGGTGCGCGCCGGCGGCCTTGAACAGGTCGGCGACGAGGCGGGCCGAGATCGGCTCGCGGCCGCGGTGCTTCTTGTCCTGGCGGGCGTACGGGTAGAACGGGGCGACGACGGTGATGCGCTTGGCGCTGGCGCGCTTGAGCGCGTCGACCATGATGAGCTGCTCCATCAGCCAGGTGTTCACCGGCGCGGTGTGGCACTGGAGCACGAAGGCGTCACACCCGCGGACGGACTCCTCGAAGCGGACGAAGATCTCGCCACTGGCGAACTCGTACGCGTTCGTGGGGACCGGCTGCACGTCGAGGGCCCGGGCCACCTCGGCCGCGAGCTCCGGGTGGGAACGCCCCGCGAAGAGCATCAGGTTCCGCCGGTTCTCGGTCTGGTATCCCACCGTTATCTCCTCAAGGCATGACTGGCGGCTCTGACAGGCGGCCCGTGACACGGACGGTTGCGGACGTGGACCGTTGATGTGTTCATCCGCGGTGACTCGGCCGGCTGGATCGGCCGAATCGGCTGACTTGTCTGCTGGTCGCGGTGGTCGTCGGGGGCCGGGCGGCGACGGGCGACGGGCGGGTACCCGTCACGCCGGGGCCTGGGCTGGGGTCACTGCCTGGTCAGGTCAGATCTACCCGTTCCGCCCGGACGTGGCGCGGGCGGCCGGGAACGAGCGACTCGGGATCAGGCGTCCCCTCCAACGCGGCAGACTGGGTCGGACGGTGTCCATAGCCGCAGAGCAGCCCACCTGCGGCCAAACCGTTTCTACGTTCGGCCTCGCACGGCGGAAACGCCAGCGATACCGGGGCCCGGGGCTGGGCTGTGGCTCAACTCACGTGCCTGGCGGCTCGGGCTGGCCGGGCTCGTTCGTGGTCGGCTCTGGTGCGGTCGGTTCAGATGTGGTGGGTTCAAGTGTGGTCGGCCTGGTCGTGCCTGTCTCCTGCTGGCCGGCGCGTCGTGCGGCCTGCGCGGCCGGGCTGTCGGGCCGGCGGCGCAGCACCCAGCCCGGCACGTTGCGCTGCCGGCCCTCCCTGATCGCGAGCGCCCCCGGTGGGACGTCCTCCCTGATGACGGCGCCGGCGCCGGTGTAGGCGCCGTCCCCCACGGTCACCGGGGCGACCAGCATCGTGTCGCTGCCGATCCGGACGTCCGAGCCGATCACCGTGCGGTGCTTGGCCACCCCGTCGTAGTTGACGAACACCGTGGTGCAGCCGATGTTGCTGCGCTCGCCGACCACCGCGTCGCCCACATAGGCGAGATGCGGGACCTTGGACTCGTCGCCTATGTCGGCGGCCTTCGTCTCGACGAAGGCGCCGATCTTGCCGCTGCGGCCGAGCCTCGTTCCCGCGCGCAGATGGGCGAACGGCCCGACGACGGAGCCGGCCCCGACCTCGGCGCCGTCGGTCACCGAGCTGACCACCCGTGCTCCCGGGCCGACGACCGTGTCGACGAGGGTGCAGTCCGGGCCGACCTCCGCCCCGGTGGCGATCGTCGTGGTTCCGCGCAGGTGCGTGTTCGGCCAGACGGTCGTGTCCGGCTCCAGGGCGACGTCGACGTCGATCCAGGTGGTGGCCGGGTCGACGATCGTGGCCCCGCCGAGCATCGCGGCCCGGGTGATCCGCTCCCGCAGCGCGCGGCCGGCCTCGCTGAGCTGGACCCGGTCGTTGACCCCGCCGGCCTCGGCCGCGTCGGCGACCACGTGCGCCCCGACCGGTTGCCCGTCCGCGACGAGCAGGCCGATCACGTCGGTCAGGTACTCCTCGCCCTGCGCGTTGTCGGTGGTGAGCCGCTTGAGCGCGGACTGCAGCAGCTCGACGTCGAACACGTAGACGCCGGTGTTGATCTCCGTTATCGCGGCGGTCGCGGGGTCGGCGTCCCGCTGCTCGACGATCGCCCGCACCTGGCCACCGTCGCCGCGCACGACGCGGCCGTACCCGGTCGGGTCGGGGACGACGGCCGACAGGACGGTGGCCGCCGCGCCCCGCGACCGGTGCCGCTCGACGAGGCCGGTGACGGTTTCGCTGGTCAGCAGGGGGGTGTCGCCGGGCAGCACGACGACGGACGCGTCGGGCGGGAGGTCGGCCAGGGCCGTCAGCGCGACGCGCACGGCGTGGCCCGTCCCGCCCTGGTGCTCCTGGACGACGGTGCTGACGTGCGGCGCCCGCCGCGCCAGCATGGCCGCGACCTGCTCGCGCCCGTGACCGACGACGACGACCGCCCGGGACGCCCCGACCGGCTCGGCGGCGCGGAGCACGTGTTCGAGCAGGGTCAGACCGGCGAGGCGATGCAGGACCTTCGGGGTACCCGAACGCATTCGCCGCCCCTCGCCCGCCGCCAGGACGATGACAGCCGCCGGACGTGGCTCAGTCACACGAGCTCCCGCAATCTCGATGGACCTGGCCGGCCCGCGGAGGGTGAGGCATCGGCTGTCAGCCTACCGAAGAGGCACTCCACCCTCGGCGACGGTGGGTGACTCCGGGCGGTCCGCCCAGCGTGTGGAGATGGGAGTGGCAAAGAGGGAAATCTTTTGACTGGACGTTGGCGCGAAAGTTAAGGACGCCGTCTTGTCGATATAATTTCAAACACCCGCGACTGCTTGTGCTCCGCCGCCACGACTCGAACGTGGACTAAGAGAACCAAAATCTCCTGTGCTGCCGATTACACTACGGCGGACCGCGGGTAAAACAGGGTTACTGTCGCGCCCACTCTACCATCGTGCCCGGCAACGGAAGAAATGTCCGTGGGTCCTCCGGCGAGCGTCCGTGGTCCCCCTGGTGTTCTCTGTGGATCAGGGCTTGTCCCGGACCCGACTCTCGCTGGAGCGGTGCGGGTACGTCGCGGCACGTAACCGCCTACCGGCCGGGGTCGCGAGGTGCATTCGTGTTGTGTTCGCGTGAACACTCTCGCCGTGATCGACCGATCCGGACGCAAGGTGATGATCCTGTCGCGAGGGGTGTTGGCGCGGAGGAGAGTGGAATCCCGTGGATCGGGAAAGATGCCATCCGTCGCGTGGCGGCCGTCGGCGTGGGCTGGACGGTCCGGCCCGTTTGCGTGGCGGACGCCGTGAATGGTGCCCGTTGTCATCCAGGCGGGTTAACGTGGCGACCAGAGGGTCGGCAGTGAGCGGCCCACCGCGACGGACGGGATGAAGCAATGACCGCTACCGACACGGTGAAAGCGACCGAAACCAGGCATCAGGACTCGTCGGCGGCTGGAGGTGACCAGCCCGTCGCGGATGCCGGCGGGGCCGCGTCGCCGCGGGCCGAGCCGCACACCACCGCACCACGCTCCATGTCCCGGGCCCGCGGCGAACAGCTCGTGCTCGTGGCGACGATCCTGTTTCCGTTCGTGGCCCTTGTCGCGGCGGTTCCGTTGTTGTGGGACCACTGGATCTCCTGGCGGGACGTCATACTCGCGGCGGTGATGTACGCGATCACCGGCCACGGCGTCACCGTCGGATTCCACCGCTATTTCACCCACCGGGGTTTCAAGGCCGCCAAGCCGGTGCGGGCCGCGCTCGCCATCGCCGGCAACATGGCCATTGAGGGCCCGGTGATCCGCTGGGTGGCCGACCATCGCCGGCACCACGCCTTCAGCGACGCCGACGGCGACCCGCACTCACCGTGGCGCTACGGGACCGGCCCCGCCGCCCTCGCCCGCGGGCTCTGGCACGCCCACGTCGGCTGGCTCTTCGACGTCGAACAGACCGACCAGCGCCGCTACGCCCCCGACCTGCTGGACGACCCGATGATCGTGCGGGTGAGCCGCTCGTTCGCGCTCTGCGCCTTCGTCAGCCTCGCCCTGCCCGCGGTCGTCGGCGGGCTGTGGGGGGGTTCGTTCGAGGCGGCCCTGCAGGCCTTCTTCTGGGCCTCGCTCGTCCGGGTGGCGCTGCTGCACCACGTGACCTGGTCGGTCAACAGCATCTGCCACGTCATGGGCTCCCGGCCCTACCGCTCCCGCGACCGTTCGGGCAACGTGTGGCCGCTGGCCCTGCTGTCCATGGGCGAGTCCTGGCACAACCTGCACCACGCCGAGCCGACCTCGGCCCGCCACGGCGTCCGCCCCTGGCAGATCGACACCAGCTTCTACGTGATCAGAACCCTGGAGATCCTCGGCCTGGCCCGGGACGTCCGCTGGCCCGACCCCGCCCGCCTGGCCGCCAAGCGCGTCTGACTCCGTCGCCGACCCCCGCCACCGACCCAGGCCCCGCCACCGACCCAGGCTTCGCCACCGGCTCCGGCCGGTGGCTCCGGGGCCCGACTCACCGCCCGGGCCCCGGGCCGGGCCGGGGGCCTATTCGAGGCTGGAGGCCAGGGCCAGCCACTGCTCCTCGACGCCGTCCTTCTCACTGGTGAGCGCCCGGAGCTCGGCGTCGAGGGTGAGGATGCGCTCGTGGTCGGTGGCGGCCTCGGCCAGCGCCTTGTGGAGCTCGGTCTCGCGGCGTCCCAGTTTCTCGAGGGTCCGTTCCAGCCGGGCCAGCTCCTTGCGGGCCGCGCGCAGCTCACCCGAGCTCAGCGCCGGCCGCGTGTCCGGCCCGCCCGCCGCCGGCCCGGAGCCCGCCGCCGAGCCGCCCGGCCCGGCCGCGCCCCCCACGCCGCCGCCCGTGGCGGTGGACCCACCCGGACCGGTGGACCCACCCGGACCGGTCGTCCCGGAGCCGGGGGCGGCGCCCGCCGCCGCCCGCCGGGCCAGGTACTCCTCGACGCCGCCGGGCAGCATCCGGATCCGCTCGTCACCCAGCAGAGCCCACACGACGTCGCAGGTCCGCTCCAGGAAGTAGCGGTCGTGGCTGACGACGACGAGGGTCCCGGGCCAGGAGTCGAGCAGGTCCTCCAGCGCGGTCAGCGTGTCGGTGTCGAGGTCGTTCGTGGGCTCGTCCAGGAGCAGGACGTTCGGGCGTCCCATCAGCAGACGCAGGAGCTGCAGGCGGCGGCGCTCTCCGCCGGAGAGGTCACGCACCCTCGTCCACTGCCGGCTCGAGGGCAGGCCGAACTGCTCGAGCATCTGGCCGGCGGTGCGCTCCCGGCCGCGTTCCACCGCCAGGATCCGGGCGACCTGCTCGACCGCCTCAAGGGCCCGCAGGTCGCCGGGCAGCTCGGTGACCTCCTGGGACAGGATCGCCGGGCGCACGCTCGCCCCGCGGCGGACCCGCCCCGCGCTCGGTTCGAGGGTGCCGATGAGTAGCCGTAGCAGCGAGGTCTTGCCGGCGCCGTTCACGCCGACCAGGCCGATCCGGTCGCCGGGGCCGAGCCGCCAGGTCACGTCGCGCAGCAGCGTGCGGTCACCGACGGTGAGGTCGACGTCCTCGGCGTCGTAGACGTCCTTGCCCAGCCGGGACGCCGCGAAGGTGCGCAGTTCGAGGCTGTCGCGCGCCGGCGGCTCGTCGGCGATCAGTGCGTTGGCGGCGTCGATGCGGAACCGGGGCTTGCTGGTGCGGGCCGGGGGGCCGCGGCGCAGCCAGGCCAGCTCCTTGCGCAGCAGGTTCTGCCGCCGGGCCTCGGTCGCGTCGGCGCGCCGGGCGCGCTCCGCCCGGGCGAGCACGTAGGCGGAGTAGCCGCCCTCGTAGGCGTCGACCCGGCCGTCGACGACCTCCCACACCCGATCGCACACCTCGTCGAGGAACCACCGGTCGTGGGTGGCGACGATCAGCGCGCCGCGCCGGGTGGCGAGGTGGCGCGCGAGCCAGGCGACGCCCTCGACGTCGAGATGGTTCGTCGGCTCGTCGAGGATCAGCAGGTCGAGGTCGAGCACGAGCAGGCGGGCCAGCGCGACGCGGCGGCGCTCGCCACCGGACATCGGCCCGGTCTCGTCGTCGAGCCGGTCGATCAGGCCGAGACCGGTGAGGACGGCCCGCTGCCGCGGGTCGGCCGCCCAGACATGGTCGGGGACGTCCCCGACGACGGCCGAGCGGACGGTGCCGCCGGGCAGCGAGTCGGCCTGCGAGAGGGCGCCGACCCGGGTGCCGCCGGCGTGCACGACCCGACCCGAGTCCGGCGGCTGGGTGCCCGAGATGATGTTGAGGAGGGTCGACTTGCCGGCCCCGTTGCGGCCGACCACGCCGATCCGTTCACCGAGGTCGAGCCCGAGGCCGACCCCGTCGAGCAGCGTGCGGGTACCGTGCGCCGCCGAGACGCTCTCCAACGAGACGACGACCGGGCTCACCGGAGCTCCCCGGGGACGACGACGCGACGACCGACCGCCACCGGAAGGGCGCTCCGCGCGACCTGGCTGGCTCTTCTTACGATATGGACGGTTCCTCCCGTGATCTGGACGGTTCCCCGGCTGGGCCGGCCAGGTCCTCCGGGCCGATCACCCGCGCTCCGGCGACCGGGCCGTGGGCCCGCCGCACGGCGCGCGCGACGCCCATGCCGGCGAGGCTCGCGGCGAGCGAGACGCTCGCCGCCGCGTCGCGGGCGAGGAACGCGCAGGTCGGCCCGGAGCCGCTGACGATCGCGCCGATCGCGCCCAGCTCCAGCCCGCTCTCCAGCACCCGGCGCAGCGACGGGCGCAGCCGCAGCGCGGCCGGCTGAAGATCATTGGTCAGGGCGGCGCCGAGCTCCGCCGGGTCCCCGCCGCGCAGGGCGCTCAGGACGGCGTCCGCGGGCGTCGGCCCGGTGCGCAGCCTCCCCTCGGCGAGCCGGTCGAACTCGGCGTAGACGGCGGGCGTCGACAGACCGCCGTCGGCGAGCGCGAACACCCAGTGGTACTCGCCGCGGCCGAGGACGTCGGTGAGCTGCTCGCCGCGGCCGGTGCCCAGCGCCGTCCCACCGGTGAGCGGGAACGGGACGTCACTGCCCAGCCGGGCCGCCAGCGCGACGAGGGTGTCGCGGTCGAGGCCCGCGCCCCACAGCGTGTCGCAGGCGAGCAGGGCGGCGGCCGCGTCCGCGCTGCCGCCGGCCATCCCGGCGGCGACCGGGATGCCCTTCGTCAGCGTCAGGTGGACGGCCTCGCCGCGGATCCCGGCGGCCTCGGCGACCAGGTAGGCGGCGCGGACGGCCAGGTTGTCCTTGCCGGTCGGCACCACCGAGACGGACGGCTCGACGCCGGTGTCACCCGGGGAACCGCCCGGGCCGGCGCCGGCGTCGTCCGCGTCGTCCGACGCCGCCGGCCGCGCGCCCTCGCCGGCGACGCCGACCGTGACCGCGATCGGGTCCTCGTCGGTGAACACCGGGCCGGCGCCGTCGGGCCCGGCGAGTGACTCGACGGGGACCGACGTCGCGGTGATGTCGTCGTACAGCCCGACGGCCTGCAGGATCGTCGTCACCTCGTGGTACCCGTCGGGCCGACGCGGGCCCACCCCGAGGTGCAGGTTGACCTTGGCGGGCGCGCGAACGGTGACGGTCGGCAGGGGGCGGCCGGGTTCGGTGGCGCGTCGACCCGGATGCGATCGAGGCAACGGACGCTCCTTGGCTCAGGCGTCGCTCGCGGCGAGCGCGCTCGGCATGGCCGGTGTTGGTTCGGCATGGCCGGTGTTGGTCACCGGGGCCCGCGCGCGGCGTAGGGGCCCGTGCTCAACTTATCGGTCGCGGCGGCGGAGCGGCTCTTGCGCTCGGTCGGTTCTGGCGCCTCCGGGTGCGTGCCGGCGTACCGGCCCGTTCCAGCCAGGACGTGGCGGGGACGTATTAGCCCGGGCGGGGCGGGTACTCCGTTGGGGGGAACGGCACCGGTGACCCTCCCGGCCACACCGGGCGCGCCGCGCGGCCTCGGGCCGCCAGGCGCCGCCGGCCGGGCGCGGGCACCGTGACGCGGGAGGAGCAGCGATGACGACCACCACGCGGACACAGGGCGCGGAGATGGGCACCGCCCAGGGCCCGGGCGAGGGCCGCCCCGGCGGGACGGGGCCCGACCGGGCCCGGTCGGCGGACGGACACCGGAACGGCACGGCCGAGCGGTCCACCGCCCCCGCCCGGCGGGCCTCCACCGAACTGGTGACGGCGCAGGGCCGGACGGCGATCGCCGACTCCGTGGTCCGCAAGATCGCCGGCGTCGCGACCAGGGAGGTGTCCGGGGTCCACGACCTCGGAACCGGCGGCAGCCGGGCGATGGGCACCTTCCGGGCACGGCTGCCGGGAACCAGCCCCAGTGTGTCGCGGGGCGTCTCGGTCGAGGTGGGCGAACGGCAGGCCGCGATCGACCTGGACGTCGTCTGCGAGTACGGCGTCTCGATCGTCGACCTCTCGCAGGCGGTCCGCCGCAACGTCGTCGACTCGGTCGAGCAGATGACCGGCCTGGAGGTCACCGAGGTCAACATCGCCGTGGACGACGTCTACATCGGCGAGGACGAGCCGGCGGAGGCCCCGCCACGGGTCCGTTGACCGCGCGGGTACCAGTCCACCCGGCACCAGCCGACCCGCCCGGCCTGGTCGACGTGCCCGTGCCGGCCGAAGGCACGGACGCCGAACTCCTGGACGAGGTGGCCGCGCGGGTGCGGGCCTGCCCGGACGTCGTCCGGCTGGTCGGTCGACCGACCTCGGGCGGCACGCCCCACAACGGCGTGGCGCCGGAGGACGGCGTGGCGCCGGGGGACGGGCCGGCGGCGATCACGGTTCGCGTCGTCTGTCGCTTCGGGCCGACCATGGTCGAACTCGCGGCGCAGGTCCGGGCGGCGGTGGCCCTCGCGGCCCCGGACTGCCCCCGGATCGACGTGATCATCGACGATCTCGAGGTCGACGTCCCGGCCTGGGCCGGTGTCATCTGACCCCGGGGCCGCGCGGTCGCGGGCGGCCCGGCGGCGGTTCATCCTCGACAACCACCCGGACCGTGGCGGCGATCCCGAGGCCTTCCAGGCCGGTCTGCGGGCGTTCACCACGACCGACACGACCCGCGCGGGCGCTGTGACCTTCTACCGACGGCGCGGCCCGTTCGGCCGGGCCCGGGCCCGGCTCGCCCGCGGGGCGGACGCGAACCGGTGGATCGCGAACTGGCGGGCCCGGGCCGCGAACTGGAAGGTCGAGGCCACCCGGCCGAGACTGGCAATCAGACTGACGCGGCGCGCCGGGGGCGGCACGCGCCGGTCCGGAGCGGGCGGCACGCCAGGTCACCGGCGCTGTCGGTGAGAGTGGGCGGCGCGCCGGGTTGCCCGCGTCGCCGGTGAGGGAGGACCTCGGATGCGATCAAGTGCGCTCGGACTGATCGCCGGGCTCGTCGCGGGCCTCGCGCTCGCGTTCGGCGGGTTCGGCGAGTTCCTGATCGTCCTGCTCTTCGGGGCCATCGGCCTGATCGTCGGGAAGTTCGCCGACGGCGAGATCGACCTCAGCCGGTTCGACCGGGGCCGGTTCGACCAGTCGCGGCCGGGCCGGGACCGCGGCCGGTTCCCCGGCGGCGGCCGGCGCCGGGACCAGCCGTGAACCCCGAGCATCCCGGCGGCGACAACCCGGGACGGCTGCTGGTCGCCGAGCGGGTCGTGGCGAAGATCGCCGCGATCGCCGCCGCCGACGTGGAGGCTGTCGGGGGCCCGCCGCCCCGGGCCGCGACCAGGGTCGCCGCGTTCCTGCGCGACGGCTCGCCCGGTGGTCGTCCGCGACCGGGCTGGCGGGGGGCGGGCTGGCGGCGGGCCGGTCACGGCGGCGCCCGGCGCCGTCCCGGCACCGGGCACGGCGCTCGGCCCGGCGACGGGCCCGGAGATCGGCCGGGTGGCCGGCCCGAGGTGACGGCGCGGGTGGTGGACGGCGCGGCCTGGGTGTCGCTGACGCTGTCGATCGCCTACCCGGCCCCGGTGAGCCAGACCGCGCAGGCCGTCCGGGACAGGGTGCGTGAACGGGTGGCCGCGCTGGCCGGGCTGCCCGTCGCGCGCATCGACATCGACATCCCGCTGTTGTCCGCGGGGGTGGGGTGCTCCGGTGCCGGGCGGTGACCCCGCGTGTCAGTGTGGCCGCTCGTGGGCAGGCCGAACGGTGCCGGTTGTTCTGTCCGTGCCGCTGACCGGCGGTTCGAACCCCCTCGGCGCGGGAGGGAGGCACCATGCGGGCCGGTAACCGTATCCTCGCGGCGTTCGTGGCGGCGGTGCTCGCCGCGGCAGGTGTCATCGCGCTGGTGGAGATCATCGTCGCCGCGGGTGGGCACGGTCCAGCCCTGGTGGACTGGCCCGCCTGGTCCGCGCGTCTCGGTGACTGGTCGTGGTCGAGCGGGGCCGTCCGGCTGGTCGGGGTGTGCGCGGTGCTCGCCGGCGCGGGCGTGCTGTTCGGCTGCGTCCGGCTGGGCGTGCGGCCGCGGCTGCGGACCCGTACGACCACGCCCGGCGCGGCGGTGTTCGTCTCCCGCCGGGCGCTCGCGCGGGCGTTGCGGCAGAGCGTGCTCACCGTCGACGGGATCACGGCCGCCTCGGTCCGGGTGCGCCGCCGCCGCGCCGTGGTCCGGGCCCGGCTGCGGCCGCGGACGTCCACCGGCGCGGTGCTCGAGGCCCGGGCGCGGCTGGCGCGCCGGGTGGAGTCGTTCGACCTGCTGCGCCCGCCGCGGCTGACGGTCACGGCGAGCTCCGAGCGCCGGCGCTCGGGCCGCGGGCTCGTCGCCCCCTCGACGCCGACGACGCCGACGGCGCCGGTGGCGCCCACGTCGGTCGGCCCTGCGTCGGCGTCGACGTCGTCCTCACCGGTGTCGCCCGAGCCCGCGGCCGTCGCGGGGCCGACCGTGCCCGGTGCCTGGCGTGCCTCGCCGGCCGCGGTGGCGCCGGGCTCGAAACGCGAGGCCGGCACCACCCGCTCCGGGACGCCCGGGGGCCGGCGATGAGCCGCGGCGGTGCCGCGGCGCGGCACGCGGCTCCGCCGGCCGGCGCCCGCTCACCCGCGCCGGCCCGCGCGTTCATCCCGGTGGTGGACCGTTGGAACCAGATCCTGCTCGGGCTGGTCGGCCTGCTGCTGCTGGGTGGCGGAGTGCTGGTCCTGCTGGCCGGCTCGGGCCTGTTCGGCCCGGCCCTCGCCGACCGGCCCGTGCTCAGCGGGGATGTCCACTCCTTCGCGGCGCGCCACGGGTGGTTCTGGCCGGTCGTGGGGACGGCCGCCGGCGTGGTGACCCTGCTCGCCGTCGGATGGCTGGTCGCCCAGGCGCGGACGAGCCGGCTCCGTGGCCTCTATGTGACCGACGACGAGGTCGGCGGGGTGCACCTCGACACCTCCGCGCTCGCCGACGCCGTCGCGGCGGACCTGGTCGTGAACCCCCTGGTGCACGCGGTGCGGGTGGTCGTGCGCGGGCGGCCGCGCCGGCCGGTGCTGCAACTGGCCGTCGAGGCGGACGCCGGGGCGGACATCCGCGCGGTCCGCTCCGATCTCGAGGAGCGGGTGCTGCCGAGGGCGCGCCGCGCGGTGGGGCGCCCCGATCTCGGCGCCGAGATCGATCTCGCCGTGCACGCCGGCCTGCCGGCCAGGGTGCGCTGACGCCGTCCGGCGCCGGCCCCGGGCGGCCCGGAGCCGGCGCCGGACGGGTGGGCCGGCGGGCGGACCGCCCGGGGAGTTCGCGCGCCTTCGCGAGCCGGGCGGGGGGAGCCGTGGTGGCCAGGTTGGGGCGACACGACACCTGTCGGGTGTTGACAGCCAAGCTTCCGGTACTGTTGAGGACCGCGTCCATGATGGCGCGGCCCCGCCGTCCGGCGCTGTGCCACTTTTCGCCGCTGAGTCACCGTCCGCTGGTGATCGGCGGTCGGTGACCGCCAGGCGCCGAGTTCACATTGCTGAAAGGATGAGCGCCCCCATGTCCGAGGTCCGCATCGCCGCGGAGCCGCGCACCGAGTTCGGGAAGGGCGGGGCTCGTCGCACCCGCCGGGCCGGCAAGGTCCCGGCTGTTCTCTACGGTCACGGCCAGCCGCCGCGCCACATCGCGCTGCCCGCTCACGATCTGCTGCACGCGTTCAAGACCGACGCCGGCACCAACGTCCTGTTGACGCTGGAGCTGTCGGGCCAGACGGAGCTGGCGCTGCCCAAGGAGGTCCAGCGCCACCCGATCCGGGGCAGCTACGAGCATGTCGACCTGGTCCTGGTCAACCGGGGCGAGCACGTCTCGGTCGAGGTCGCGCTCGTCCTCGTCGGAGAGGCCGACCCCGACACCCTGGTCGACCAGCAGGTCACGGCGCTGTCGGTGAAGGCCGACGCGGCGTCGCTGCCGGACCGGATCGAGGTCGACATCACCGGCCTCGAGGCGGGTCACGGCATCACGGCCGCCCAGCTGGAGCTGCCGCAGGGTGTCGAGCTCGAGGCCGACGGGGAGCTCGTCGTCGTCCAGGGCCTGGCCAAGCGCACGGTCGCCCAGATGGAAGCCGATCTCGGTGAGACCGCCGAGGGCACTGAGGGCACGGCCGCCGACTCGGCCGCCTCGGCCTGATCTGTTCCGGCGAACGGATGGAAGCCCCTGCCGATGACGGGCCCTGGCTCGTCGTCGGCCTAGGCAATCCGGGCGAGAGCTATGCCGGGAACCGGCACAACGTCGGTTTCATGGTGGTGGACCTGTTGGCCGAGCGCACCGGCGCCCGGCTGCGGTCCCACCGCTCGCGGGCCGAGATCGACCAGGTGCGCCTCGCCGGGCGCTCGGTCGTTCTCGCCAGGCCGCGGACGTTCATGAACGTCTCAGGCCCGCCGGTGGCCGCCGTCCGGGCGTTCTACAAGATCGACGTTTCCCGGGTGATCGTCGTTCATGACGAACTGGACATCCCGTTCGACGCCATCCGCCTCAAGCGCGGCGGGGGGGACAACGGCCACAACGGGTTGCGCTCGATCACCTCGTCGCTGGGCTCGCGGGACTACCTGCGGGTCCGGGTGGGGATCGGTCGCCCGCCCGGCCGGATGGACCCGGCGGACTTCGTCCTGCGCGACTTCAGCCCGGTCGAGCGCAAGGCGCTCCCACTGCTCGTCGACAATGCGGCGGATGCCGTCGAGTCGCTGCTCCAGGAGGAGCTCGCGGCCGTACAGAACCGCTTCCACGCCGGCTGACGCGCCTGCGCGGGCGGGCGCGGAAGCGCGCTGGCCGGGCGGTGTCGGTGATGTTCCGCTGTGCGGATCCGGGTAGGTTGGGCCGCCACGTGATCGAGAGGATCGAGCGATGCTCGCGCTGACGCCGGGCCGCCCCGTCGAGGGCAGCGCCTACACGGTGGTCGCCCTCGGCGCGCACGCGGACGACGTGGAGATCGGCGCCGGCGGCACGATCGCGCAGATGATCGCCGCCCATCCGGACAGTGTGGTCCACTGGGTGGTCTTCTCCGGCAGTGGTGAGCGGGGTTCCGAGGCGGAGGCGAGCGCGCGCGAGCTGCTCGGCCCGTCCCTGGGTTCGCTGCACCTGCACGAGGTGCGGGACGGTTTCCTCCCCCGGGAGTGGAGCGGGGTCAAGGAGATGCTGCTGCAGATCTCCCGGCAGGTCACCCCGGACATCGTCTTCGCGCCCTCGCTCGGTGACGCCCATCAGGACCACCGCATGCTGGCCGAACTGGCCTGGCAGGCCTTCCGCGGCGCGCTGATCCTCGGCTACGAGATCCCCAAGTGGGAGAGCGACCGTGGCGCCCCGAGCCTCTACGTACCGGTGTCCGAGGAGGTGGTGGCGGCCAAGGTGGAGCATCTCCAGCGGCACTTCAGCAGCCAGCACGACCGGATCTGGTTCGACGAGGAGACCTTCCGCGCCACGATGCGGCTGCGTGGCATCGAGTGCGGCAGCCGCTACGCGGAGGCGTTCGACGCCCGCAAGCTGACCCTGGCCTGGTGACCAGGCCAGGGCTGTTTCGGATGGCCTGCTTTCAGGCGATCCGACCCCAGGCGATCCGCCGAGCCCAGGCGATCCGAGCCCGGTTCGCCTGAGCTCGGGTGGCCCGAGCTCAGGTGGCTCGAGCCGTGGCCGCCTCGGCGCGCCCGGCCAGCATGTCCCGGATCCGGTCGATGAGCGTCGAATGGTCGAGCTCGCGCAGGACGAACTCGCGCCCGGCCGTCCCGACCTCCGCGGCCAGCCAGGGGTTGTCCAGCAGGCCGCAGACGGCGTCCGCGAACGCGCCCGGATCGTCGGCGACGAGCAGGTGCTCGCCCGGACGCCAGCCCAGGCCGCGGCTGCCGGTCGGGGTGCTGACGACCGGCGTCCCGGCGGACATCGCCTCGATCGCCTTGATGTTCACCCCGGAACCGGAACGCATCGGGTTCACCGACACGGTCGCCCCGGCCACGTAGCCGAGCACGCTGGGCACGTCGGTGTGCAGCTCCACGCCCTCGAAGCCGGCCAGCCACCCGGCCAGGCCGTCCTCGGGACGGCGGCCGACGACCTGCAGGACGGCCGCCGGGTGGCGCACCCGGATCGTGGGCCAGCAGCCGCCCAGGAACCAGCGCAGCGCCTCGATGTTGGTGGGTGTGTCCAGCGAGCCGACGAAGACCAGGCGCTCGCCGGCCCGCTCCGTGTCCGCGACGCCGCCGGCCGCGCGGACCCCGGCGACCGTGCTGGCCGGCAGGAACGGCGGCAGATGGAACGTCGGGACGCTCGCCCGCCCCCGGCGCCACTCGTGGTCCTCCACCGAGATGTCCGCGATGGCGTTCACCAGCGGCGAGTGGTGCATGGCCTGCTCGGCGAGCCGCATCCGGTGGTACTCGAGCTCGTAGACGACCGCGCGGGGGCCCGTGGAGTTCCGGGCCAGGACCCGGAAGAACTCCGAGTCGATGTTGTGCGCGCGCACCAGGTGCGGAAGCCGCCAGATCCGGGCGATCTCCTCGCCGAGATGCGACGTCCGACAGCTGTAGCTGATGACGGCGTCGGCGCGCGGCGGGGTGTGCTCCAGGGCCCGGCGCAGCGGGCCGACCGGGCGGGACGCGTGGGTGAACGGTCGCGGTGAGAGGTGGGCCAGGGGGCTGTCGTCCCGGGGGAGCCGGATGACCGCCGCGCCGGGGACGGCGTCCTCGTAGGCCGTGATGTCCAGGTCGGTGCGGGACGGCACCAGGACCTGCATCCGGATACCGGCCGCCGAGGCCGCCGTGAGGAAGCTGAAGGTCTCCACCCGCCCGCCGGCATCCGCGGGGAGGAAGGGCTCCTCGACGACGACGATCCAGCGCTCGGAGTCGCTCATCCGAGTAACTGTAGCCCCGGGGTCCGGGGCCATCCGGCAGGGGACGGACAGGGACGCCGGTGGACGTACCGGGACGGCGGGTCCGGGCGGGGACGGACGGGATTCGCCCGGCCCGCCTTGGTGATCGCCCCGGTAAGGTGGCGGTAGCCCATTCCGTCACCTGGTAGAGGCACCGCTACGGTTGTCGCATGACAGGAGCTCGTGCATTCGGGAAGGGCACCGCGATCGCGGTTCTCGGCGCGACCGCCGTGTACGGCCATGTTCTGTATCCCGCTTACATCGGGTACCGCAGTCGTGGGCTTACGCCGTCGGTCCCCGCCGAGCCGGACGTGTGGCCGGGCCTCAGCGTCGTGGTCTCCGCGTACCGCGAGTCGGCGGTCATCGGCACCAAGCTCGACGAGCTGGCCGGTACGGACTACCCCGGCCCGATGGAGATCATCGTCGTCGCCGACGACGCGGAGACGGCCACGGCCGCCCGCCGTCCCGGGGTCCGGGTCCTGTCGTCGGGAGAGCGGCTCGGCAAGGCCCGCGCGGTCAACCGTGGTGTCGCGGCGGCCAGCCACGACGTCGTGGTCCTCACCGACGCCAACGCGGTGCTCGCCCCGCACTCGCTGCGCGCCGCCGCGCGGCACTTCACCGACGAGTCCGTCGGCGCGGTCGCCGGTGAGAAGCAGGTCGACGACCCGGCCGGCGCCCAGGGCTTCTACTGGACCTTCGAGTCCTGGCTCAAGCAGCGTGAGTCCGCGACCGGCGCCACCATCGGCGTGGTCGGCGAGATGCTGGCGTTCCGCCGCAAGGCGTTCCGGCCGCTGCCGAAGGACACCGCGGTGGACGACGCCTGGCTGGCGCTCGACATTCTCGAAAGTGGTCTGCGGGTGGTCTACGAGCCCGAGGCCTACTCGATCGAGACCTCCGCGCCGGACTACGCCGCCGAGTGGGAGCGCCGCACCCGCATCGTCGCCGGCAACCTCGACATGCTCTGGCGGCGCCGTGCCGCGCTCGTGCCCGGCGCGCTGCCGGTCACCTCGCAGCTGTGGGGGCACCGGCTCGTCCGGTCCTCGTTCGGTCCGCTGTCGCACGTCGCGCTGGTCGCGATCAGTGTCCCGGCGGCCCGGAACAGCTGGGGTGCCCGGCTGTTCCTGCTCGGCAACGCCGCCGGTGCGGCCAGCGCCGGCGTGCTGATGCGGGGCGGGACCCCGCCCGGCCCCAGCCGCCTGGTCGCCCAGGTCTTCTTCCTGCAGGCCGTCGCGCTCGGCGGCGTCCGCCGCTTCCTGGCCCGCGACCGGCCGGCGATCTGGCCGAAGCCGGACCGCCAGCCCCTGCCGGCGCAGCCGGCGGCGCCCGGGGCCGACATCGACCCCGCCAGCGCGTCCGGGGCGGGCGCCTCCGTGTCCGCCGTGAGCTGACCGCCCGTCCGTCCGTGGGCTGACCGCCGTCAGCTGAGAGGAACAGACCCGTGCCGGACATCGCACCCGACTCGGTCGCCGACCAGGCGACGCCTGCCGGCTCCACCCCGGACAGCCCGGCTCCGGGTGGCGCCGCCGCGCCCGCCAGGGTGCCGGCCGCGCCCGCCGTACGGCCAGCCGCGGCCGGCTGGAACTTCGAGCTTCAGCTCGTCAGCTTCCACAGCCGTGGCCAGCTCGAGCAGATGTTCGCGACGCTGCCGATCGACCTGCCCGTCGTCGTCGTCGACAACGCCAGTGGCGTCGACCGGGTCGACGAGCTCCTCGCCGACCGGCCGAACGGCCGCTACATCGACTCCGGTGGCGGCAAGGGCTTCGCGAAGGCGTCCAACATGGGCATCCGCTCGTCCGCCTACGACTACGTGGTGCTGGGCAACCCGGACAGCCGACCGACCGTCGAGATCATCAGGACCCTCGTCGCCGACCTCGAGAACGACCCCGGCCTGGTCGTGAGCGCGGCGACCATGAAGGGGCAGGACGACAGGCCCGAGCTCGGCAACGGCGGGTGGGAGCCGACTCCCCGCCGGGTGCTCCTGCACGTCCTGGGCGCGCACAAGATCGCCCCGTCGTCGGCGCTGTTCGCGCGCCCGACGCCGAACCGGCCGATGAGCCCGGAGTGGCTGACCGGGGCCTGCATGGCCGTCCGCCGGCAGTCGTTCCTGGAGCTCGGCGGCTTCGACGAGACGTTCTACGTCTACAACGAGGACATGGCCCTGGGCCGGGCGATCCGCGAGGCGGGAATGCGCCAGCGGCTGCGCACCGACCTGCTCGTCCCGCACGGCGCCGGCGGCTCCGGGGCCGGCAAGACGTGGATGCTCCAGATGCGCGGCGCCTCGATGGTCCGCTACCTGCGCAAGCACAACGCCCCGGCGCGGGTGAACGTGATGCGCTCGATGCTCGTCGCCGGCTACGCCGGCCGGACCGTCCTCTCCCGGGCGCGTGGCCGCCGGGCCACGGCCGACGAGCACGCCGCCTACATCAAGGGCCTGCTGGTCGGTCCCCCGCCGCGCTGACCGCGGGGCACCGCCGGTACCGCTGACACCGACGCCCGGCTGTTCCGGAAGTCCGAGTCAGTACGGTGTCCGCCACCCGCGGGTGTCGACGGGAACGCCCCCGCCGGGGGTGCGCGGCCCGCCCGCCGCCGGCCCGGCCGCGCGCGGCGGAGCCGGCGGGTGCGGTGGCGCCACCGGGTGTGGCGGGAACAGTGGGGCCGTCGCCCGGCGCCGGCGGTCCAGCGCCGCGGCGAAGCGGGCGCCGGCCAGCACATACGCCAACACCCCGAGCAGGACACCCGCCGACGCCGCGAGGCCGAGCCCGGCGATCCAGGTGAGCATGGACGGGTCGTCCCCGTCCCGGCCGGCTCCGGTGGCGCCCACGGGAGAGGTGGCGGTCGCGGGCGGTGCCGGTGTCGGCAGAGCCGGGGTGGCCTCGTCGGGGGTCGCGCCGCCGGGGCTGGCGCCGCCGGCCGTGCCGCCGGTGCCAGCCGGGCCGCCGCCGGTGCGTGGACCCGGGGTGGTGAGCAGCGGGTTCGCGGCCACGAGCGGCAGCTCGGCGGTCAGCGCGGCCACCGGCTCGACCAGCCCGAAGCCGTACTGGTCGTCGCGCCCCACCGGGCCCATGTCCAGCGCGGTGCGGATCAGCCGGTTGACGACGTTCGACGCGTCCAGGTCGGGCTTCGCGGCCCGGACGAGCGCGGCCACCCCGGCGACGATCGCCGCCGAGTTGCTGGTGCCGCCCCCGGTGTCGAGGCCGTCGGGCGACACCCTGGTCGGCACGGGAGCCCGGATGCCCGGCCCGGGCGCGGCCAGGACGGCCTCCGGTCCCTGGACCGAGCCACCCCAGAACATCCCGCGGTAGTCCGATCCGGTCACGGCGATCACACCCGGGATGTTCGCCGGGGAGTTCACCTCGGTGTCGCCCGGCTCGGTGTTGCCGGCCGAGGCCACGACGACCACGTCGTGCGCGAGCGCGTAGCGGACCGCGCTCTCCTCCGCGCTCGTCGCCGGGCCCACCGAGCCGAGGGACATGCTGATCACTCCGGCCCCCCTGTCGACGGCGATCCGCACCGAGCGGGCGACCTCCTCGGAGTCGGCCTCCTCGCCGGTCGAGATCGGAAGGATCTTCGCCTCCGGCGCGACCCCCCAGACAGCGGGGTCGCCGACGTCGCCGCGGGCGGCGACCAGCCCGGCCATGGCCGTGCCGTGACCGTCGGGGTCGTCGTCGCGCAGCCCGTCGCGGGCGGCGTCCGCGCCGACCCCGGCGCCGGCGAGGAGCTGCCCGCGCAGCTTCGGATGGGTGGCGTCCACCCCACCGTCGATGATCGCCACGATGACGCCCCGGCCGCGGCTCACCCGGTGGGCCTCGGCGAGCCGGAGGGCCTCGTGGTACCACTGCGCGTCGTCGGCGGAGAACCCGCTCGACGGAAGCCCGCCCGTCGGGGAGCGGCCCGGCGACGCTGTGCCGGCCGGGGCGGCCGCCGCCGCCCCGGGCAGCAGTACCGCCGAGAGCACCGCGAGCAGCACCCCGCCGGCGATCCCGGTCGACGGGCGCCGCCCGGCTCGGGTCCCGCCGGCGTGGCCTCGGTGACCCATCACTACCTGACCTGCCTTCGGACGCTCCGCGCGGCGCGGGCCGCGGATGCACATCACGCCACGAACACGCACACACCGTGCCCGGAGGCGAGCTTTCCACATTCTCGATGTTGTGCGGCCGTTTGTCTGCGAGTCGACAGGCGGTCGGTTCACCGGGACACACGTCGGCTGTCTGGCGTGATGTAGGTCATAGCCGTACGGGGGAGGGTGGGCCGGGCGGCGGCGTCGGCCCATGCGTGGCCGACGGACCTTTGCTATGCGCAGAGTGTTCGTCGCCAGACGGACAGGAGCGCAGTGGGGCGTCACTGGCGGACACCTCGGGCCCTCTCGGTACCTTCTGAGGTCGGAGCGCAGGGCCGTCGTCGAACCCCGCGTGCCCTCGTCGAGATCGGGAGGACTCTCGGATGAAGGTGCTCGTCACCGGCACGGAGGGCTACCTGGGCTGCCTGCTCGCCCCGGAGCTGCTGCGCGACGGCCACGAGGTGGTCGGAGTGGACACCGGCTACTACAAGTACGGCTGGCTCTACCGCGGCACGGACCGCGTCCCCTACACGCTCGACAAGGACCTGCGGGACCTCACCGTCGAGGACTTCGACGGCGTCGACGCGGTCGTGCACATGGCGGAGCTGTCGAACGACCCGCTCGGCGCGCTGGCGCCCGACGTGACCTACAAGGTGAACCACCAGGGCTCCGTGCGGCTCGCGAAGCTGGCGAAGCAGGCCGGTGTCCAGCGGTTCGTCTACATGTCCTCGTGCAGCGTCTACGGCGTCGCGACGGGCGAGGACGTCACCGAGACCTCGCCGGTCAACCCTCAGACGCCGTACGCCGAGTGCAAGGTCTACGTCGAGCGGGACGTCTCCCCGCTGGCCGACGACACCTTCTCTCCGACGTTCCTGCGCAACGCCACCGCGTACGGGGCCTCGCCGCGGATGCGCTTCGACATCGTGCTGAACAACCTGGCCGGGGTCGCCTGGACCACCTCCGAGATCGCGATGACCTCGGACGGCACTCCGTGGCGCCCGCTGGTGCACGGCCTGGACATCGCCAAGGCGATCCGGTGCGTGCTCGACGCGCCGCGCGACGTCGTCCACAACCAGGTCTTCAACGTGGGCGACAGCGCGCAGAACTACCAGGTGAAGGAGATCGCGGACGCGGTCGCCACCGTCTTCACCGGCTGCAAGCTGAGCTTCGGCGACAACGGCGGGGACAACCGCAGCTACCGGGTGTCCTTCGACAAGATCGCCTCCCAGCTGCCGGGCTTCTCCTGCGACTGGGACGCGCACAAGGGCGCCCAGCAGCTCTACGAGGTGTTCAGCCGCATCCAGCTCGACACCGAGACCTTCACCGGCCGCGGGCACACCCGGCTCAAGCAGCTGCAGTACCTGATCGGCACCGGCCAGGTCGACGCCGAGCTGTTCTGGACCGCCCGGTGAGGCTCACCCCGACCGCCGTCGACGGCGTGACGATCGTCGACGTCGAGGCGTTCACGGACGACCGCGGCCTGTTCGCGCGCACCTTCTGCCAGGAGGAGTTCGCCGCCGCCGGGCTGGAGGTCGCCGTCGCGCAGTGCAGCGTCGCCTACAACCGCCGGGCCGGGACGATCCGCGGCCTGCACTGGGCCGGCGAGCCGGTGCGCGAGACCAAGCTGGTCCGCTGCACCCGCGGCGCCCTGCTGGACGTCGTCGTCGACAGCCGGCCCGGCTCGGCGACCTACCTGGAGCACGTGGCCGTGGAGCTGACCGCGGACAACCACCGGGCGCTGTTCATCGCCGCCGGCCTCGCGCACGGCTACCAGACCCTGGTGGACGACACCGAGGCCACATACCAGATGAGCGTCCCGTTCACGCCCGGGCACGACCGTGGTCTGCGCTTCGACGACCCCCGGCTCGGGATCGCCTGGCCGCTGCCCGTCTCGGTGATCTCGGAGAAGGACCGCGGCTGGCCGCTGCTGTCCGCCGACGCCCCGGAGAGCGAGCTCACCCCGCTCGGCCGGGCCTGAACGGGGGGTACCCGGCTTGCCGGATCAGCATCCCGGGCCCGCCGGCGGGCCCGCGCCCGACCGGAAGTCCCACGTCCGCCGGTCCCGCCGGCCCGGGGGTCCGCCGGGTCTGGGTGTTCCGGGTCTGGGACGCCCGGCGAGCTTGCGTCCGGTCAACTCCGCGCGTGTGTGACACTCACGTCACCGTGATGTGCGCCTGTCGGGGTGGCATCCGGGCACGAGGCGGGAAGCGTGGAGGAAGCGGCGAAAGCGGCCGAATCCAGTACCTGGCGTGTTCGTTCGCGACGCTGAGTAATGTGGGGGTGGTTCGGGCGGCCGGACGGGTACGAGCGGACCACCTGGAAATCAGCCCGTTCGCACCCCGTCATGGTGATCTGGTCGGATGCGGTCGCCGGTGGGTCGGTCCGTGACCGGTCGACCGGAGGCGGCTGACGGCCGTCACGCCGACATCGTCATCATCTCGACCGAGGCCGATCCGATCCGGCCCGTCCAGTCGCCGCCAACCGAACCTCAGCCAGCCGAAGTGCAGCCAGCCGAACCGCCGCTCACCGGTCACCGCGCGCCGGTCACCTCGAACAGGGGAACGCATGTCATCCGGAACCTCAGCAGAAGGAAGCCCGGCCGCGGGAGGCGTCGCCGCCCCGGTCACCGCCTGCCGATCGTGTGACGGGCCCGCCCCACGGCTCTTCCTGTCGCTGGGTTCCACCCCGGTCGCCAACCGGCTCGTCAAGGCGGACGCCCTCGACGCCGTGGACCCGGTCTTCCCGCTGGAGGTCGGCTTCTGCGAGCGGTGCGCGCTCGTCCAGCTGACCCACGTACTCCCCGCCGACGAGATCTTCGACGCCGACTACCCGTACTTCTCGTCGTTCTCCGACATGCTCGTCCGGCACTCCGAGAAGCACGTGATCGACCTGATCGCGAGCCGCAACCTCGGGCCGGACAGCCTGGTCGTCGAGGTCGCCAGCAACGACGGGTACCTGCTCAAGGCGTTCGTCGAGCGCGGCATCCCGGTGCTGGGCATCGAGCCGACCCCCGGCCCGGCCGCCGCCGCGCGCAAGGCGGGCGTGCCCACCCGCGAGGAGTTCTTCGGGGCCGACCTCGCCCGCGCGCTCGTCGCCGAGGGCCTGCGGGCCGACGTCATCATCGCGAACAACGTGATGGCGCACGTCCCCGACCTCAACAGCTTCGTCGAGGGCTTCTCGATCCTGCTCGCCGACGACGGGATCGTCGACGTCGAGAACCCCGGGGTCGGCGCGCTGCTGGCGCACAACGAGTTCGACACCGTCTACCACGAGCACTTCTGCTACTTCTCCACGATCGCGGTGGACGCCCTCATGAGCCGTCACGGCCTGCGGCTCGTCGCCGTCGAGGAGTTCGCCGACCTGCACGGCGGGACGCTGCGCTGGCGGGCGCAGCACCAGGCCGCCGCCGAGCCCACCGGGTCGGTGCGGTCCGTCCTGGACGCGGAGCGCGCCGCCGGCCTCGGGACGTTCGAGCGCTACGGCAGCTTCGGCGACGACGTCCGCGTGCTGCAGGACGAGCTGACCGAGCTGCTGCGCTCGCTGAAGGCCGAGGGGAAGTCGATCGCGGCCTACGGCGCGGCGGCCAAGGGCGCCACGCTGCTGAACTCCACCGGCATCGACCACACGCTGATCGACTTCGTCGTCGACCGGAACGTGCACAAGCAGGGCAAGTACATTCCGGGCGCGCGGATCCCGATCCTCGACCCGGGCGTGCTGCTCGAGCGCCAGCCCGACTACCTGCTGCTGCTCGCGTGGAACGTGAAGAAGGAGATCATGGCCCAGCAGGAGGAGTACGCCTCCCGGGGCGGCCGCTTCATCGTGCCCGTGCCCCGTCCGGTAGTGCTCTAGGAGAGCCCGACCCACCGAAGCGATGACATCAGCGTCGGCAGCCACCCGGCTGCGCCCAGCACCCCGCAGCCCGGACGTCCCCGACGTCCCGGGCGGGACGGGGTGTGGGGCGTGACCGATCTCGGTATGGAGCCGAGGGCCGGCGACGCGGACGACGCGGACCTCCCGCCCGAGCCGCCCGCGGGCGATGCCGACACGACGCAGTACGTGCCGCGCGCGCCGCGCCAGCCGCGGATCGTCCTGCCGGGCACGCCCGGCCCGCGGGGCGGGGCTGGTCCCCACGGTGCCGCTGACCCCCGAGACGGGGCTGACCAGTGGGGCGGTGCTGACGGGCGGGCCGGGACGGATCCGCGTGGAACACCGGCGCGGCACCGGCCGGCTCCCGAGCCGTTCGTGGTGGAGGGCCGGTCCAGCCACCGGGACGACCGCACCCCGCCGCCCGACCGCACTTCCTCGCCTGACCGTGCTCTGCCGCCCGACCGGACTCCGCCCCCGGGCTACCGGCCGGAGGCGGGTCGCACTCCGCCCCCGGGCCGGGCCGCGCCGTCCGGGGGCACTCCGCCCCCCGGGCCTGAGCCGTACGGGCGCACCCCACCTCCCGGCGCGACCCCGTGGCCCGGCCGCGCCACGCCGCCCGCGCCCACCCCGCCGCCGGCCCGTACCCGTACCCCGCCGCCGGGCGGCGCCGCGCCGTTCGAACGGACTCCGGCCCCCGGGGGCACCCCGCCGTCCGGGCGCACGCCGCCGCCCGGCTACACCCCCCGTCCGGGCGGGACGCCCCTGCCGGGCGTCCGACCGCCGGACGGGACACCGCCGGGCCAGGGCGCGGCGCGCGCGCTGACCCCGCCGCCGGGCTGGACCCCGATGCCCCGGTACTCCGCCGGCAACACACCCGTCCCCGGCCGCACGCCGCCCCCGGGGCAGGCCGACCCCGCCGGCCGGCAGGACCACTCGGGACAGGGCGAGCGGGGTGCCGCGCACCGGCCGGGCGGGCAGCAGCCCACGCCGTCCGGTGGCTGGACGCCGCCCGAGACCACCACCCGGATGGGTACCGGGCCGCAGGCACCGCCCCCGCCCGGTGGCGTGGCCCGTCAGCCCACGCCACGGCCCGCTCCGTCGAACGGCTTCACGGTGGGCACACCGCTGCCGGGGCGTCCAGCCGGATCCCCGCCGCCCGGCCCCGGGCCGGCGCAGATCCCGCCACCGCACACCCCGCCACCGCACACCCCGCCGCCGCACACCCCGCCGCCGCATGGGGTGTCACCGCAGGTCTCGTCGCCGTGGACTTCGCCACCGCAGCCGCCTGTCCCGGCGCCCGGCCCGTCGCCGGCGGGCCGGCGGGGCGACGACTTCATGCGGGTCGACGTCGCCGGCCCGGCTTCCACCCCACCCCCGTCAGCCACCCAGCGCCCGGCCGCACCGCCCTCGGCCGCACCGCCCTCGGCCACCCGGCCCGCGGCCGGCGCGGGGGAGGCGCGGCGGTCGGGGCGTGGATGGTCGGCGACGGGGCGCCGGGAGCCACGCCCACCGGGCCGTGGCGCCACCGGTGCCGGGGCTGGATCGGACCAGACCGCGCTCACCGGTCGGGTGGGTGACGGCCGGGGCCGGCAGGGCCGTGGCGCGCAGGGCCGTGGCGCGCGCCGCGGGCGGCCGGCCACCGGTGGCGGTGGCAACCCCGACATCCATTTCATCAACGCGTTCACCGACACCATCGACCTGTCGGCGCTGCGGCGCCGACTGGAGATGGAGGACGCCGCCCCGGTTGACCAGACGGACTACATCCCGCGCCTCTACGGCCGTAACCGGCCGGAGCCCGACGCCGCCAGCACGCAGGTCATGCGGCGCTCGGGTCCCGGAACGGGGCCGGGGCAGGCCGGCGGCCGGTGGGCCGGCCCGGCCGGCCCCGGTGGAGTGGCCGAGGGCGCGGCGGCGGACGGCGCCGTCCGGGCCGGCCGGGCCCGCCACGCGCGCGGCGGTGGTTCCGGCACCGGGGCGTTGGAGGTGGCCGACCGGCGCTCGGGCGCCGGGCCGGCCGAGGCCGAGGAGGCAGTCGTAGGCGGCGGGTCGACGAAGGCGAAGGCGATCTGGACCCTCGCCGACCAGGGTGTCTCCAGCGCCACCAACGCCGCGGTCTCGCTCCTGATCGCCCGGCAGGTGAGCTCGTCCGAGTACGGCTCGTTCGCGATCGCCTACATCATCTTCTCGGTGATCATCGGGATCTCCCGGGCAGGTGGCTGCCTGCCGCTGGGCATCTCGTACTCGGGCAAGTCGGTGTCCGCCTTCCGGTACGCGGCGGCCTCGGCCACCGGAGCGTGTCTGGTCTTCGGCGGGTTGCTGGGGATCGTGCTGGTCGGCGTCGGGGCCGTCGCCGGTGGGTCGGTCGGCTCCGCCCTCGTCGTGGTCGGCTTCGTCCTGCCCGGCCTGCTGCTCCAGGACGCCTGGCGCTACGTGTTCTTCGCGATGGGCAAACCCGTCGGCGCGTTCCTGAACGATGTGGCCTGGGCCGTGGTCCAGGTGGTCGGGCTGACGGTGCTCATCGAGCGGGGGGTGACGGCGTCGCCGCCGATGTTGCTCGCCTGGGGCATCTCCGCGCTGGTCGCGGCCCTGCTAGGAGTCGCGCAGGCCGGTCTGTGGCCGGCGCCGTCGCGGGCGCTGGCGTGGGTCCGGGAGAACCGGGCCAACGCGGTCAACCTCTCGGCCGAGTTCGTCACCGTCCAGGGCGCGCTGCAGGCGTCGATGCTGCTCATCGGGCTGCTCAGCTCCAAGGAGACGATCGGCGCGCTGAACGGCGTGCGGACACTGCTCGGCCCGACCACCGTCATCGGCGTGGGCATCGTCAGCTTCGCGGTGCCGGAGCTGTCCCGGCGCATCGACATGTCCGTGCGGGCCCGCGAGCGCGCGGCGGTGCTGCTCACGGTGGTCGTGGTGGGCGTCGGCGGCCTGTGGAGCCTGCTGTTCATCGCGTTCCCGGCCATCGGGAAGACGCTGCTCGGCGACACCTGGCCCGGGGCGCACCACATCCTCGTGTACTCCGCGTTCCACTACGCGGGGACGGCCCTGCCGACCGGGCCGGCCTGCATCATGTACGCGCTCGGCCGGACCAAGATCACATTCCGGATCAACCTGTCCATGGCGCCGATGCTCTTCGCCTTCCCGATTCTCGGTCTGCTGCTCGCGGACGCCACGGGCGCGGTCGTCGGCTACAACCTCGTGTTCTGGGGCATCGCCCCGGTCTGGTGGATCCTGCTGCGCCGGATCGTCCGCGAACACGCCCGCGGACGCCCGGACGCCCACGAGGCGGCCGAGACCGCCGTCCAGCTCGGCGCACCCGAACAGATCGAGACGTTCGAGGAGATCGCGACGTCTGACCGGGCTGGGAGGTCCGATCGGGCCGGCACGTCCGACCGGGCCGGGCTGCCGAATGGGAACGTGCGGGTCGTCGAGCCCCCCGGGTCGGAGGGCCTCGGCCGCGAACGGGCCCAGGAGTCGAGGCTGCCCGCGCTCGCGCCGCCGCCTCCCGGCCGTCCGAGCCGCGGCGAGGCGGTACATGCCAGGCCGGCACACGGCGCCGAGGCGCACGGCACCCCGGCACGGGGCGGCACCGGCCCTCGCGGCGCGGATCACGGAGGCACGGGCCCTCGCGGCGCGGGCTCCGGCGGGGCGGCACAGGAGGACGTCGAGCGGACCACCGTCCTGCAGGGCCCGTCCCCGCGTGGCAGCTCGGTCGAGGTGTCGCCGCAGGCCGGCGAGCGGAACCGCCATGACCCGGAGCCACTGGACCTGCTCGAACCGGAGCGGCGTGGTGGTACCGACGAACCGCGAGGCGGCGGGCGAAACCCTGGCCGCTAGCCTGCGCTCACGCTATGAGTCGCTTACTTTGCGCTATCGGCTATGCTCACAAATCGGTTCCGTCAGATCTTGGCCGTGGTCCGATGACCGGGCCGGACGCTCCTGTGGGGGGCCCCAAATGACTCCGCTTCACCTGCCGCCGAGAGGGCTCGCTTCGGCGTCCGCCCAGGCGCGGCTGACCGGCACCTCGCCACGCGCCTGGCGCCCTGAGGCGGGCGCCGCGTGAGCCGCTCCTCTCAGCAGGGCACGGAGTCCGGCCGGGCCCCATCCGCCCCGTCGCTGATCCGCATCCTGAAGCCGCGCTGGATGGTGATCGCCATCTCGGTGGTCATCCTGGCCGCGCTGGCGATGATCGTATCCAAGCAGCAGACCGCGACGTTCCAGGCGAGCTCCCGCATCTTCCTGGACACCTCGGGCGACACTCTCGGCGCGAACTCCGTGGACGCGGGCCGCTTCGTGCAGACGCAGGCCCAGCTCGCGACGTCGACGGCCACCCTGGACGAGATCGGCACCAAGCTGAAGATCTCCCGGGCGGACGTGGCGAGCCGGCTGAAGACGACCCCGTCGGACGAGGGCTACTTCTTCACGATCACCGGTACCGGAACCAGCGAGCAGGCCGCGATCGACTTCGTCAACGCCGCGAAGGACGCCTACACGTCCCAGCTCGGCAAGTCCGGCGCCGGAGACGGGACCATGGTCGAGGGGCTGACGCGGGCCCGTGACAGCAAGCAGGGTGAGATCGACGGTCTGATCGCCCAGCGTGATCCGGCTGTCACCAACAACACTCTCGACAATCAGATCAAGGTTCTTCAGGGCCAGGTCGGGGATCTCAACACCCTGATTCAGAAAGCCGGAGTCGGCGACGCGACGGCGGCTGGGACGATCCGGCTCGCCGAGCAGCCACGGTCGGAGGGCCAGGTCGCCCCGAGCCTGTTCCGTAACGTTCTCGTCGCGACGCTGCTCGGGCTGTTCGGCTCGGCGGCCGGGCTCTGGATCATGTACCAGCGGCGCCCGACCATCCTCGACCCGCACAACTCGGCCGACCTGATGGGCGTGCCGCTCATCGCGGACCTGCCGGCGAGCCGGACGAGCGCGAACGCGGCGGAGACCCTGGTGTCAGCCATGTCGGCGGTGATGTCACCCACCAGCAAGGTGGTGGCCTTCACCCCGGCGTCCCGGACGGACCTCAGCTCCGAGCTGGTCGCCGCCGTCGCCGCCGCCTGGTCGGACGACCAGGGCGTGGTGCTGATCCTCGACACCTCGGCGCAGTCGGAGGTCCGCGCGTCGCTGGAGGGTCTGCCCCGGCCCACCTCGGCCGAGCTGCCCCGCTGGGCGCACGAGCCGACCTGCCTGGCCCGGTCCTCGGGCACGGGCCGCGGCCACATCCTCTACAACCGGGTGTCGCCGGCCCGGGCCGCCCGCCCGGGGGGCCTCGCGCCCATCCTGGCCGACCGCGCCCCCGTGGTGGACCTGGTCATCCTCGTCACCGCCGCGCTCGCGGACCTGCCGATGACCGCCGCCTCGGCGATCCAGGCGGACGCCGTCGTCGTCATCACCTCGCCCGACACCAACCTCAAGGAGCTCGAGCAGGTGCCGCGCGACTGGCCGGCGCTGGCCGAGCGGGTCGTGGGTGTCGTGCACGACGGCCGCACGGCGGTGCGCCGCAACGCGGGCGGCGCGCGCGGCTCGTCGCAGGCCGCGGTCGAGTCGATCACCTCGGCCTCGCCGGTCGGCGGGGAGGCGGCCAGCCGCGGCCCCCGCGACACCGAGGCGACCGACCGTTACGCGCGCCCCGCGAAGCGCTGAGCCAGGCACCACCGACAGCAGTAATCGGCAGCAGGCAACACAGACACCACAAGAGGCGGCCGCCACCCCGAGGTACGAAAGGACGGGTGGCGGTCAGGCCCCAGAGGCACAGCAAAAGGCACCACCCCGAAGCCCGGGGCCCACGGGCGACGGGATGCTGGACCGCACCGAATGAGGGGCGGGCCGACCGGGATTTGGCAGAGTCCCGGCCGGTCCGCCCCTCGCTGTCTCCACCCAGGAAACCGCCGCCCAGCCAACCCCCAGCCACCCGCAACCTCGTCACTCGGGGCCACCGCGTCGGCCCCCCGCCGCCGCCCCGCGTTCTGAAGCGAGTTGTGTGAGCGGCGTATAAGAGCGGCTGTGGCAACTCGCTTAGCCGGTGCCCATGGCGTCGCGGGCGGGGTTCCGGGCCGAAGCGAGTCGTGTGAGCGGTGTACGGAGTGGTTCAGCCAACTCTCTTCGCCGGGCCTTTGGCCGGACAGTCGTGGTTGACAGCTGGCAGGGGCCGGGGCCGCCGCCGGAGGACCGTGATCGGCAGCCCCGGGCTCGTGGGGCCGCGGGAGACCGGGCCCGCGGGAGACCGGGACTGGCGAGCCTCGCCGTCCACGGGTGGGGCCCGGAGCCCTGGGTTGTGCCTGGGCGGGGCTAGGCGGAGCGCTGGGCGGGTGCCAGCCGGCCGGATGGTGGCGGGCTGGGATCGGCCGGGATGCTCTCGCCGCGGCCGCGGCTCCAGCGTTCGTCCTCGGGCGTGGCGGTGAACCACGAGACCAGCAGCATGCCGAGCGCGGTCACCACCGGGCTCAGTAGACCGCCGGACAGAATGCTGTAGAAGACGACGACCGACCCGGACAGCACGAACGACGGTGAACCGCGCACGAACATGGCCAGGACGAATGACAGGAACGCCACCGTCCCGATCACGCCGTACTCCAGCACCAGTTTCGGGAGCAGGGCGTAGTTCAGCGGCAGACTGGTCTTCAGGAAGAACTCTATGGCGTCCCGGTCGGCGAACCCGGGGCCGGAACCGAACAGGACGGTCAGCGGATCCTTGTCCAGTGCCTCCCAGGTGCGGGTGTAGGGCTGGACGAACCGCAGGCTTCCGCTGGAGTTGTTCGACGAGGTCTCGGTCGCCCGTTGGGCGAAGATGTCGGCCGCCGGGGTGAAGCTCAGGACGAGGACGACGATGCTCACGCCGATCAGCGCCGTGGTGGCGAACCGGGCGCCCTTGTGCACTGACAGCAGCACCAGGGCGGCGGCGAGCAGCAGGACGCCGGTTCCCGAGACGGTGGAGAGCAGGGCGAGCACGTACATCAGGTAGCGCCACCAGCTGCCGCTGCGCAGGACGCAGACGACGATGCCGAACCCGAGGAACTGCGAGCAGAAGGACGGCTCGAGACAGATGAAGGCGTTCGACTTGTAGAGACTCGATCCGTACTGGACCGGGTAGCTGGTGTTGAACCCGTGCATCCGGAAGTCGGGCGGGATGAAGCTCAGGACATCGGTGTACTTCCAGCCCACGAGCTGGATCGCGAACTGGAACAGCGCGACCCCGGCGAGGATCGTCGTGAGGTTCACGAACCGGTCCAGCAGCTTGGGGAACAGCGCGCGCGAGTCGGGCGGGGCGAGCCCGAAGCACAGCGGGATGTAGGTGCCGAAAAGCAGGATGAGCGAGGTGAGGGCCGTGTCGTCGAGCTCGCGTAGAAAGGACACCAGGGCGGCCGCGCAACAGGCGGTCATGGCGAGCAGGTAGGCGCGCAGGCGGCCGACGTTCACCTGGAGGTCGCCGCGGCTCATCATCACGATCACGCCGCCGATGGTGATCGGCAGGATGAGCTGGAGCTGGGCGCCCGCCACGGGGATGGCGAGTCGCTGCAGGAAGATGTTGCAGAACAGCAGGACCGTCAGGGCCTTGAGGATCCGCGCGTTCTCCGGGCGCCGGTCGACGGCCTCCGAGGTGGGGATCACCCACGAGCGTGGAATCCTCGTGGTGAGGGTGGTGGTGACCACCAGTTCCCGCCCCCGTTCCTACCGCGTCGGATGTCTCGCCCGCGCCGTCGTCCTTGGTCGGGACGACCGCGTCAACGCCGCCGTCCACCGGGTACGGCCGGTCGTCTCTCGCACTGCCGGGCCGCTTCGGGGGCCGGTCGGCCCCACCCCGTTGGTTGGTACACCACCGATTGGTCCGCCCCGGGTCGTGCGGGGGGTGCGGACGGAGGGTCAGTGGTCGGCGGTGTTCTCCCACCCGAGGATCTGGTGTCGGCTCGGGGCGACAGTGTATCCGTGGGCGGATTGCCCGCTCGTGCGGGCCGCTCCGGCCCTACGCCACCGGGTATCGTTAGTAAACCTCACGTGGCGTCATGGTTACGACAGGTGGTTGTCGGGGAGCATGTCGTATTGATCTAGCGGGCCCGTGAATAATGAACGAGTAGCAAGAGACACAAGGAACTGACCATGATGCGTGCCGCGCCGGGGAACCGGCCGGGCTCGCACCCCGTTGGCCGGTCAGCGAGCCGGATGCGGGCAGGTCGTGTGGCCACGTCGGCGCGGGCGCGGCCGAGCGGAACGCGACCGGGGGCGGAACCGGCCCGGGGGCGAAACGTGACCGAGGGCGGAACGCGACCGGGATCACGGCACTGCGGCACCGCGATGCTCCGGCGGCCGCAGGTCCATCAGACACAGTCACCAGGGCGCGGGCGGCGCGTCGTCGACGGAGGTGGGGGCGTGGAACATCGCCGTGGGGATGCCGGCGATCCAGGTTCTTCGTCCGGCGAGGGACCACCGAGGGATCGGCCCGACGGCCACGACGGTGATGCCCGGGTGCCTGGTTCGGGGAGCGAGGGCCGTCGCGGCCCGGGCTCCAAGTGGGCGGCGGGTCCCGCCGGCGGCCAGCCGCGGCGCCGGCGCCGCGTCCTGCTGCTGGGGGGTATCGGCGCGGCGATGGCCGTGGTTCTGCTGGCCGTCGGGATCGTCGTACTGACCGGTGGGGAGGACGAGCCCCCGACCACACATCCGACGACCGGTGGCGTGAGCTGGGTCTCCGGCGCGAACGCCAACCCGCCGAACGACCTCGCCGGCTGGGAGGAGTGGATCGGCCGGCCCACCGACATCGCGATGGTCTTCACGGCCCGGACGAACTGGCAGACCATCACCCAGGCCGACTGGCCGATGTCCGACTTCCGCCCCGAGACCTACCCGGGCAAGCTCTCCGTCGCCCAGCCGCTGTTCCCGCAGAGCGGCAACGAGGCGGCGTGCGCCCGCGGGGACTACGACAGCCACTGGCGCGACTTCGGCACCACGATGGTCCGCAACGAACGGCCGGACGCGATCGTCCGCCTCGGCTGGGAGTTCAACGGCGACTGGTTCTGGTGGCACCCGCGCGACACCGTGACCTGGAAGACCTGCTTCCGGCGGGCGGTCACCGCGATGCGGTCGACCGACCCGCAGGTGAAGATCGACTGGAACATGACCGCGCACCGGGACACCATGGTCAACGGCGACAACGTCTGGGACGCCTATCCCGGCGACGACGTCGTCGACATCATCAGCATCGACGCCTACGACTCCTACCCGGCGTCGCCCACGCAGAAGATCTTCAACAGCCAGTGCCACCGGGCGTCCGGCGCGTGCTCGGTGGCGGCGGCCGCCCGGGAGCGCGGCAAGCAGTTCGCCGTCCCCGAGTGGGGCCTGGTCCGCTCCACGGGCGGTGGCGGTGACAACCCCTTCTACGTGGAGAAGATGTACGAGCTGTTCGTCGCCAACCGCGACATCCTGGCCTACGAGGGCTACTACAGCGCCTCGCCGGCCGAGTCGGACAACGTCGGCTCGTCGCTGCACAACCCGACCGCGAACCCGGACAGCGCCGCGCGGTACCTCGAGCTGTTCGGGCCGCGGGTGAGCGCCGCCCAGGCCGGCGCCGGGATCTCGACCCCGGCCGGAGCCGCCCCGCTGGCCGGCGACCCCGGCTCCTCCTGACCACCCCGCTTCCTGACCGCCCCGGCCCCGCTCGACGTGGGGCGGGGCGGTCAGGTCAGTAGCTCTTCTTGGCGGGGCGCAGGTGCAGTTCGGTGATCTCGGCGGTGCGGGGGAGCCGGGTCAGGTAGGTGACCAGGTCCGCCACGTCGTCGGCCTGGATCAGCAGTTCGGGCCGGTAGGGCCGGCCCTCGTGCAGGAAGATGGTCTCCTGGCGGGGCGTCGCCGTCCGGCCGAGGTGGAGGGTCACCACCCGGATGCCGTCGGCGTTGATCTCCTGACGCAGGCTGTCCGCGACCGCCCGCATCGCGTGCTGGGTGGCCGCGAACTGGCTGGTGCCCGCGCCCGCCCGGACCCCCTGCGACGAGTTCATGACGATCACGTCGGCGCCCGGCTCCTCCGCCGCGCCCGCCGGGCCTGACACGTCAGCCGCGCCTGACACGTCAGCCGCCTCGGGCGCGCGGCCCGCGGCCGCCGCGCGCAGGGCGGGCAGCAGGCGCTGGGTGAGCACGAACGGGCCGCGGACGTTCGCGGCGTACTGGGCGTCGAAGTCGTCGACGGAGGCGTCCTCGACCCGGGAGGTGAGGTAGCCCCCCGCGCTGTGGACGAGCAGGTGCACCCGGCCGTACCGGCTGACGGTGTCCGCGGCGAACCGGTCCACCGCGGCGGTGTCGGCCAGGTCGAGGCGCACCGGCACGAGCGCCCCGGCCCCGGAGGCCGCGTCGGTCGGACTGGCCGCGCCCGCCTCCTTGGCCAGGGCGTCCAGGCGGGCCTGGTCGCGGCCGAGGGCCAGCACGGTGGCGCCGTCGGCGGCCAGACGCGCGGCGACGGCGCGACCGATGCCGCTCGACGCGCCCGTGACCACCGCGACCCGGCCCGCCAGCGGGCGTGGGCCCGCGGCCTCCCGGCCGGCCGGCGGCCGGGTCGGTTCCCCGTCGGCGGTCGTCACGCGGTGGTCTGGGGCTCGTAGACGAGGATCGCGTCCGGCAGCGGGGGAGCGGTGTCGTAGCTGAGGCAGATGTCCTCGGGGATGCGGGCGAGGTCGGTGCCGCGCAGGTAGTCGCGCATCGTCGTGCCGGTGCACTCGGAGTCGACGTTCACCGAGCCCACGTGGTTCACGACGTCGTCGTAGTGCACGGTGCGGAAGTCGATGCTGAACCGGGTGCGGCCGGAGGTGTTCGGCACCGAGGAGTGGAGCTGGTTACCCGAGAAGACCAGCATGCCGCCGGGGGGCGCGACGACCCGCGTCTGCGGGAAGATCTCGACCTCCTCCTCGGGCTTCGGCTGCACGCGGGTGTCGGTCTTGATGTGCTTGGCGGCCGACGCGCGGTTCGTCTTGTTCCACTCGTAGTAGTTGTAGGTGCGCGAGCTGTTCCTGACCCCCTGCGTGAAATAGCGGGGATGGAAGGCCAGCCCGTTCTCCGGGACGATGTCGAAGATCGGCATCCACCAGTTGAGCTGGCAGAACGGCGCCGAGTACCAGGTGTCGCGGTGCGGGTGGAAGGCGTAGGCGATACCCGAGGTGAGGTAGTCGTCGCTGGTGGACGTCCGCAGCCGCGGGACGTCGAAGTAGGTCTTGCTGATGTCGCAGCCCAGCTCGGCGAGCATCGCCGGCAGGAGTTCCTTGCAGGTCGGGTGGTGGATGAACCGCGGCTTCAGCTCGGCGAGCAGGGCGGCGTACTCCTCGACGGGCATGTGGTGCTGCGCCGTCTCGGGGTCCAGGTCGCCGAAGGCGTCCCGGATCAGCTCGCGGGTGAACTCGACGAACGCGGTGGTGCTGGGTCGCGGCGAGTAGACGAACAGCTCGCCCGCGTACAGCTTGGCGCGCCTTTCGTCATCGGACAGCGCTGAGTCGAGCAGCACCGTGCTCATCGGGTTCCCCCTCGCTCTGGACGTGGATGAGAAGCAGCCGGGCGATCTCGAGCTCTTCCGGCGTCGTGACGTGGATGTTGGCCGGCTCGCCCGGGAGCACGACCACCCGTCCGCCGGCGTCGGCGACCATGGCGGAGTCCTCGACGGCCTCGACCGCGCCGGCGTGCGCCGCGCGCAGGGCGCCGGCCCGGAACGCGTGCGGGGTCTGCACCAGCCGGTGGGTCTCGCGCGCCAGCGAGACCCCGGTGACCAGGTCCGGGCCGTTGGCCAGAACCTCCTTGACGACCTCGGTGAGCGGCAGGCCGGGCACCGCGCCGTCCGCGCCCGCGCGGACCGCCGCGACGACCGAGCGGTACAGCGCGGCGGTGGCCAGCGGGTGCGCGGCGTCGGTCACCACGATCACCCCGGCCTCGGCCGGGACGGCGGCCAGCCCGGCCCGGACGGACTCGGCGCGGGTGGCGCCGCCCGCGACGGCGCGCACGCCGTCCGGCGGGGTCCACCGGTCGAGCAGGGGCGCGGGGAGCACCACGACGACCCCGTCGCAGGCGGCCGCGGCCGCCCGGACGGGATGCGCCACGAGTGGGAGCCCGCCCAGGTCGGAGAACTGCTTGGGTCCGCCGAACCGGGTGCCGCCGCCGGCCGCCAGCACGATCGTCCAGGCCGGCCCGCCGGGAGCCGATTGGGCGGGCAGAGCTGATTCCGTCGAACTCACCTGATCACTACCGCGGGTTCGGGCGTGACGGCGACGGGCGGTGCGACCGTGGCGGGTGCCGCGATGGGAGCGGTGTCGGGTGAGTCGACGGCCGGGCCGTCCTCGGTGAGCAGGCCGACGCCGGCCAGCGCGTCCGCGGCGTTGGCGACCGCGTCGAACGGCAGCTCGGCCCGCTCGGCGATGTCGAGCAAAGTGCGGGTGCCGTCCGCGAGGTTGAGCACCCACAGCAGGCCCATCTCGATCGACGCGCGGTTCATCGTCGCGCCGATCGAGCGGTACAGCCCGCGCCGGCCGAGCTGGGGCTCCCCGTAGGGGGAGGTGTTGCGCCAGACCCGGTCGGCCTCGCAGATCTCCATCGTCCGGCTGAGGATGGCGAACGAGTCCGCCAGCGACTCCGGCGTCACGAAGTCGAGGTTGTCGGCCGACGTGTGGTACTCCGGGTACTCGCCGTGCTGGCTGCGGCCGAACCGGCCCACCGGCAGGTCGAAGCCGGGCGAGCAGAACTGGCGCTCGTCGTAGCCGTAGGGGGAGAAGCCGACGACCCGGTGCGGCCGCCCGGTCTCGGCGAGGGCGCGCGCCGCGGCCCGGTCGACGACCGCGTCGCCGCGCCGGCTGCGCTTGTAGGTCGGCGCGCCCCGGTCACCGAGGCCGGTGAGTACCAGGCCGTGCCGGATCCGCCCGACCGCGGCCGGATTGCGGGCCAGCCAGGTGATCGAGCCGATCGTCCCCGGGATGAACAGCAGCCGGTAGGTGAACCGGCGTTCCCGCGCGGCCAGCGCGGATGCCAGCTCGGCGGCCACGGCGATGCCGGAGGAGTTGTCGTTGGCCATCGCAGGGTGGCAGGTGTGCGTGGTGACGAGGAACTCCTCGTCGGTGCTCCCCGGCAGCACGATCTCGCCGTAGGTCAGCGATCCGTCGGTGAGCGAGGTGTCGATCTCGACCTGGTACTCGCCCTCGGGCAGCGCCGCGAGCTGGCGGTCGGTGAGGCAGAAACCCCACGCGTCGTTGTAGTAGGACGTCCGGTAGGGGACCCAGTCGGGCCGGTCCGGCATCGAGTACAGGTGCTGGCGCAGCTCGCTGAGCGGCATCCGGGCCCGCACGGGCGTGCTGTAGCCGAGCAGGTGCAGGGGGTTGTCGGCGACGTCGAGGACGACCCGCCCGTCCGGCCCGACGAGCCGCGCGCCGGCGACGTTCCACTCCCGCGGGACCGTCCAGTCCAGCACCGGCGTGCCCGAGGGCACCTCGTGCACGGTGAACGGGATCTGCGCGGGCAGCGCGGCACGCACGAGGTCGAGCGTGGCGCGCACCCCGTTACCGGTGATGGAGCGCAGGGGGGGCGTGAGGGCGGCGACGAGGTCGTACAGCCGGTGCCCGACCGCCTCGATGCCGGCGGTGGTCAGCGGACCAGGACTCAGGGGAGCGGTACTCATGGGAGCGGCGTCCGGTCCGTCAGTCGGCCCAGACGCGCCACGGCGCCGAGCCCGCGTCCCACAGCTGGTTGAGCTCGGTCCAGTCGCGGAAGGTGTCCATGCCCATCCAGAACCCCTCGTGCGTGTGCAGGGTGAGCTGGTTGTCCCGGGCGAGCTGCTGCAGCGGGTGGCGCTCGAGCATCGTGGACGGGTCGTCGTCGAGGTACTTGTCGACGAATTCGCGCTCGAAGACGAAGTAGCCGCCGCTGACCCAGCCGGTCGCCGGGGGCTTCTCGGCGAACTGGGTGACCGCGTTGCCCTCGGTGACCAGCTCGCCGTAACGGCTGGACGGGCGGACGCCGGTGACCGTGCCGATCCGGCCGGAGCGAACGTGGTCTGCGAGGACGTCGGCCACGTCGATGGCGCCGACCCCGTCACCATAGGTGATCATGAAGCGTGGGCCGGTGAGGTACTGGGCCACCCGGCGCAGGCGGGCGCCCGTCCCGGTGAGCAGCCCCGTCTCGGCGAACGTGACCTCCCAGTCCTCGTCGCCGGCGGTGTTGTGGAAGTGCGGGGTGTGGTCGTCGGCCAGCCTGAGCGTGAAGTCGGCGACCTGCTCGCGGTAGGCCAGGAAGTAGTTTTTGATCAGGTCGCTCTTGTAGCCGAGGCACAGCACGAACTTGCGGAAGCCGTAGTGTTCGTACGTCTTCATGATGTGCCACAGCACCGGCTTGCCGCCGATGTCGACCAGGGGCTTGGGGAGCTTCTCGCTGGCCTCGCGCAGCCGGGTTCCCATGCCGCCGCAGAGGATGACGACCGGAATGTCGCGCGGGTCGACGCTCGCGGCATCCGTCGAGAGAGCTCGGGTTGTCTCGGTGGTCAAGGCTGTCGCGTCTCCCGTGTCAGTGCCCCGGCGGGCCCGGGGGCGGATGGCTCGGTACGGATGGCCAGGTGCCGGAGGCAGAGCCGGTGCGGGGCCGTGACGGGGTCCGTGCCACTGGCCGTACCGGCTCACCGGCTCCGCCGGTGCGTACCGACCGGGAGGGGTCGTCTCCCGCGTCGGGCGCTGGCCGGCGCGGCCGTCCGTTCCCGACGGCGGGCCCGGTTCCCCTCGGACTCGGCCGGCGCGGCTCCTGCCGGCCGGCACGGTCGCCAGCCGCCGGAGTGTGAGGATGTGCAGCTCGCGACGCCCGTCACCTGCCGGGGGCGGACGCGCGGTGTCCTCCAGTCGGTCCGCGGAGTTTCCTGGTCCACTGTGTATTCGCGTGTTCGGTCGCGTGTTCGGTTGCGCGCTGATCGCGTGTACGCGGGCCGGCGGCCAACCGCCGGCCGTGAGCGCCGGGCGCGACGCGGCAACGGTACCGTACCGCCCCTTCCGTGCCGGTCCACGGTCCCGAAGTACCTGGTCAGCATGGGCGGGTCGGACCGCGCCGACCCGGCCGGACGACTCTGTCGACCTTGACGTGAGTGCCGGTCCGCGGGGGGCTCTTCCATGGTCCCTTTGACACCGGTGTGCGTCGACCTTGTTACGGTTTGCCGGATGTCCTGGGATGAAGGACGTGGTCCGACGTCTCCATGTCATCCACCCGGCCCGCGCGGTCGCTGGCCTCGGCGCGCCTATACCGTTGTCTTTCTCTACGTCGGCCGGGAGGTGAGATCCATGCTCTCGGTCGAACTTATTGCCTTTAGTAAACGGCTCGACCTGATTCAGGCCCCAGCTCGGCGGGACGACAGGCCCGGGGGCGCTGCCCATGCCGCCTGACGAGTGGCAGGGCCACGACTTCGGCCGCCCTGACGTGACCCGCGCCGGCCGTGGCGACGAGCCGACCGGCGAATGGGTCGTCGACGACGGCCCCGCGGGCACCCGGTCGGCGTCCGACTGGTCGATCGGGGTCTACCGGCGCGGCGACGACGTTCCACCCCCTGACCGGGCTCCCCGCCCGCCTTTCGACCCCGAGATGCTCTCCTCCCGGCGCCGGCCGGCGCGGCGTCGTTCGCCGGCCCCGCCGATCGCCCCGTATCCGGAGGGCCCGGCCTACTCGGGATCCGCCGCGCGCGGCGAGTCCGGAGCGCGGTGGCCCGATGACCACGGGCCCGGCGATCGCGGACGGAACTCGGACGGGGCGCACCGCGACCGCGACTCCAGATGGGACGTCCCCGGGTGGGACACCCCTGGACCCGACCGCCCCGAGGCACCGGAACGGCACGAGGCACCGGAACGGCCCGGACAGCGTCAGCCTGAGCGACGTCAGCCCGAGCCGCGTCAGCCCGAGCCGCGTCAGCCCGAGCCGCGTCAGCCCGAGCCGCGTCAGCCCGAGCCGCGTCAGCCCGAGCCGCGTCAGCCCGAGCCGCGTCGGTCCGAGCCGCGTCGGTCCGGACCCGGCTGGCCCGTGGACGGCGGCGGTGGTGATTCCGCGCCGGGGTACGACGGGTCCGGTCACGAGCGCGACCGCGGCCGGCACCGCGGCTCGGACGGGCGTCCCGACGCGGTGGGGTCCTGGGACGGGCCGGCGGCCGGGGCCGGCGAGCCCGCCCGCCCCGCCCCGTGGGCGGCACCGCCCTCGCGGGTGCCTCCGCCTCCGCCGCCGGAGTTGCCACCGTCGGAGTCGCCGCCCTCGGCGCGGCCATCCGGTGATCTCGCAACCCGGCATTTCCAGCGGCGGGACTTCGACAGCGAGTCCCGGCCCGGCGGGACGGGTTCCACCGGGCCGGGTGGGGCACGCGCCGACGAGACGGTCATCCTGCCGCCGGCCCGCCCAAAGCAGAGCACGCGCGACCGCGGGGACCACGACCAGCGGAGCCGCCAGCCCGGCCGTGACCGGCGGTCCTCGGAGCGGAGCCCGGAGCGGACCCGCCGCCGGGACGGCCCGCGTGGGTGGACGCCCGAGGAGGGCACCGCCGTGCGGAAACGCTCCGCGCGGCCGGTGGCCGGGTCCGAGCGCGCCGAGCGGTCGGACGAACGCCCGGCGCGCTCCCCGCGGCCGGGTGGCCAGTCGCAGCGGCAGCACCGTGGGCAGGAACCTCCGGAGCAGTCGCGGCAGCGGCGTTCGGCCGCCGACCGCAACCGGCCCGAGAACAACCGGCCCGAGAACAACCGGCCCGAGGGCAGCCGGCCCGAGCGTGGCCGCTCCGAGCGTGGCCGGCCCGAGCGTGGCCGTTCCGAGCGTTCGCAACCCGGGTCCGCCGGCGGCCACCTCACCGGGGTGCTGCCCATCGCCGACCCCGTCAGCGACGGGCACGGTTCCGCGCGGTCCGCCCGGCCGGCGCCGGCGGCCGACGCCTCGCTGCCGCACCGGGTCACTGACTGGATCATCGAGCACTGGGGTGCGAAGCCCGGGCGGCACCCGTACCTGCCGGTGGGCCTGGTCGCCCTGGCCGCGGTGCTGGCCCTGGTCGCCTGGATGCTCGGGCCGGCCCAGAACAGCCCGGCGAACGTGGCCGCGGGCCCGGTCACGCCGACCCCGTCCGCCGCGCCCTCGCCGGCCGCTGTGCCGCCGCCGGCACCCGCCTCGGCCGAGGCGGCGGCCGGGTCCGGCGCGGCCGCCCCGCCACCGGGGCCGGCGACCCGGGTGGCGCGGGCGGCGACCGCGGGGAGTTTCCCCAGCGGGGTGGCCGCGCACACGGTGGCCGAGGCCACGGCCTGGGCACAGTTCCGTGGCCGGCCGGTGGACGTGGTGGTCACCTACACCGACCGCAACAGCTGGGACGCGATCGTGAACCCCTGGATCGGTCGCAGCGCGTCGACGTTCTCCAACTTCGCCGGAACCCTGGTAATCAGTGTTCCGCTTTTCCCTGACTCGGGCCCGGAGCTGGGGAATCTCGCCGACTGCGCCGCCGGCGACTACAACGCGAAATGGCGCCAGTTCGGCCGGTGGCTGGTGAGCGAGGGCCGCGGGGACTCGTTCGTCCGCCTCGGCTGGGAGTTCAACGGCGACTGGTTCGTCTGGCGGGCCTCGACGAGCCCGACGGCCTACGTGCAGTGTTTCCGTAACGCCTCGGCGTCGATCAAGCAGACGAGCCCGAAGGTCCGCATCGACTGGAACATCAACGCCCACGGGCCGCACAGTGCCTTCGCCGTCTACCCGGGCGACCCGTACGTCGACGTCATCGGCATCGACAGCTACGACCAGTACCCGCCGAGCCCGACCCTCGCCGCCTTCGACGCCCAGTGCAACGCCACCGAGGGGCTGTGCCAGGTGATCAGTTTCGCCCGCCTGCACGGCAAGCTGTTCTCGGTACCGGAGTGGGGTGTGGTCAGCCAGCAGAACACCAAGGCCGGCGCCGTCGGCCAGTCGGGCGGCGACAACCCGCTCTACATCGAGCGGATGTTCAACATCTTCGAGAGCAACGCGACCATTCTCGCCTACGAGGCGTATTTCAGCGACGACGTTCCGGGGAACGTCCACTCGTCGCTGCTCAACCCCAACCGGCACCCACGCTCGGCGGACACCTACAAACGGCTCTGGTGAACGCCCACGCGGGACCCCGGGCAGAGTCAGGTAAGCGACCCCGGGCGGAACCGGGTCGGCGGCCCCGGGCGGAGCCGGGCCGGGTCAGGCGGAGCCGGAGCGGCCGGCGTCGTCGTGGAGTCCACCGACGAACGCCTCGGCCACCTGCACCTGCTCGCGCAGCGTGATCAGCTTCTCCTCGGCGAGGGCGACCCAGGTCGCCAGCCGGGCCTGGAGCTCGGCGCGGCGCTCGGCGGGCAGGTCCGCCCGCTCGAGCTCGTCGCGCAGCACGAGCAGGGAGCGCATCTCCTCCAGAGTGAAACCGAGCGGCTTCATCTTCCTGATCAGGAAGAGCCGGTCGACCGCGTCGTCGTCGTAGAGGCGGAAGCCGCCCACCGTTCGACCGACCGGCATCAGGAGCCCGGCTTCCTCGTAGTACCGAACCGTGCGCAGGGACAGCCCGACTCGCGCGGCGACATCCCCGATCTGGTGGACGTCACGGCGTCGCGTGGTGGACAAGTCGACCCTTACGTCAGCATCTGGCGCCGGTGGCAAACCGGGCGTCTGACGACTGTACGTCGATCCGTCACGCGGCGCCCGCATCTCGATCGGACGCCCTGCCGTAGGCTGGTCATATCGACCCCGCCGCCCGGGAACCTCACCGGGGACGGCTGCGTCCTGGACGCCTCCGCACCCAGGGTGGCTCCGTATCCGGGGGTTCCCTCGCCGCGGCGGTGTGGTCCGCGGGGGTGCCCCTCCGGGTCGGTGCCACGACCGGTACGGCGCCGCGTCCGGGGTACACCTCTTCGGTACCCAGCGGGGTGGTCGGCCCGCCGGTGGAGATGCCCTCCGCCGGATTCCCACCGCCGGCGATCCTCACGGCCGGCAGTACCGCCTGTCGGATCGCTGTTGCAACCGGAGTCGGCCGTCGTCTGGCCGCATCGCCGTGGCCGCCGCGTAGTCCGTCGGCACCGGATTCGCTAGCACTGGAGAGGCACGGGACGGATCACATGACCCTCGCGCCGCTGCTTGACGCCCTAGTCACCCGCCCCGGCGGCGACCCGGCGCTGACCCGCGCGCTGGCCTCGTCGGACGAACCCGTCCTCGACCTGGCCGGGCCCGCGGCGCTGCGCCCGTTCGCGGTGGCGGCGATGGCCCGGACCGGCCGCACCGTCCTGGCGGTGACGGCGACCGGCCGTGAGGCCGAGGACCTGGCCGACGCGGTGGGCAGCCTGCTGGGGCCCGAGCGTGTCGCGGTGTACCCGAGCTGGGAGACGCTGCCGCACGAGCGGCTCTCGCCACGGGCGGACACCGTCGGGCGGCGGCTGGCCGTCCTGCGCCGGCTCGCGCACCCGGGCACCGGCGGTGCCACCGGGGCGGGCCCGCTGGCCGTCGTGGTGGCACCGGTCCGCTCGGTGCTCCAGCCCCAGGTGGCCCGGCTGGGTGAGCTCGCCCCGGTCGCGCTGGCGAAGGGTGACACCGCCGACCTCGAGGACGTCACCGCCCGCCTGGTGGGCATCGCCTACCACCGGGTCGACCTGGTCGAGCGGCGCGGCGAGATGGCCGTCCGCGGCGGGATCCTCGACGTCTTCCCGCCGACCGAGGAACACCCGCTGCGGATCGAGTTCTTCGGCGACGAGGTGGACGACATCCGCCGCTTCTCCGTCGCCGACCAGCGCGCGCTGCCCGCGGAGGACGGCGAGCCGGCGGCCGAGCTGTTCGCGCCGCCGTGCCGGGAGCTGCTGCTCACCGACGAGGTCCGGGCCCGCGCGGCGGAGCTGGCGCGGGAGCACCCGCAGCTCGTCGACATGCTCGACAAGATCGCCGAGGGCATCCCGGTGGAGGGCATGGAGGCGCTCGCGCCCGTGCTCACCGACGAGATGACCCTGCTGCTCGACGAGCTGCCGGCGGGCTCACGGGTGCTGGTCTGCGACCCCGAGCGGGTGCGCACCCGGGCCGGCGAGCTGGTCCGGACCAGCCAGGAGTTCCTGGACGCCTCATGGAGCGTCGCGGCGCTCGGCGGCGGGGCGCCGATCGACCTGGGCGCGGCGACCTACCGCTCGGTCTCGGACGTCCGGGAGCGGGCCGCCGAGCTGGGTATCCCCTGGTGGTCCGTCAGCCCGTTCGCCGCCGACCCGGCAGGCGGCGCTGACGACACCTTCGGCGACGACACCGTCGTCGCCAGCCTGCGGCCGGCCACGGCCTACCACGGGGACACCGCGCGGGCCACCGCGGACATCAAGGGCTGGCTCGCCGACTCCTGGCGGGTGCTGCTCGTCACCGAGGGCCACGGCCCGGCGCAACGGCTCGTCGAGATGATGCGGGAGGCCGACCTCGGCGCCCGGCTGGCGGCCGACGCCGAACTGGCGGCCGGGGTGGCCGTCGTCACCCAGGCCCAGCTCGGTGACGGGTTCGTCAGCCCCACGCTGCGTCTCGCCGTGCTCACCGAGACCGACCTCGCCGGCGCCCGCGGGGTCACCACCCGGGACATGCGCCGGATGCCGAGCCGGCGCCGCAAGGGCATCGATCCACTGGCGCTGAGCGCCGGCGACCTCGTCGTGCACGACGCGCACGGCGTCGGCCGCTACGTGGAGATGGTCACCCGCACGGTGGCCGGCGCCAAGCGCGAGTACCTGCTGCTCGAGTACGCCCGCGGCGACCGGCTCTACGTGCCGACCGACCAGCTCGAGCAGATCAGCCGCTACGTCGGCGGCGAGGGCCCGAGCCTGGACCGCATCGGCGGCGCCGACTGGGGCAAGCGCAAGAGCCGGGCCCGCAAGGCGGTCAAGGAGATCGCCGGCGAGCTGATCCGGCTGTACAGCGCCCGGATGGCCGCCCCCGGCCACGCCTTCGGCCCCGACAGCCCCTGGCAGCGCGAACTGGAGGACGCCTTCCCCTTCCGGGAGACACCCGACCAGCTCGCGGCCATCGACGAGGTCAAGGCCGACATGGAGAAGCCCGTCCCGATGGACAGGGTGATCTGCGGTGACGTCGGCTACGGCAAGACCGAGATCGCCGTCCGGGCCGCCTTCAAGGCGGTCACCGACGGCCGCCAGGTCGCCGTGCTCGTCCCGACCACGCTGCTCGTCCAGCAGCACTTCCAGACCTTCGCCGAGCGGTACGCGCCGTTCCCGGTCACGGTGAAGGCGGTGAGCCGGTTCAACGCGCCGTCCGAGCAGCGCGCCGTGCTCGACGGCCTCGCCAACGGCACGGTGGACGTCGTCATCGGCACACACCGCCTGCTCTCCAACGAGACGAAGTTCTCCGACCTGGGCCTGGTGATCGTCGACGAGGAGCAGCGCTTCGGCGTCGAGCACAAGGAACACCTGAAGAAGATGCGGACCGCGGTCGACGTGCTCACCATGAGCGCCACGCCGATCCCGCGGACCCTGGAGATGTCGATCACCGGCATCCGGGAGCTGTCGACGATCGACACCCCGCCCGAGGAGCGTCATCCGGTGCTGACCTCGGTGGCGCCCTACGAGCCGCGCCAGGTGACCGCGGCCATCCGCCGCGAGCTGCTGCGCGAGGGGCAGGTGTTCTTCATCCACAACCGGGTGGAGAGCATCGACCGGGCCGCCGCCGCGCTGCGCGAGCTGGTCCCCGAGGCGCGGATCGCCACCGCGCACGGCCAGATGAACGAGGACGCGCTCGAACAGGTCATGGTCTCCTTCTGGGAGAAGAAGTTCGACGTCCTGGTCTGCACGACGATCGTCGAGTCGGGCCTGGACATCTCGAACGCGAACACGCTGATCGTCGAGCGGGCCGACAACTTCGGGCTCTCCCAGCTGCACCAGCTGCGCGGGCGGGTCGGCCGGGGCCGCGAGCGGGCCTACGCCTACTTCCTGTACCCGGCGGACCGGCCGCTCTCGGAGACCGCGCACGACCGGCTGGCCACCATCGCCCAGCACAACGACCTGGGCGCCGGCATGGCCGTCGCGATGAAGGACCTGGAGATCCGCGGCGCCGGGAACCTGCTCGGTGGCGAGCAGTCCGGCCACATCGCGTCAGTCGGCTTCGACCTGTACGTCCGGATGGTCGGCGAGGCCGTCGCCGAGTACAAGGGCGAGGCGGAGGAGCCACCGGAGGTCAAGGTCGAGCTGCCCGTCGACGCGAACCTGCCGCACGACTACGTGCCCAGCGAGCGGCTGCGGCTCGACGCCTACCGCCGGCTGGCCGGCGCGGTCTCCGACACCGACATCGCCGAGGTCCGCGGCGAGCTGGCCGACCGGTTCGGCCCGCTGCCCGAGCCGGTGGAGAACCTGCTCGCCGTTGCCGGCCTGCGGGTGCTCGCCCGCCGGTTCGGCGTCACCGAGATCACGGTCGCCGGCCGGCAGGTCCGGTTCGCCCCGCTGGACCTGCGGGAGAGCCAGACCCTGCGGCTGACCAGGCTCTACAAGGGCGCGGTGGTCAAGCCGGCCGTGCGCACGGTGCTGGTGCCGGCACCCACCGAGACCGGCCGGATCGGCTCCCGCCCGCTGCGTGACCGCGCGCTGCTGGCCTGGGCCGGCCAGCTGCTGGAGGCCGTCGCCGGTGACTCGGTGGCCGCCGCCGCGAGCCGGTGAGAACCACGGCGGAGCGTCCCATACCGTCCAAGTGATAGCCCTGTACCGTTCAAGCCCGGCGAGCGGATACGGTCAGCACTGTGAAGTTTCCGCGTCTTCTGGCCGGGCTCGGGCTCGTCGTGCTCACCGGCATCGCAGGTACCGCATGCACGACGCACGCCGGGGCCGCCGCGCAGGTCGGATCGAGCACGATCGAGACGTCCACGGTGCGCGGGATCGTCGACCGCGGCTTCGAGGCCGTCTCGGCCGTCCCCGCCCAGCAGGCGGCCCAGAGCCTGGACCGGGCCGAGCTGCAGCGCCGCACGCTGACCACCCTGGTGCAGCTCCAGGTGCTCGAGTCCGAGGCGGACCGCCTCGGGGTCACGCTGAGCAGCCAGGACGTCGACGCCTACTACCAGGCGTACGCCGTGCTGCAGTTCGGCAGCGTCGAGGCCTTCGAGACGCGGGCGGCCGCGGCCGGCTTCGCCAAGAAGGACGTCGGCGTGATCGTGCGCACCGGCGCGCTGGAATCCGCCCTCGGTGACAAGATCGCGCCCACCACGCTCGCCTCGGTGGCCGACGCCCGCGCGCAGTACGACAGCATCGTGGCGCAGGTCGGCGACCTTCCGCTGACCTTCGAGGCGGCCCGGCCGTACCTGCAGCGCTTCCTGGCGACCGACCAGCGCGCGGTCAAGCTCCGCCCGCTGCTGACCGCGGCCGCCGACCGGGAGCACGTCTCGATCAACCCGCGCTTCGGCTCGTGGGACGACCAGCAGTTCGCCGTGGTCTCCGCCCCCGGGACGATCGCCACGACGGCCGCGCCGGAGTCCGCGCTCGACCTGACCCTGGGCTCCTGACCGGCGTGACCAGCCGCGTGACCGGCGGGAGAACCCGCATCACCCTGGTCTCCACCAGCGCCCGGGTGGCCCCCGGTCTGTTGACCGCCGCCGCCTGGGACGTGCTCCGCTCGGCCCGGGTCTGGACGGCCAGCCCGGACCACCCGCAGGCCGCGGCGCTGCGCGAGGCCGGCGTCGAGGTCTCGGTGCTGCGGTCGGCGTCGCCCGCCGAGCCCGGCGTGGAGGTCGACCCGGTCGCCGAGCTGCGGGCCGCGGCCGGGCCGGGTGCCGAGGTCGCGTGGCTGCTCGACCCGGTCTCACCGACCGCGGCCGACCGCGTGCTGCGCGCCGCCGCCCGCGCCGGCCGGGACGCCGCCGGCCGGGACGCCGCCGGCCGGGACCACCTCGCGTGGCCGGGGGTCGAGGTCGAGCTGCTGGTCGCCACCCGCGAGCTGCCCGGGTCGGCGCTGCTCGACGCGGTCGCGGTCATGGACCGGCTGCGCTCGCCCGGCGGCTGCCCCTGGGACGCCGAGCAGACCCACGTCTCGCTGGCGCCCTACCTGCTCGAGGAGGCCTACGAGGCCTACCAGGCCATCGAGGACGGCGATCTCGCGGAGCTGCGCGAGGAGCTGGGCGACGTCCTCATGCAGGTGCTCTTCCACGCCCGGGTCGCCGCCGAGGCCGGCGGGGCGGGCTGGGACGTCGACGACGTCGCGGCCGGGCTGACCGCCAAGCTGGTCCGCCGCCACCCGCACGTGTTCGGTGACGTCGCCGTCTCCGGGGCGGACGACGTCGTCACCAACTGGGACGCGATCAAGGCTGTGGAGAAGGGCCGGAAGTCGGTGACGGAGGGCGTGCCGCTGTCCGCGCCGGCGCTCTTCCTGACCGCCAAGCTGCTGCGGCGGGCCGCGAAGCTCGGACTCCCGCCGGAGCTGGCGCTGCCCCGCCACCCGGCGGACAACGGCACCGATGCCGATGCCGCCAGGACCGCCAGCGATGCCGGGGCCGGTGTGCCACACCTCGTCGCGGAGCTGGCCCGGGAGATCGGGACCGCCGGGGCGGGCACCGGCGCCGAGGAGCGGATCGGGGATCTGCTGTTCGCCGCGGTCGTGCTGGCCGGGGAGCGGGGCGTCGACCCGGAGACCGCGCTGCGTGGGCGGGCCCGGCTGTTCCGGGACACGTTGGCCCGGGCCGAGCACGCCGCCCTCGCCCGCGGCGAGGAGCCCGGTGGGCTGGCCGCCGACAGCTGGCGAGACCTGTGGGCAGCCGCGAGCCCTCCCCCGCTGGAGCGGGGCGCCGCGGGCGGGCCGGTGCGCGAGCCCTGACCGGGCGTCGAGGAACTACGCAGGCCGGATACCGCCGTCCGGCGATGCGTGGCGGATGGGTGAGTGTCCTGGCTGTCACTCAACCGCCGCGGTTCCTCAGCGCCGTGCATACAGGCCTGGTAGGCGTGAATATTCTCCACCTCCGGCCTTCTCCGGCCTTCTCCGGGATTCCCGGTGCTCCGCCGCGCACCTCTGCCTCCCGGTGACACGACCCCCCGAGCCCCGGCCGCGTCCCGCGTCCCGCGGGTGATCATGGTGTTCCGCGGTGCCGCCGTCATGGTGGGCGGGCGGCGTTGGCCCTGACAGCCGCGCCCGACCAGCCTCGCCGAATTACCCGGCCTTGCGTCTAGCCTCGGAGCATGGTTGGAACCCCCAGACAGGTGGTCGCCGACGTCCAGCGGATCGCGCGGCGGCGCAACGCCCCGATCGTGCTCGAACTCGACCTGACGTCCGATCCGGTCGAGGGCGTGCCCGCGGACCCGTTGACGGCGGCCGTCTCACACCGGCGGACCGGCCTGCGGGAGATCGTCGACGGGCTGCGCCGAGCGGCCCGGGACGAGCGCGCGAGCGTCGTCGTGGCGCACGTCGCCGCCTGCGGGATGCCGCTGGCGCGGGTGCAGGAGATCCGGGACGCCGTCGCCGAGTTCCGGGCCGGTGGTGGGGTCGCCCTGGCCTACGCGGACACCTTCGGCGAGTTCGGCGGCGGCACCGTCGCCTACTACCTGGCCTGCGCGTTCGACGAGATCTGGCTCGCGCCGCCCGGTGACCTGGGGCTGACCGGCGTCGCGATGGAGACCCCGTTCCTGCGCGACGCGCTCGACCGGCTCGGGGTCACCGTCGAGATCGGTCAGCGCCACGAGTACAAGAACGCGGTGAACACGCTGGTGGAACGGGACTTCACCCCCGCCCACCGGGAGGCGCTGGGCCGCCTCGTCGACTCCAGCGCCGAGCAGATCGTCGCCGGGATCGCGCGGAGCCGGGGCCTGTCGGCCGACCGGGTCCGGCACATGATCGACACCGCGCCGCTGGCCGGCCACGTGGCGCTCTCCGCCGGCCTCGTCGACCGGATCGGCTACCGCGACGAGGTCTACGAGCACGCCCGGGAGCGGGCCCGCGCGCTGGCCGGCCTGGAACCGGGCGATGACGCCGGTGAGACGGTCGAACCGGTGCTGAGGTACGTCTCGGCCTACCGGCGGGCGGCCGTCCGCAAGGCCGAGTCGCCGGTGCGCCGGGCCGGGGCGTTCGCCTCGTCGCTGCCGGCGACGATCTTTTCGCGGGAGTCCGGCCGTTCCCCCGCGGGGCCGGCCGGTGGTCCCGGGGGCGCGGGACCGGCCGACGCGGCGGCTCTGTCGCCCGCCGGTGCCGGCGTGGTGCCGCCGGAGATCGATCCGCGCACGTCGGTGGTGGCGCTCGTGCACGGCACCGGGCCGGTGGTCCTCGGCGGGGCCACGATGCCGTTCTCGGGGCCGGTGCTGGCCGCCGACGCGGTCACGGCAGCCTTCCGCGCCGCCGCGCGTGATCCCTCCGTGGCCGCCGCGGTCTTCCGGGTGGAGAGCCCCGGAGGCTCCTATGTGGCCTCGGATGTAGTCCGTCGGGAGATCGAACGGTTCCGATCCACGGGCCGTCCAGTCGTCGTCTCGATGGGCTCGGTGGCCGCCTCGGGCGGGTACTTCGTCGCGCTCGCGGGGGACGTGATCGTCGCGAACCCGGGAACGCTGACCGGGTCCATCGGTGTCTTCGGCGGCAAGCAGGTCGTGCGTGACCTGTTCGACAAGGTCGGCATCGGCTTCGGCGCCGTCGCCGCCGGCGAGAACGCGCTGATGATGTCCCCGCGCCAGCCGTTCACCCCGACCGAACGGGCCAAGCTCGACGAGTTCCTCGACCGCGTCTACGCCGACTTCGTGGACAAGGTCGCCCAGGCTCGTCGTCTGTCGCACGGCGACGCCCACGAGCTCGCCCGCGGCCGGGTCTGGACGGGCGCCGACGCCCACCACCACGGCCTGGTGGACGAACTGGGCGGGCTCGCCCACGCGATCGACCTGGCCTGGGCCCGGGCCGGGCTGCCGGCGGGGGAGACGCCCCGGGTCCGGCTCACCCCGAAGCCGTCGGTGTTCGACCGGCTGCGCGCGCCGAAGTCCAGCGAGGAGCCGGCCGCGGCGTCCGCGCTGGTACCCGGGGTGGGAGCGGGGCTCGCCGGCCTCGGAGCGCGGGGCGCGCTGCTCGTCGGCGAGCGGCTGCTGGGCGCCTGCCTGGCCCGGGCGGGCCTGCCGGGCGCCGGCCCGCTGGTGATGCCGCCGGTCGGCGAGATCCGTTAGTCCGGTGGGCCCGGCCGGGTGAAATGCGCGGCGGTTGCGCGGCCTCGGAGCGTGATCGGTTGGTCACGAGGACGGTGGGACGTCCCCGCGTGGCGCGACCGGGAGGCGACGCGGTGGCGCGCGGGCGGCGGTAGTCTCGCACCGACCGGTTCGTCCGGACGGCGCCGCTCGTCCCCGTGTCCCGGGTCCGCGCCCGCCGGGCCACGGGCTGCCGGGCCGCCGCGGCGGATCCCCGGTGCCCGTCCGTCCGCCGGATGCCGTTTCTGTCCGCCAGCTGTCGCTCGTGTCCGCCAGCAGATGTCTGTCCGCCAGCAGATGCCGTCCCGCGCCGGTGCCCCGGTCGCGTCTCCATCGAAAGGTCGTGCCCGTGCCGTCCATCGAGGCTGTCGGAGCCCGTGAGATCCTCGACTCCCGAGGCAACCCCACCGTCGAGGTCGAGGTCGTCCTGGAGGACGGCACCCTCGGTCGCGCCGCCGTCCCGAGCGGTGCCAGCACCGGTGCCTTCGAGGCCGTGGAGCTGCGCGACGGCGGTGACCGCTACGGCGGCAAGGGTGTCACGAAGGCCGTCGAGGCGGTCATCGGCCGGATCGGCCCCGCCATCATGGAGCTGGAGGCCACCGAGCAGCGTCTGCTCGACGCGACCCTCATCGACCTGGACGGCACGCCCGACAAGTCGGCCCTCGGCGCGAACGCGCTGCTCGGGGTCAGCCTCGCGGTCGCCAAAGCCGCCGCGGCCTCCAGCGGCCTGCCGCTGTTCCGGTACCTGGGCGGCCCGAGCGCGCACCTGCTGCCGGTGCCGATGATGAACATCCTCAACGGCGGCGCGCACGCCGACACCAACGTCGACATCCAGGAGTTCATGATCGCGCCGATCGGCGCGGGCACGTTCGCGGAGTCGGTGCGCTGGGGCGCCGAGGTCTACCAGGCGCTCAAGAGCGTGCTCAAGGGCCGCGGCCTGGCCACCGGGGTCGGCGACGAGGGCGGCTTCGCCCCGAGCCTGCCGACCAACCGGGAGGCGCTCGACCTGATCGCCGAGGCGATCGACAAGGCCGGCTTCGGGCTCGGCGACGACATCGCGCTGGCGCTCGACGTCGCCTCCACCGAGTTCTTCGCCGACGGCTCCTACACCTTCGAGGGCAGCGGCCGGTCGGCCGACCAGCTGATCGACTACTACGCGGACCTGGTCGACTCCTACCCGATCGTCTCCATCGAGGACCCGCTCGCCGAGGACGACTGGGCCGGTTGGGCGAACATCACCACCCGGCTCGGCTCCCGGGTCCAGCTCGTCGGCGACGACCTGTTCGTCACCAACCCGGAGCGGCTGGCCCGCGGCATCGCCGAGGGGGCGGCGAACGCGCTGTTGGTGAAGGTGAACCAGATCGGCACCCTGACCGAGACCCTGGACGCGGTCAACCTCGCGCACCGCAGCGGCTACCGCTGCATGATGTCGCACCGCTCCGGCGAGACCGAGGACACCACGATCGCCGACCTGGCCGTGGCCGTCGACTGCGGCCAGATCAAGACCGGTGCCCCGGCGCGCAGCGAGCGGGTCGCGAAGTACAACCAGCTGCTGCGCATCGAGGAGGAGCTGGACGACGCCGCCCGGTATGCGGGAGCCGGCGCGTTCCCGCGCCGGACGACCACCGGCTGAGTCGAGCATGCCCGTCCGGCGTACCGCGCTGACGACGAGGGCCACGCTGCTGGCCGTCGTCATCTGCGTGCTGGTGTTGACCCTGGCCTATCCGTTGCGGCTGTACCTGCAGCAGCAGGCGAAGATCTCCGAGCTCACGCGGGCGAACGCCCAGCGGCAGACCAGGGTCGACGACCTGCGCGCGGAGGTCGCCCGTTACGACGACCCGGCGTGGGTGGCGGACGAGGCGCGCCGCCGGCTGCACTTCATCCTGCCCGGGGAGAAGTCGTACCTGATGCCCACCGCGCCGCAGCCGACCGCGCGGCCCGGAGCGGACGCGGCCGGTGGCGCTGGCGACCGGTCCTGGTACGGCCGGCTGTGGTCGCAGCTGGACCAGCCCCCGGCGACCCCGACACCGGCGCCGCCCTCATGAGCGGCGACGCCGGCGTCACGGGCCGGGCGGACACCGCGCACCGGGCGGGCGAGGCGGGCCGGGCGGACGCCGCGGGCTGGACGGACGCCGAGCGCGCCGTCGTGCGGCGCCAGCTCGGCCGCCCGCCGCGGGCCGTGCTCGGCGTCGCGCACCGCTGTTCGTGCGGGCTGCCGGACGTCGTGGAGACGGCCCCCCGGCTCGAGGACGGAACACCGTTCCCGACGCTGTACTACCTGACCTGCCCGCGGGCGGCGTCGGCGATCTCCCGGCTGGAGGGCTCCGGCCTGATGCGGGAGATGACCGCCCGGCTGGGGGCCGACCCGGCGCTCGCCGCCGCCTACCGCGCCGCCCACCGCGACTACCTGGCCCGTCGCGACGCGCACGACACCCTCCCCGGGGACCCGAGCGCCGGCGGGATGCCGGACCGGGTCAAGTGCCTGCACGTGCTGGTCGCCCACAGCCTGGCCGCCGGCCCGGGGGTCAATCCGTTCGGTGACGAGGCTCTCGCCCAGCTCGCCGACTGGGGGGCCCGGGGGCCGTGCGTCGAGCCGGACGGCGCATCCTGTGCGGGGGAACCGGGGGGCTCACGCGGCCAGGCGGCACGCGTCGGCCAGGGACGAGAGGAGACCGCCGGATGACCCGCGTGGCCGCGATCGACTGTGGCACCAACTCCATCCGACTGCTCGTGGCCGAGATCGACGAGGGTGCGGCCGGCTCCGGCGGGCGGCTGCGCGAGCTGACCCGCCAGATGGAGATCGTCCGGCTCGGCGCCGGCGTCGACCGCACCGGTGAGCTGGCGCCCGAGGCGCTGGCCCGGACGTTCGCCGCCCTGCGCGACTACTCCGACGAGATCACCCGGCTCGGCGCGACCCGGGTCCGGATGGTCGCCACCAGCGCCACCCGGGACGCGCGCAACCGCGCCGAGCTGGTCGACGGCGTCCGCGCGATCCTGGGCGTCGACCCCGAGGTGATCAGCGGTGGTGAGGAGGCGGCGCTCTCCTTCACCGGCGCGATCGGCGACCTCGACGGGGTCGCGACCCCGATCCTGCTGGCCGACATCGGCGGCGGCTCGACCGAACTGGTGCTCGGCGGCGCCGAGGGCGTCCGGGAGTCGATCTCGGTCAACGTGGGCTGCGTGCGCATGGCGGAGCGTCACCTGCACTCCGATCCACCGGCGCCGGAGCAGATCGCCGCGATCGTCGCCGACGTGAACGCGGCGTTCGACCTGGCCGAGCGCACGGTGCCCATCACCACCGCCGCCACCCTGGTCGGTGTCGCCGGGACGGTGACCACCGTCGCGGCCCTGGCCGCCGACCTGCCCACCTACGACCCCGACCGCATCCACCTGATGGTCACCTCGGCCGCCGACGTGGCGGCGGTCACCGCGAGCCTGCTCGAGATGACCCACGCCCAGCGCGCGGTACTGCCGGTGATGCACCCCGGGCGGGTGGACGTCATCGCCGCCGGCGCGCTGGTGCTGCGGACCCTCATGGAGCGGGCCGGAACCCCCTCGGTGATCGCGAGCGAGCGGGACATCCTCGACGGCATCGCTCTCTCCCTGGGCGGAGTGGTCGAGTCCGGGGCTCGGTGAACCCGGCGGGCACCACCGCCGGGCCGGCGCCGGGGCCCAGGTGAGCGCGGGGCGGTCCGGGGTGGGCGAGCGGTCTCCCGCCGCGCCCGGCTCGGGCTGGCCCGGCGACCCGGCCGTCCCGGGCACCCCGGTAGCCCGCTCCGGGCCCGAGGTCGCCGGCCTGGCCGGGGCGGCTCCGAGCTGCGACGAGCTCGACGCGCGGATGTCGGTCTGCCGGGCCTGCCCGCGGCTGGTCGACTGGCGCGAGGAGGTCGCCGCCGCCCGCCGGGCCGCGTACGCCGACCAGCCTTACTGGGGCCGGCCGGTGCCCTCGTTCGGGCCGGCCGACGCGCGGACGCTGATCGTCGGCCTCGCCCCCGCCGCGCACGGTGGCAACCGGACCGGTCGGATCTTCACCGGCGACCGCAGTGGGGACTGGCTGTTCGCCGCGCTGCACCGGGCCGGCCTGGCCGCCCTCGGAACCTCCGTCTCCGCCGGTGACGGCCAGCGGATGACCGGCGCGCGGGTGGTCGCCGCCGTCCGGTGCGCGCCGCCGGCGAACAAGCCCACCCCGGCCGAGCGGGACACCTGCCGGCCCTGGCTCGTCCGTGAGCTGGAGCTGCTGCGACCGACTCTGCGGTCGATCGTCGTGCTGGGGGGCTTCGCCTGGTCCGCGCTGTGGCCGGCGCTCGCCCGGGCCGGCTACCCGACGCCGGCGCGGCGTGTTCCGTTCGGCCACGGCGTCGCGGCGGACGCGGGCCCGGTGCGGATCCTCGGGTGCTACCACCCGAGCCAGCAGAACACGTTCACCGGCCGGCTGACCGAGCCGATGCTCGACGCCGTCCTCGCCGCCGCCGTGGCCGATCCGGTGACCCGGCCGGTCTGACGGCCGTGCGCGGGGCTGATGGTGGCGTCCCGAGCCGCCCGGTCGGGGCGTGTTCGCGGGGCCGCGAATCGCCGCGGGACCAGGTTACCGAAACCACACTGAGGGTCGAGTCTTGCGGAAACATCTATTACCGTATCCGGTGGGAGCGGGACTTCCGCTATGCGGAGACAGTGGGCCAGATCACGCTGTGACCGGCTATCGGACTAACACGCGGGTCGTGTGGTGAAGGCTCGGTGTGGTCTTCGAGGTTCGCCGTGGCGGCTGGGGCAGCCGCATTTTTCCTCGCCGAGAACGTGGTTCACCGCGGATCTCATTGTCCGCGGGGATACGAACCGGTGAACCCGCCGGCGGTCCTGGTGGGGCGGGTCGGACCGTCCGGCCCGGATCCGGCGACCGGCGGTGATCGCGGAGCCCCCTTCGCCCAGGGCGCGTGACCCGGGTCCCGGTGGCCCGTGGTATCGCTTTCCGCTTCCGAGGCCGTGCGGAAGGTGTATCCCGGGTGTCCGCTGTGATGCCACTGTGTGGCCAGCGTCACTCCGAGGTGGCGGACGGCGGGGGTGTCGGGGGGTGGTCCGGTGGAGACACCGGAGGCGGGCCGGTGGTCCGCGCGAGGGTGGGTCGGGTCCGGTCGCCGGGCGCGGTCCGGGAGTGCGCGGTCCGGGGGTGCGCGGGTGCGCGGGCCGTCCGCGGCGGCGGCCGAGTCGAGACGGCCTTCCCGACACCGGCCGAATGGCCTTCGAATTAGATCCGCGGTTCCCGGCCGGTGTCGGCTGAATGACATCAGGGGCACGCCGGAGGATTTCGATGGCACTGGCACTGGATTCCGGTCGGCGCCGGGAACAACCGCCGGAATTCACCCGGCTGCCGTGGGTACGGATTCTCGCGCCGCACCACTGATAACGACAGGAATCCGCCGGGCCGGTGCCGCCGGCGGCACCGGTGCCCGCCGCGCCATGTCTTTCGTGCCCGGTGGGCACTTTGTCGCGGCACCGGGCAGGCGGGGCGGTACGGCCCGGCCGACCTGCCGTGCCGCCCCACCGCCACGGCCGGCCGGAGGGCCCGCCTCGAACACGCCCCGTTGTCATCCTCGCCGCCGGCCCGCCCGCGACAGGCGGGCCCGCCACGGAACCGCCCGGGCGCGCCGCGCGCCGCGGCCGCCGGCTCGGGCGGCGTCCTTGGGCGACCTCGCGCGCGGCGGCGCCGGCGCCGCGGATCACTGCCCGTGCCGCGTCGGCGAGGCCACCGTGCCGCCGGCCGGGGGAGCGGCCGTCCGGCGGGATCGACCGCGTGGCGGGATCGACCGCCACGACTGGGATTACCGGCTCGCCGGCCGGCCGGGGCGGCGGGTCGCGGTGGGCCGCCTGCCGGCGGGAACGCCCGGGCCGGACCGCCGCCCGCCGGCCCGGCCGGGTGCGCGGCGCGCCGTCCGGCCGGCGCGGCCGTTCGCCTGGGCGGGGGCCGGACGGGCCGGGGCCTTCAGTATTCTTGATCTTCATGCGTACGCGGGGGGCGGGCCGGGAACGGTCCCGTCCGGGACCGGGGAGCGCCGTGCGGGGGCTGGCGGCCGTCCCACCCCCTGCCGGATTCGAACCGCGGAGTGACCGCACGCCGCAGGAGAGCGGTGTGCGCGTCGCTGTCGTCACAAAGAGTCACGAATTCGTCCGTGGCGGCCTCTCCGCGCGACTTTTCCTGCGATGTGTCATTCCCAGACCCTACGTAGCGTGGTAGAAACATCAGCGATGTGAACGAGCCGGTGTATCCCAACAGGTAGAGGAGGCTGTCCTAAAAACAGCTCGAGTGTCGGTTCGACTCCGACCACCGGCACCTATCAATGTCGACCGCCGCGCCTGGTAATGCCCCTGTGGGGGCGGCGGTCGGCAGGCTCGTGATCAGCATCGGCGCCCTTTGTCTGAAGGGCGCCTCCGTGCGGACTGATTCTTGCGGCGGCACGCATTGCGTCCGCTCCTGTCCCTTTCGCCCCTTCTGTTACTGCTCGACGAGTGGGGACCCGGGGTTCCGGTGATCCACGCCCGGGGCCGCCGGGGTCGCGCCACCCCGAGACCGGTCGACTGTCCCGGGTGCGTGGCGGGATCACGTTGCGCGCCAGGTGCGGAACGCTCCTCATCCGGTGGCCGTTGTACTGTGCGATCGCGTGCGGCAGGTGGACCGTCCGCGACTCGCTGGGGAGGTCCAGGCCCGATGGCAGAGCTGCGTTCATCCAACCCGGCGTTCACCCGGTCGGGTTTCGGCCAGAGCCGCTCGCCGGTCCCACCCGCCGGTTCCTGGCCGCAGGGCGGCCCGGCTCCGTGGCCGGGCGGCCCACCGCCCACCCCGGCCTTCGACCGGTTGACCTTCGACGACGTCGTCATGCACACGCTCGGCGTGTTCGCGGTGATGCTGGTCGGCGCGGGTTTCGGCTGGTACCTCTCGTCCGACTCGCCGGGCATCGCGCTCGGGGCCGGTGTCGCGGCGCTCGCGCTGAGCTTCGTCATCTCGCTGCGCAGCCGGATCAGCCCGGCGCTCGTGGTGGTCTTCGCCGCGCTGGAGGGCCTGCTCGTCGGCGCGGTCTCGCGGTTCTACGAGTCCGCGTTCTCGGGCGTCGTGCTCCAGGCCCTGCTCGGCACGGCGCTGGTGTTCGTCGCCATGCTCGTGGCCTACCGCAGCCGGCGGCTGCGGGCCACCCCCCGCATGGCGCGCATCGTCACGGGCGCCCTGCTGGGCGTGGTGCTGCTCGGTATCACCGATCTCGTCATCAGGGCCGTGTCCGGCAGCCATCTGCCCGTGATCAACGACGCGTCGCCGCTGGGTATCCTGTTCAGCGTCGCGGTGCTCGTGGTGGCCAGCCTGCAGTTCATCCTCGACTTCGACTACATCGAGCGGGCGGTGGCCTCCGGCGCGCCTCGTGAGGAGGCCTGGCGGGCCGCGTTCGGCCTGCTGGTCGGCTTCGTCTGGGTGTACCTGGAGCTGCTGCGCCTGCTCTCCAAGCTCCGGCAGTAACTCCGGCGCCGTCAGCCGGAGCGGTTCGGCCCCGCGGTGGTCGGCGTGATCCTGATCAGGCAGCGCTGCTCGCGCACCATCGCGGCGCGGTAGTCGTCCCAGTCCGGGTGCTCTCCCGAGACCTGGCGGTAGTAGGCGATCAGCCCGTCGAGGGCGTCGGGCAGCCGGACGATCTCGGCGGTGCCGCTGATCTGCACCCACGGCCCGAAGAAGCCGTCGGAGAGCACGCACAGGTGCACCCGCGGGTCCCGCTCGACGTTCGTGGTCTTCAGCGCGGTGACGCGGGTGCTGATCACCAGCGCGTCATCCGCCACGCCGACCAGAACGGGCGACAGCTGGGGGGTGCCGTCCCGGCGGGTGGTACCCAGGACGGCACGATGATGTTCCAGGACGAACGCCTGGGCGGCGGCGAGATCCACGCCGTCATTGTGGCCCGGCGGGCCCACGGCCGCCCGCCGGCCGGGCCGGCCGGCGGCCCGGCCCGGGCCCGGCCGCCGGCCGGAATCACTGTTCAGTCGCTGATCGCGTGCCGAGCCTCAGACGCGGATCGCGCGCCGACGCAGGTCGGCCTCGTGCACCACGGCCGCCGCGTACCGGTGCGGCAGGCTGTGCGCGTCCCGTAGCCAGCCCACCCGTTCCGAGAAGCGCAACAGCCCGGGTCCGTCGTGCAGGCGGGCGAGCCAGTGCCCGACGTCGTGTCCGGTCGCCTGCGGCATGCGGTCGATGAGTCCCTGGTGGATCTGCGGGGAGCGGTACTGCGACATGCGCGCCTCCAGAGGTTGAACCCGACGTCAACGGACCATGAAGCGAGCGTGCCTCATGCCACACGTCTGAGCAAGACCCGACAGTGCCATCGTCGGGTATCCTGCCCGGATGTCGGATTCGGTCCGTGAGCTGTCCCGGCAGACGAACCTGCTGCTCTCCCGCGTGCGGAGCTGGACGGGCTCGTCCTGGGACGTGCGGATCCCCACCGGACAGACGCGCGCCGCCCGGCTCCGGACACTGATCGACGAGCTGGCTGTGCTCGGCCGGCAGGCCGGCAGCGGCGCTCCGCTCGGCGTCCGTCCGCCGCGGGTGGCGGATCACGCCCTGCCCGACCAGCTCATCGTCCTCGCGGATGACTTCCTCGACGCCGTCACCTCGGCGGACCGCACCGCCGCGCCGAACCGGAAGGCGGAGCTGATGGGTCGGGCGCTCACCGCGGTGAGCACCGCCCGCGACGACCTCGACGGCCCGGGTTTCGGCTTCCGACCACGCTGACCGGCCGCCCCCGGCCCCGGCCGCGTCTCGGCCCCGGCCCCGGCCCCGTCGATCCGAACCGGGTCGGGCCGTGTCGATCCCGGCTGGGCCGGCCGCGCGTGGCGGTGCCCCGCCTCAGCTCAGATGCCAGTCTTCGCCGAGTGTCCGCAGCACCGGGGCCGCCGCCAGCCGCGCGCCGTCCAGGGTCAGGTGGACGCCGTCCCGGGTGCGGATGAGGACCGAGTGGCCGCCGCCGTCCGTCAGGTAGTCGGTGTAGGCGCCGTTGTTCGACAGGGTCGGCCGCAGGTCCAGGAAGCGTGCCCCGGGTACCCGGTCGGCGGCCGCGCGGGTCGCCTCGTTCATCCGGGTGAAGTAGTCGTTCAGTGTGCTCGAGCGGGCCGGCGGCAGGGCGAGCCAGTACACCCGGCGGGTTCCGCCGTCCGACCAGATACGCATGAGCACGATCGCCCGACGGCGGTACTCCGCCTCCCACTCCGGTGAGCCGGCCGGGAGGATCGTGCCGTCCGGCTGGGTGATGCCCTGGCCGTCGTTGCCTCCCATCGCGACCACCACCGCCTCGGGGTCGCGCTCGGCGACCTGCTGGTGGGCGTGGGTGGCCCAGTCGAAGAAGTCCGGGCGGACGAGGCCGGTGCCGAACCTGGTGTCGGTCTCGGCGCGGATCGCCGACGGCGCCGTTCTGGTGATGGTCGGCCCCAGCGACTCGGTCAACGAGTCACCGGTGACCAGCACCCGCAGCGGGTCGGCGGCGGTGGGGGTACGCAACGCGCGTGCCGCCGCGTCGTCCTGACCACGGCCCTTGCCGGTGCCGGTGCCGGTGTTCGTGTCGGGCTCGGCGAGCGCGGCGGCGGTGGCGAGCTCGGAGTCGTCGGTCTTGTCCACGGTCGGGTCGGGGTGCCCGAACGCCTTCGTCAGCAGCCGGTCGGGCTGGTTGAGCCGCAGCGTCGAGGCGACCCTGTCCAACGGACGAGCCACGCCAAGCACCAGGTCCCGGGTGGTGCCGGGCGGCATCCCCTCCCCGGCGTGCACCATCGCGGCCGAGCGCAGGATCGCGAGCAGGGTCAGGCAGGCCACGACGAACAGCAGCCCCCGCCGGGCCGACACGGCGGGCGTGCCGGGCACCGTCGGTGTGCGGGGCGCCGTCGGTGTGCGAGGCGCTGTGGGCTTGTGGGGCGCTGTGGGCTTGTGGGGCGCTGTGGGCTTGTGGGGCGCCGTGGGAGCGGCCGGCTTCGCGCGTGGGGATGGCGGAGCAGCCGTGGGGGGCGTCATCGGAGCGGTCGCCGCGCTCGGTGACCTGGCCTCCGGTGTCGTCGGACGCGGCGGTGCCTCGAACGCCATCGGGCGGGGCGACGCGTCGGGCGTCGGGCGGTTCCGCGGTGCCGGTGCGCCTGGCTGGGCCGGTGCGCCTGGCTGGGCCGGGGCACCGGGCACGGCCGTCGGTGGTCGGTCGCCATCCCGGCGGGGCGCCGGCGCGGTCGGAGTCGAAGCCGCGGGCTCGTCGCGCTGAGTCATGGCCTCCCCCGGAACTGTCGAGTTCTATGTGCTCAATCGATTACCTTAAGTGATGATCACTGTGGGTGCAGGTTGTGCGACCGATGCGACCGATGTGCGCCGCCCGCTCATCAGAACCGGAAGTAGATGAACGGTGCTACGTCCTGCTGACCTACGAAGGTATAGATGATCAGTAGGAATGCGACCACCATGGTGATCTGGGCGGTCAGGGAACGGGTGGCGAAGATCTGCTGGGCCCGGATCCACCAGGGGCGGGGGACGGCGGCCGTGCCGAGGCCGATCGCTATGGCGGCCAGCACGGTTTTCGTCACCAGGGGTGATGGTCCGCCGGCGGTGAGCAGGCGGCCGAAGATGTCGCCGGCTGTCGCGAGGTCGGGCGACCGGAACAGCACCCAGGCCACGCAGACGAAGTGGAACACGACGAGACGTCCGATCCAGGCCCGTGGCGTGTGCCGCCGGCCACGCATCGGGACGGTGGCCGCGACCGGGGCAGCGCTGGCGGCCGCACCGGCCGTGCCTGCCGCACCGGCCGTGACGGGCGCGCCGGTGGGAGCTGAGCGGTCCGCCTGGGCGGCCACCGGTATCTCCACTACCTCCACTGACCGGGCCGGCGCGGGCACCATCGGCCTGCCGGCCCCGCCGCCGTCACCGGCGCTGCCGCCGCCACCGGCCCCACTGCCCCCGCCGGCGCTGCCCCCACCGGCGCCGACACCGCCAGCGCCGGAATCACCGGCGCCGAAGCCGCCCACCGCGGGCGGGCGGCCGTCGCGGCGGGCGCGCCAGGCGCGTTCGGCGGCGAGCCCGCCACCGTGCAGGGCGCCCCACACGACGAACGTCCACGCGGCGCCGTGCCAGAGCCCGCCGAGGACCATGGTGATCATCAGGTTGACGTAGGTCCGGCGGCGGCCCGAGCGGTTCCCGCCGAGCGGGAGGTAGACGTAGTCACGCAGCCACCGGGACAGCGTCATGTGCCAGCGGCGCCAGAAGTCCTGGAGGCTGGTGGCGGTGTAGGGGCGGTCGAAGTTGTCGGGGAAGCGGAAGCCGAGCAGCAGGGCCACGCCGATCGCGATGTCCGAGTAGGCGGAGAAGTCGCAGTAGATCTGTACGGCGTAGCCGTAGACGGCCACCGCGATCTCGCCGGAGGAGTGCCGTCCCGGGGCGTCGAAGACCGGGTCGACGATGCGGGTGGCGAGCAGGTCGGCGAGGACGACCTTCTTCACCAGCCCGCCCGCGATCAGGAAGACCGCCCTGGTCACCTGTACCTGGCGCGGGTCCCGCGGGGAGGTGAGCTGCGGGGTGAACTCGCTGGCGCGCACGATCGGCCCGGCGACGAGGTGCGGGAAGAACGCCTCGTAGACGGCGAAGTCGATCAGTGACACCGGGCGGATGTCGCCCCGCCACACGTCGATCACGTAGGACAGCGCCTGGAACGTGAAGAACGAGATCCCGATCGGCAGCGCGACCTGGAGCAGGGGCAGCGGCGCGGGCAGTCCGACGTCCTGCAGGGCCCGGTCGACGGACAGCGCGAAGAAACCGTAGTACTTGAACCAGCCCAGCAGCCCGAGGTCGCACACGATGGCGGCGATCAGGATCCGTCGGTCGCGGAAGCGGTCGATGGCGACCGCCGCGGCCTGGTTGATCAGCGTGGAGGCGACGATGAGCAGCACGAACCGGGCGTCCGCGTAGGCGTAGAAGAAGTAGGAGGCGCCCAGGATGAACGGTTTCCACAGGAGGGGGACCGGCATGAGCAGCCAGGAGACGGCCATGACGACCACCAGGAACGCGGCGAACTCGATCGTTGGGAATACCACGCGCAACCGCCCGGCGTCTGCTACGGAAAGAGTATGGTCGACTACTGAAAGTAGTTGAAGTGGCGCCGTGGCGCTCTCCGACGGGCCACCGGCCGGCCCGGGTCGGCCGGACGGGTCGCCCGGGAAGCCGGTGCGTCACCCCAAGAGCCCGGACGTCACCCCTGGGTGACGTGGGTGACATGGAGCCGATTCGCGGCCGTGTACTGACGAAGCGGCCGGGTGATGGCTACCGTCCCGGGGCATGAGAATCGTTCCCGTCAACGGCCTCGAGTTGGCCGTCGAGGTGCACGGTGATCCGGACGGACTGCCGTTGGTGCTCGTGAGCGGGATGGGACAGCATCTCGTCGGTTGGCATCCCGACCTGCTCGCGAGCATGGTCCGGCGCGGCTACCGGGTGATCGTCTTCGACAACCGGGACGTCGGGTACTCCACCCAGCTGGACTGGCACGGCCCGCCCGACCTGCTGGCCATCGTGAACGGCCGGACGGAGCTGGCGCCCTACCGGCTCGAGGACCTGGCCGCCGACACGCTGGGCCTGATGGACGTCCTGGAGCTCGAGTCCGCCCACGTCCTGGGTGTCTCGCTGGGCGGGATGGTGGCGCAGATCCTCGCGTTGGCCAGCCCGGAGCGGGTACGCAGCATCACCTCGGTGATGTCACACCCCGGCGACCCCACCGTGAAGCCCTCGGACGAGGCCGTCGACCTGCTGCTGCGCCCCAGCCCGACCAACCTGGCGGAGTTCATCGTCGCCGCCGAGGAGTCCGCCAGGGTCATCGGTTCGCCGGAGTTCCCGCTCGACGTCGAATGGCTGCGCACCCGCTCGGCGGTGCTCTGGGAACGGCGGCAGAACCCCGCGGGGGTCGCCCGGCAGCTCGCGGCCGTCCTGGTGGCGTCGGACCGCACCGAGGCGCTGCGCGCGCTGCGGGTGCCCACCCTCGTCGTGCACGGCACGCTCGATCCGCTGATCCCCGTCCGCGGTGGGCGGCTGACCGCGGCCGCGATCCCGTCCGCGGAGCTGATGGAGATCGACGGGATGGGGCACGACCTGCCCAGGCAGATCTGGTCCCGGCTGCTGGACCGGCTCGAGGACGTCACGCACCACGGTGAGACCGTGCGTGCGGATGCCGTGCGGAGCACCCTCAGGAGCCCGGTTTCACCACCATGAGCGCGATCACCACGACCCAGCAGGTGACGGCCGCCGCGGCCCCGATGGTGATCATCGGGAGCTGACGGCGCGCGTCACCGCCGCGCTCGATCTCATGGACGGCCCTGCGCAGGTTCCGCCCGACCACGGCCATCGTGATCGTGACCGCCGCCAGCCACAGCACGACCGACGCCGCCAGCCACGGGTCGCCGAACCCGCGGACGCTGCCGAACGACCCCTGCCGCACGATCACCAGCCCGAACAGGACGATCAGGACGGTGGCGGGCGGATAATACCTGGTCGTCCGCGCGGCGGCGCGCATCCTGGGCAGGCCGGCCGGCCCCGTCCGCACCAGCCCGGGAGCCGCGGCGGTCGTGACGCAGAGCGGCCCGACGAGCAGGACGGCCGAGAGTACGTGCAAGGTGAGGAAGAGCCCGAAGCTGCCCGAGTGCGGCATGTCGAGACCGTATCCAGCTCCGGCGGGGCGCCCGCCGCGGGGCGGCGCGACTCCACCTTCGAGGCCCCGCCGCGGCGCTCAGAGCTCCATCGACTGGTAGTAGAGCAGCTCGATCGCCCGCCCGAAGTAGGTGCCGTAGATGGTCTGCGTCTCGCCGACGTAGGCGTAGCTGACCACGCTGTCGACCCAGCCGGCCCCGGGCCCGGCCCGGCCGAGCCCGGTGATCAGCGGGCCGCCGCTCGCGCCGCCGGTCATGTCGCAGTTCAGCCCGAGGGACGCCGTTCCGTACGGGTCGGCGGAGGGAGCTCCGGCGCAGTAGACCAGCCGCCTGCCGTCGTAGGGCGCGAGCCGCGGGTACCCGAACGCGTACTGCGCGAAGGTACGGGGCTGGTTGAAGGCGATGCGCTGGGCGCCGACGACGTCCTCGAGCTGGCGACCGCCACGGGTGTTGAACAGGGCGAACCCGGTGTCGTAGTCGAAGTCCCCGTCCAGGCCCCAGCCCGGGGTGACCGTGATCCGACGGGCGATCCACATTCCGTAGGGCAGCTGTCCCCCGGAGTAGCCGGGCATGAAGCTGACGTTCGTCGCGAACTCGCCCCCCGAGCCCTCGTGCAGGCAGTGGCCCGCGGTCACGACCAGGTCACGGCTCGGGCTGGACACGACCGTCGCCGAGCAGGCGTAGTCGACGCCGCGCAGCGTGGTGAACAGCCGCCCGACCGTCTTCGTCACCAGCCCGCCGTAGGCGTACGGGCTGCCGGTGCTCGGCGGCGGCGGTGCGGCGGCGAGCTGGGCCCGGCCGGTCGCGGCGGACCCGTCCGGCGTGGACGGGGCGGGCCGGTCGCCGCGCTCGGCCGCGTCCGCGGTCTGGGCTCGGGCGCGCCGGTCGGCGGACCAGTACCGCTCGATCCGGGACTGCTCCAGGGGGCTCGCCGCGACCGACGCCGACATCGGCTCGGCGTAGGGACGTCCGAGCGGTTCGGAGTTCGGGCCGGCGAAGGGGCCGGGCAGGTTCGAGGTGAGCGCGGGCGGGACGGCCACGGTGGCACCGCCGGCGGGGAGGTCGCCGACGGCGGCGGCCGCCAGCGCCGGGACGGTCGGGGCGACCGAGCACAGTGCCGCCGCCACGGCCGCCGCGGCGACCCACCGTCGGGGTCGGTGGATTCCGTGTCCGTCGCCGCGTCCGCGCTCTGCCACCACGAGCGCGCACGGTAGCAGCTTGATAACTCATTGTGTTGGCGCTGGGTGGGGTGGTTCTCCGGACCTTCCCGAGCCCCGGGCCTAGCGGGCGACGCGGCGTGAGTTGCGGGAGCGCAGGTAGTCCCGGATGACGTAGCTGCCCAGCGCGGACGGGTCGGGGGAGAGCACCCGCCCGCCGTTGCGGCGGGCCATCTCCTCGACGAAGCGCACCAGGCGGGGCTCGTCGTCCAGCATGAAGACGTTGATCGTGACGCCGCGGCGGGTCAGCCGGTCGACCTCGGCGAGCGTCAGCTCCAGTGTCTCGGGCAGCGGCGGCCAGGAGAAGGACGGCGTGCCGTTGCGCTGCAGGTGAGCTGTGGGCTCGCCGTCCGTCACCACCATGATCACCGGCTCGGAGTCCGGGTACCGGCGCAGCAGCCGCCCGGCGATCAGCAGCGCGTGCTGCAGGTTCGTGCCCTGCACCATCTCCGAGTCGAGCCCGGCGAGCTCGACCGGGCGCAGCTCGCGGGCGTAGTCGGAGAAGCCGACGATGTGCACCTTGTCCTGCGGGAACCGGGTGGCGACCAGGGTGTGCAGGGCGAGCGCGGTCGACTTCGCCACCCCCCAGGTCCCACGCAGCGCCATCGAGTAGGAGAGGTCCACCAGCAGACAGACGGCCGCGCTGGTGCGTCGCTCCGTCTCGGCCACCTCGAAGTCGTCCACCTGCAGCCGGATCCGCCGGCCCCGCCCCGGCGGCCCGCCGCGCAGCACCGCGTTGCGCACCGTGCGGACGACGTCGATCGGCTGGGTGTCGCCGAACTGCCAGCGCCGGGACGTCCCGAGCAGGTCACCGGCGGAGCCGGCGTCGGTGAGGTTGTGGTCGCCGCGCCCGCGGGCCGCCACCTCGCGGAAGATCCGGGCGAGTGCCGACTCACCGATGCGCCGGACGGCCCGCGGGGTGAGCTCCAGCGCCCCGGCGCGGCGGGTGACGAACCCCTGCCGCTCCAGCTCCCGCTCGATCTGCTGCAGGTTGCGCAGGTCGTCGACGGCCGACCGGCCGAGCGCCCGCTCGACGGCCTCCGGGTCGACGTCGTCCAGGGAAGCGCCCGGGTAGTCCTGGCTGAGCGAGGCCGCGAGGTCGTCGAGCTCCGCCAGCTCCTCGAGCGCGCTGGTCGCGTCGCCGAGGCCGAGCGGCTCCTCGCCGGACATCGCGTCGGAGAACCGCCCCCGGCCACGCCCGCGCGAGCGCCCGCCCCAGTCCAGGCCCGGCCGGGCCGAGCGCAGCGCCTGTGAGAGCCGGGACATCTCGGCGGCCAGGCCCATGTCCTCCATCGCGGTGGACATCAGGTCGGCCAGCTCCTGGCGCTGCTGCGGGGTCAGCCCGGCGAGCAGGCGCGCGGCGGCCGCGGCTCGGCGGGCGAGCGCGTCGACGAGCTCCTCGACGTTGCGCGGGTTCTCCGGGAAGAACTCGCCGTTGCGGCGCATGAACTCGTCGAACCGGCCCTGGGTGTCCTCGCCCCGGGCGTCCGCCTCCAGCAGTTCGTTGAGGTCGTGGACCATCTCCCGCACCCGGGCCATGTCCTCGGGTGAGGCGCCCTGCAGCGCCTGCTTCATCCCGCGGAACTGGGAGTCGAGGACCTCGCGGCGCAGCAGGTCGGAGATCTGCTCGTAGGTCTCGCGGGCCTGCGGCGAGCGCCAGTCGTAGTCGGCCAGCTCGCGCACCGCCCGGGCCGGGTCGGACGGCAGCGCGTCCAGTTCCGCCTCGCGCATCCGCGCCTCGTCCGCGGGGTCGGGGAACAGCGTGGCCCGCTCCTGGCCGACCGCGGTGTCGAGCAGCCGGCGGACCTCCTCGAGGGTGCCGTCCAGCCGGCCGCGCGAACGGGCCTCGCGGCGCCGGCGCTCGATCGCGCGGCGCAGGTCGTCCAGGCCGCGGCGGTTCGGCATGCCGCGGCGCAGCAGGCTCTCCATGGCCTCCCGGGGCGTGCGCCCCTCGAGGATCTGCCGGGACATCTCGTCCATGGCGTCGGTCGCGGAGAACGGGGAGGCCAGCGGGTCCGGCCCGCCGTCCCATGGGCCGTAGCGGAACTGTCCGGAACTCACCGGTTCCTCCTGCACGGGTGGGTGGAGTGGTGCGGGGCCCGGTGCCGGCGGTCAGCCCCCGTAGACCGTCCGGCCGGGCAGTTCCTCCTTGGCGAGCCGGCGGTTGAGGTGCAGGCCCTCCATCGCCAGCTCCAGGGCGGCGGCGGCCAGCCCCGGCGACTCCGCGCCGTCGATGTCGAGACGGTTCAGGATCGCCGCCAGACCCGGCACCGGGCCCACCCGCCGCAGCAGCTCGGCGGCCGGCACGAGGTCGCCCGTCTCGACCGCGCCGTCGCGCTCGAAGCGCTGCTGCAGGCCGGAGAGATCGGTGCCGGCCAGCTTCGCCCGGAAGGTCTCCGCGATCGCGCGGCGCAGCAGCAGGGCCAGGACCTCTTCCTCGCGGCCCTCCTCGAGCTGGTCGAACTCGACCTTGCCCCGGACCGCCGGGATGATCGCGCCCAGGTCGACGACCCGCGCGGTGGCGGTGTCCTCGCCGGTCAGCGCCGCCCGGCGGACGGCCGAGGCGGCCACCGTCTCCGCCGCCGCCACCGCGAGCCGGGCCGACACACCCGAGCGCTGGTCCACCTGCGGTGCCTCGCGCACCGCCCGGGTGAAGCGGGCGACCACCTCGATGAGATGGTCGGGCAGTTCGGGCCGGCCCAGCGGCGAGTCGGCCCAGGAGACCACGGCCTCCTGCCGGATCAGCCGCAGCTCGTCGTCCAGACGCAGTGGGTAGTGGGTGCGGACCTCGGCGCCGAAGCGGTCCTTCAGCGGGGTGATGATCCGGCCCCGGTTGGTGTAGTCCTCCGGGTTCGCCGAGGCGACCAGCAGGAGGTCCAGCGGCAGCCGCAGCAGGTAGCCGCGGACCTGGATGTCGCGCTCCTCGAGCACGTTGAGCAGCGAGACCTGGATGCGCTCGGCCAGGTCGGGCAGTTCGTTGATGCTGAAGATGCCGCGGTTGGTCCGCGGGACCAGCCCGTAGTGGACGGTCTCCGGGTCGCCGAGGGTGCGGCCCTCGGCGACCTTCACCGGGTCCACGTCGCCGATCAGGTCACCGACACTGGTGTCGGGGGTCGCGAGCTTCTCGCCGAAGCGCTCCGAGCGGTGCCGCCAGGTGATCGGCAGCCGCTCGCCCAGCTCGGCGAGCAGCAGGCGGCACCGGCCGCACACCGGCGCGTAGGGGTGGTCGTTGATCTCGCAACCGGCGACGGCCGGTGACCACTCGTCGAGCAGGCCGACGAGTGTGCGGATCAGCCGGGTCTTGCCCTGCCCGCGCTCGCCGAGGAAGACGATGTCGTGCCCGGCCAACAGCGCCCGCTCGACCTGCGGCAGGACGGTGTCGTCGAAGCCGACGATGCCCGGGAAACGGGTCTCGTCGGCCCGCATCCTGATGAGGAGGTTCTCGCGCAGCTCGGCGCGAACCGAACGCTGTCGGTGCCCTGATCTGCGCAGGTCGGCCAGGGTGATGTCGGTCGGCGGAGTTCCGGACCCGGGGGCGTCGGTCGTCTTCCGGGCCGTCGAGCCGACGGTGATCGGGTTCGTCGGAGGCGTGGACGGACTGTGCGGAGCCGGCGGATCTGCCACCAGCCGACGGTACGTCCGCGCCGGCCCGCGCGCAGCGGACTGGGCGGTCGTCCGCTTATGGCGTACTCCGCCCGGCTTGCCAGGGACGCCCACGGAACACGCGGGCCGACTCGTCGGAACGCGGAGCGCGACACCGACAGAACACGGTCGACATCGTCAGGACGCGGAGCGCGACATCGCCCAGGACCCGGGCGTGGCATCGTCCGCAACCGGCGCGTCACGTCGTCAGGACGCGTAGGGCGCGACCGAGACGATCTCCACGGTGGCCGGCCGGCCGTTGGGAAGCGTGTACTTCACCGTGTCTCCGGCCTTGTGTCCGGTGACGGCGCCGCCCAGCGGCGAGGCTGGCGAGAACACCTCGATGCTCGCGCTGTGGTCCTCGCGTGAGCCGATCAGGAACCGTTCGGTCTCCTTCTCCCCGGGGAAGCGGATCTCGACGATCGTGCCGGGCCCGGCCTCACCGACCGCTCCCGACGACGCCTGGCCGACACGCGCGTCGCGGAGCAGGTCCATCAGCTGGCGGATGCGGGCCTCCTGCTTGCCCTGCTCCTCCTTGGCCGCGTGGTAGCCCCCGTTCTCCTTCAGGTCGCCTTCCTCCCGCGCGGCCTCGATCTTCGCGGCGATCTCCGTCCGCCAGGTGCCCGTGAGGTAGTCGAGCTCGGAGCGAAGTCGGTCGTAGGCCTCCTGAGTGAGCCAGGTCTGCTGCGTCACGCGTCACGCTCCTCGAGGGATACCAAAGTTCTTATTTTACTGGAGGGAATCATGGTTGCCGGTTTGTCCGGCCCTGCCTGGTCCGTTCCCGCCTGGTCCGTTCCCGCCTCGTCCAATCCCGTCTCGTCCGATCTCGTCCCGTCCGATCTCGTGAGGTCGGCACATGGCCGACGCCACGTGCGACGCCACGGCGGTCGGCACGAGGTCGAGCCGAGCGGATGGTCCGGCCGTCCTCGACGTCGGTTCGCCCGGCGCGCGCGGCCGTCCGTGCGACGGGCCGGCGCGGCCGTTGACCGGTGGGCCGCTCGAGGCCGGGCCGACGACGATGTCGGCGTGCCGGCCGGCGACCTCGCTGTCTTCGGAGCGTGCGCGGACGGTGTATTCTGCCACGGCTCTCGGTGACTTTTCCAGATCGAAAGTGAACTGGGTCTCGCCGGGTGACCGGCCGGCTTCCGTACCGGCCTGGCCGGGGGCGATCATCCCCTGTCCGGGCGGCCGGCCGAACCGCCGGCCATCGCCGGCCGACGGCCTCTCGAACCGCCGGTCGCGTACCTGGCCCAGGGCCTGCGGTCGTGGCACTTACCGGTGCGGTCCGTGCCGTCGCGGCACTGGCGGTCCGTGGCCGGGCACCCGCCGACCGGCGTGCGGTGCCCGTTGACCTGCGTCAACTGCCCGCGAGCCGGTGTGAGGCGCCCGTTCGGCAGCGGGCCGCGCGCCGGGCTGACGCCGGGCCGGGCCCGTCCGGCCGTCAGCCACAATGGTTGCATGCTCCCGGACGAACAGGAGCGTGGTCTGCGGCTCATGGCCGTCCACGCGCATCCCGACGACGAGTCCAGCAAGGGCGCGGCGACGATGGCCCGCTACGCCCACGAGGGCGTCGAGGTCCTGGTGGTCACGTGTACCGGCGGCGAGGCGGGCAGCATCCTCAACCCGGCGATGGACTCGCCCGAGGTGCTCGCCCGGCTGCCCGAGGTCCGTCGGGAGGAGATGGAACGGGCCCGGCGGATCCTGGGCGTGCGCCAGGAGTGGTTGGGGTTCCTCGACTCGGGACTGCCCGAAGGTGACCCGCTGCCGCCGCTGCCGGAAGGGAGCTTCGCCACGCTGGAGCTGGCCGCCGCGGCCCGGCCGCTGGTCCGGCTGATCCGCGAGTTCCGCCCGCAGGTCGTCACGACCTACGACGAGAACGGCGGGTACCCGCACCCGGACCACATCATGACGCACCGGATCAGCGTGGAGGCGTTCGAGGCGGCGGGTGACCCGGCGCGCTACCCCGAGGTCGGTGTCGACGCCGACCTGGGCCCGTGGCAGCCGCTGAAGCTCTACTACCACCTCACCTTCCACAAGGACCGGATCCTCGCCCTGCACGAGGGAATGCTGGCCGCCGGCCTGGAATCGCCCTACGCCAAGCGGCTCGACGAGTGGATCGACCGCGCCGAGGACACCGGCCGGCTCACCACCCGGGTGCCCTGCGCCGACTGGTTCGAGGTGCGCGACCGCGCCCTGCTGGCGCACGTCACCCAGGTCGACCCGAGCGGGCCCTGGTTCCAGGTGCCGCTGGCACTGCAGCGCCAGACGTGGCCCACCGAGGACTACCAGCTCGCCCGGTCGCTGCTCGAGGTCGGGGTCCTTCCCGAGGACGATCTGTTCAACGGGATCCGCTGACTGTCGGTGGCGCGGCGTAGGGTCGCGGAACGGGGCAGACGCCCCGGCCGACGACGTCGGCCGACGAACATCAGACATCGGCCGACGAACCTCGAACAGCGGGCAGAGTGGACAGGAGGTGCCGGTCAGTGGGTGACACGTCTGGCGGAACGCGGCTCGCCGCGGAGATCGGCACGGGCACCGGCGGCGCTCTCGTGGTCCTCGCGCTGATCCTCGCCTCGGTCGCGTTGTTCACGTTCCTCTCCGGCAGCCTGCGCCGGATGCGGGCGAACGTCGCCAGCGGCGAGTTCGGCCCGCAGACGCAGGAGCGGGGCCGGTCCGAGGCCGCAGCCGTGGCGCCGGCCGCTGAACCGGTGGCAGGCAGCGCGGCGGTGAGCAGCGCGGGGGCAGGTGGTGCCACCACCGGTGAAACGGTGACCGGTGGCACGGCGGCGGGCCCGGAGAAGGACCAGGACCTGGCCTGACCGGTGGCCCCGCCGCCCGGGTCGCAGGGTTGTGAGTGCTGTTTCCGGTACCCGGTTCGGCCCGGGTGCCTAGTCGTCCGGGCCGATGCGGCGGGTGCGTTTGGTGGTGGAGCGGCGTTTCTTGCCGGCCAGGCGGCGCTCGACCGAGCCACGGGTGGGGCGGGTCGCCTTGCGGGGACGGGGCGGTGGCGCGGTGGCCTCCCGCAGCGTGCCGGCCAGCCGGGCGAGCGCGGCCTCCCGGTTGCGGAGCTGGGAGCGGTGCTCGGAGGCGGCGAGGGTGAGTACACCGTCCACCAGCCGTCCGTCGAGGCGGGACAGCGCCCGCGCCCGCAGCTGCTCCGGGACGGAGCCCGACCGGGCGAGGTCGAACGACAGCTCGACCCTGGAGTCGGAGGTGTTCACCGACTGGCCGCCGGGCCCGGCGGATCGCGAGTAGCGCCACGCCAGCTCGCCGGCCGGGATTCCGAAGCCCGGCCGGATCACCAGGACGCTCGGCAGCACCTGTCCATCGTGCCAGCCGGCGGTGGTTTCGTCCCGGGAGTTTCGGCCCCACCGCCACGGATCGGCTGGCGGTGGGGCCGGGGTCGGCTCAGCCCAGGGCGATGTTCACGATCCGGCCGGGGACCACGATGAGGCGCTTGATGGTGCGCCCGGAGGTGTGTCGGGCGTAGTCCGCGTGTGCCTCCAGGACCGCGCGCACGGCCGCCTCGTCCGCGTCGGCCGGGACGTCGATGGTGAAGCGCACCTTGCCGTTGACCTGCACCGGCAGCCGTACCGTCGCGGCGGCGGCCAGTGACTCGTCCCCCTCCGGGAAGGGCACGGCGCAGACCGAGCCGGTGTGCCCCAGCCGGGTCCACAGCTCCTCGGCGATGTGCGGCGCCAGCGGCGCGGCCATCAGCACCAACGCCTCGGCCAGCTCCCGCGGCGGGCCGTCGAGCCCGCCGCCGAAGCGCTTGCTGGCCAGGTTCGTCAGCTCGATGAGCCGGGCGACGGCGGTGTTGAAGCGCAGCTCGGCGTAGTCGGTGCGGACGGCCAGGATCGTCCGGTGCAGGGCCTGCGCGGTCTCGTCGTCGAGCGCGACGTCGCGGACCCGGGGCTGCCCGGTGGCCTCGTCGATGATGTTGCGCCACAGCCGCTGCAGGAACCGGTAGGAGCCGACGATGTCGTCGGTGCGCCACGGGCGGTGGGCGTCGAGCGGGCCCATCGCCATCTCGTACACCCGCAGCGTGTCGGCCCCGTAGCTGTCGTACATCTCGTCGGGGCTGACGCTGTTCTTGAGGCTCTTGCCCATCTTCCCGGAGCGCCGGTTGACCGGGGCGCCCTCGTGGGTGAACGAGCCGTCCGGGGCCTGGACGACCTCGGCCGCCGCGACGTACATCCCGCGCTCGTCGGTGAAGGCGTCGGCCTGGATGTAGCCCTGGTTGTAGAGCCGATTGAACGGCTCCCTGGTCGAGACCAGGCCCAGGTCGTACAGGACCTTGTGCCAGAACCGGGCGTAGAGCAGGTGCAGCACGGCGTGCTCGACGCCGCCCACGTACAGGTCGACGCCGCCGTCACCGGCCGGGCCGCGCTCGGAGTGCATCCAGTAGCGCTCGACGGCCGGGTCGACGAAGCGCTCGGAGTTCGTCGGGTCCAGGTAGCGCAGGTAGTACCAGCAGGAGCCGGCCCACTGCGGCATCGTGTTCAGCTCGCGGCGGTAGTCGCGCGGGCCGTCGCCGAGGTCGAGGGTGACCGTGGTCCACTCGGTGGCCCGGGCCAGCGGGGGGACGGGCTCGCTCTCGTCGTCGTCGGCCATCGCCTTCGGCCGGAAGTCGGTCATCTCCGGGAGCTCGACCGGCAGCTGGTCCTCGGGGACGGCGCGGGGCATGCCGTCGTCGTCGAAGACGATCGGGAACGGCTCGCCCCAGTAACGCTGGCGGGAGAACAGCCAGTCCCGCAGCCGGTAGGAGCGGGTCGCCCGGCCGCGGCCGGCGTCCTCCAGCCAGCCGATCGTCGTCTTGATCGCCTCGGCCTTGGACAGGCCGACCAGCGAGGGCCGGTCCGCGGCGCCGGGCAGATACCCGCCCTCGCCGCTGAACGCCTCCGGCCAGGACGACGCCGGGGCACCGGCGGCCAGGCCGCGCTCGGCCAGCCAGGCCGCGTCGGGCTCCAGGACCGCGGGAACGGGCAGGCCGAACTCCCGGGCGAAGGAGAAGTCGCGCTCGTCGTGCGCGGGCACCGCCATGATCGCGCCGGTGCCGTAGCCGAGCAGGACGTAGTCCGCCAGGAAGACCGGGATCACGCCGCCGCCGACCGGGTTGCGGACGTACGTCCCGGTGAACACGCCGGTGCGGTCGATCTCCGCGCCGCCGCGCTGGCGGTCACTGCGCCGGCCGGCGAACTCCCGGTAGGCGTCGACGGCCGCCTGGGGCGTCCACTGCTCGTCGGTGACCCCGGCGGGGCGTTCCTGCCCGAAGCGCCAGCCGGCCGGGGTGTCGACCGGCCACGCGGTGGCGGTCAGGGCGTCGACCAGCGGGTGCTCCGGCGCCAGGACCAGGAAGGTCGCCCCCGACAGGGTGTCGGGCCGGGTGGTGTACACCTCGACGTCGACCGGCGCCGGGCCGCCCGGGGCGTTCGGGCCGCCGGTGCCGGCAGGGTCGCCCGGGCCGGTGACCGAGGAGAAACGGACGGTCGCGCCGTCGCTCGGGCCGATCCAGTTCCGCTGCATGTGCTTGATCGAGTCCGGCCAGTCGACCAGGTCCAGGTCGGACATCAGCCGGTCGGCGTAGGCGGTGATCCGCATCATCCACTGGCGCAGCGGACGGCGGTAGACCGGATAGTTCCCGATGTCGCTGCGGCCCTCGGGTGTGACCTCCTCGTTGGCCAGCACCGTGCCCAGCCCCGGGCACCAGTTGACCAGCTCCTCGGAGATGTAGGTCAGCCGGTGCGCGTCGACGACCCGGCGGCGCTCCGCCGCGGTCAGCTCCGACCAGGCGGCCTGCCGCGGGTTCGCCTCGGCCGTGCCGGGCCCGGTCGCGGCGCGGTGGCCGGCCGTGAACTCCTCGACCAGCTCGCTGATCGGACGGGCCTGCCCGGCGGCCTCGTCGTACCAGCTGTCGAAGATCTTCAGGAAGATCCACTGGGTCCACCGGTAGTACGCGGTGTCGGTGGTGGCGATCTCGCGGCGGGTGTCGTGGCCCAGCCCCAGCCGGGCGAGCTGGCGGCGCATGTTCGCGATGTTCGCCTCGGTCGTCACCCGCGGGTGCTGACCGGTGTTGATGGCGTACTGCTCGGCCGGCAGCCCGAAGGCGTCGTAGCCGAAGGTGTGCAGGACGTGGCGCCCGGTCATCCGCAGGAAGCGGGCGAAGACGTCCGAGCCGATGTAGCCCAGCGGGTGGCCCACGTGCAGGCCGGTCCCGCTCGGGTACGGGAACATGTCGAGGACGTAGAACGGGTCGCGGCCGCGCACCGCCTCGAAGCCCTCGGACAGCGGGCCCGTCGGGTTCGGCGACTCGAAGGTGCCCTCCCGCAGCCACCGCTGCTGCCAGTGCCGCTCGATCTCGGCGGCCAGCCGGGAGTCGTACCGGTGGGGCAGGTCGCCGTCACCGGCCGCGGTTCCCGCGGGCACCGCGGCGGGGCCGCGCTCGGTCGTCTCGCTCATGGCAGGTCGCATCCCAGGGCTTCGATCACTGTTGACCCGCCCGCGCTCGCGCGCCCTGCCGACGACGGCCGTCCGCCGGCCCGGCGAGGTCGTGGCGGTCGTGGCGGTCGTGGACCGGAGCGAGTGAACAGCGGGGATCACCTTCGGCCTCCAGCGTATCGGTTCGGCCACGGCCCCCTCCTCCCGCGCACGGCTGTCGCGGGACTGTGGGCCGGAGGGGCCCTGATGCCCCGGCGCGGCCGGTGTCCCGGCCGTGGCGATGGCATGGTGGTGCGGTGCCCAACAAGCTCGCGGAGCAGACGTCCCCCTACCTGTTGCAGCACGCCGACAACCCGGTCGACTGGTGGCCCTGGGGGCCCGAGGCGTTCGCCGAGGCCACCGCCCGCGGAGTGCCGGTGTTGCTCTCCGTGGGCTACGCGGCCTGCCACTGGTGCCATGTCATGGCGCACGAGTCCTTCGAGGACGCCGAGATCGCCGCGTACATGAACCAGCACTTCGTCAACATCAAGGTCGACCGGGAGGAGCGCCCCGACGTCGACTCGGTGTACATGGACGTCACGGTCGCGCTCACCGGGCACGGCGGCTGGCCGATGACGGTGTTCCTCACCCCGGCCGCCGAGCCGTTCTTCGCCGGCACCTACTTCCCACCCCGGCCGATGCGGGGCAGCGCCTCGTTCCCGCAGGTCATGACGGCCATCGTGGACGCGTGGACGGCCCGCCGGGCGGAGGTCGAGCAGTCCGGGGCGGACATCGCCCGCCAGCTGGCGGAGGCGGTGGCGCCCGGTGGGATGGCGGCCGGTGGTGGGGCCACAACACAGATCACGGCCGATCTCCTCGACCGGGCGGTCGCCGGGCTGGCCGACCGGTTCGACTCCGTGCACGGCGGGTTCGGCGGGGCACCGAAGTTCCCGCCGTCCATGGTCGCCGAGATGCTGCTGCGCGGCTGGGCCCGCACCGGGAACGACCGGGCCCTGGGCATGGTGCGCGAGACCTGCGAGCGGATGGCGCGCGGCGGCATGTACGACCAGCTCGGTGGCGGCTTCGCCCGTTACAGCGTGGACGAGTCGTGGACCGTCCCGCACTTCGAGAAGATGTTGTACGACAACGCCCAGCTGCTGCGGGTCTACCTGCACCTGTGGCGGGCCACCGGCCTGCCGCTGGCCGAGCGGGTGGTGCGCGAGACCGCGGCCTTCCTGCTCGCCGACCTGCGCACCCCCGAGGGCGGCTTCGCCTCGGCGCTCGACGCCGACGCCGTGCCGGCGGGCAGCCCCGACGGCCATCCCGAGGAGGGCGCGAGCTACTCCTGGACGCCCGCCCAGCTGATGGACGTGCTCGGCCCCGACGACGGTGCCTGGGCCGCCCAGGTCCTGGGGGTCACCGCGGAGGGGACCTTCGAGCACGGGACGTCCGTGCTGATGCTGCCGGTCGACCCGGCGGACCCCGCCAGGTTCGCCCGGGTCCGGGCCGCGCTGGCCGCGGCGCGGGCCACCCGCCCGCAGCCCGCCCGGGACGACAAGATCGTCGCTGCCTGGAACGGCCTGGTCATCGGGGCGCTCGCCGAGGCGGGCGCGCTGCTGGGCGAGCCGTCCTGGGTGGTGGCCGCCGAGCGCGCCGCCGAGCTGCTGCGGGACGTCCACCTGCACGAGGGCCGGCTGGGGCGGACCAGCCGGGACGGCCGCCGCGGCCCGAACGCCGGCGTGCTGGAGGACTACGGGTGTGTCGCCGAGGGCTTCCTCACGCTGCACCAGGTGACCGGCGTGGCGGGCTGGCTCACGCTCGCCGGCGAGCTGCTCGACGTGGTCCGGGCGCGGTTCCCCGCGCCGGACGGCGGCTACTTCGACACCGCCGACGACGCCGAGGCGCTGCTGCGCCGGCCGCGGGACGCCTCCGACTCGGCGACCCCCTCAGGCCAGGCGGCCGTCGCCGGCGCGTTGCTGACCTACGCGGCGCTGACCGGCTCCGCCGATCACCGGGACAGCGCGGGGGCGACCGTCGAGCAGCTCACGCCGCTGCTCAGCCGGGACGCCCGGTTCGCCGGCTGGGCGGGGGCCGTCGCGGAGGCCCTGCTGGCCGGGCCGGCCGAGGTGGCGGTGGTCGGCCGGCCGGATCTGGAGCGCCTGGCCAGGCTCGGTACCGCGCCCGGCGCGGTCGTCGTCACCGAGGGCCCGCTGACCGAGGGCCGGGACGAGCCGGCCGTCTACATCTGCCGGGACTTCGTCTGCGAGCTCCCGGCCCGGACCCCGGAGGAGGTCCGGGCCCGGCTGGGAGTGCGGCTCCCGGCCTGACCCGGTTGGTAGCCGGCCTGACCCGGTTGGCGGTGGGCCCGGCCTGTTCGCTGAGGCCGAACGGGCCTGGGCCCGACGGCCCGCGCATTGTCACCATTGCCTGTGTAAGCATGTAATCGACGGCGCGGGCCGGGTGTGGCGCGAGCCGGCCGGCCCGGGCGGGGCCACCGTGCCGCCCGACCGGGCGTGCCATCCGACCAGGTGAGGGGTCTGTCATGGCCGGTCTTCGTGGGCGAGCGGGCGGACGGGGAGTCGAACGGCCCGAGCCCGTTCCGGCCGATGACGTCGCCGCGTGGTTCGCCCACCGGGTACCCGACGGCTGGTTCACCGGGCCGCCGAAGGTCACCGTCGACCGGGACGAGATCACCGTGATCGGCGCGCTGCCGCCGTCGGACGCGGACCGGGCCGGCCGAATCCGCGGATTCCGCGAGGAGACGCGGGACGCGCGAATCGGTCTGGCCCGGGAGGCGGAACTGCGCTACGGCCGCAGCGTGTCCTGGGGCGTGTCACTGGCAGGTAGTACGGAGTTGTTCACCACCGTGTCCGTTCCGGTGATGACCCGGCTGCGCCAGCCCGAGCGGCAGGTTCTCGACACCTTGGTCGATTCCGGGGTGGCGCGCAGCCGCAGTGAGGCCCTCGCCTGGTGCGTACGGCTGGTGGGGGAGAACGCCGACACCTGGCTCGCCCGGCTGCGCGAGGCGATGGAAAAGGTAGAGCAGATCCGGTCGGAAGGACCGGGAATCTAGTCCCGTCCCGGGCGATTACCGGCGAATCTCGGACGGCCGTCCGGCCCTCGGGGTGAATCCACCGACGGGCCGCCGGCCACCCGCCCCGGGTGATTCGGTATTTCGTATCGCCCGCTCGGCGGGTCCGTCGGCCGGGGCCGGTCGGCCGGATCGGTCAGTCGTTCGGGCCGGTCGGCCGGATCGGTCAGTCGGTCGGGGCGGTCGGCCTGCCGGGCAGTGGTCACCGTGCCGTCACAAACATGCGCGGGCCGGCCGCCAGTCAGCCGAGCATGGCGATCATCAGTGCTGTGTAGTGACAGCCGGCGGCGACAAGGGTGAACGCGTGGAACACCTCGTGGTACCCGAAGGTGCCGGGCGCCGGGTCGGGTCGCCGGGAGGCGTACACCAGTGCGCCGAGGCTGTAGCAGGCGCCGCCCACCAGTAGCAGGACCATCGCCGCCACGCCGGCCTGGTGCATCAGCTCGGGGATGACGAAGACGGCCACCCAGCCCAGCGCGATGTAGAGCGGGACGATCAGGAAGCGCGGCGAGTGCAGCCAGAGCATGCGCACCAGCACCCCCAGAGCCGCCCCGCCCCAGACGACGGCCAGCACGATGCGCGCGGTGTGCTCCGGCATCGCGATGAGGGCGAATGGAGTGTAGGTGCCGGCGATGAAAACGAAGATCATAGAGTGGTCGAGGCGCTTCATCAGCGAGCGGGCGCGTGAGGTCGACCACATTTTTCGGTGATAGAGGGCACTGGTTCCGAACAGTGCCGCAATGCTGATCGCGTAAACGGCCACCCCGAGGCGGGCCCTCAGTGTCGTGGCCAGTGCCACCGCAATGACGCCGAGTGCGAGGCTCACGGGGAATGCTCCGGCGTGTAGCCACCCCCGCATGCGCGGTCGCACCAGGTCACGCGGATGGGAGTTCAGGGTCGCGTCGTCGGAGCCGGCGGTCTGCCGTGCGAGGGAGGCCACGGGGCAGAACGATATCGGGTCGGCATCGGGGTCACGAAGCGGAGCCGACCAGCGTCGGTCAGTCCGTCCCGGTGCGTGATGGATCCTACGTTTCCGCGTACTGCCTACCGCGCGACTCTGCACCGAAAGCGCGGTACAGTCTAATGATCCTGAACGCGGCCTCGAACTGCCCCGTTTCCCACAGGTTTGTACCTGGGTGTCTGGTGGTGTTCGGGTGCGAACGCGGCACCTGCGCTCACGGCACTCGCACACGGGACGAGAACGCGACAGGTTCAACTCGACCGGAGGTGTGAGCTGTGACGACCGCGGCACAGATTCCCGGGCTGGATGCCGCCCCCACCAAGCACACCAGGCTGCTCGCCTGGGTGCGTGAGATCGCCGAACTCACCCAGCCGGACCGTATTGAATGGTGCGACGGCTCGGAATCCGAGTTCGATCGGCTGACATCACTGCTCATCGACAAGGGCACTCTCGTCCGGCTTGACGGCGAGAAACGCCCGAACAGCTTCTACGCCGCCTCGGACCCCAGCGACGTGGCGCGCGTGGAGGACCGGACCTACATTTGTTCGGAGAAGGCCGAGGATGCCGGCCCGACGAACAACTGGCTCGATCCGGCCGAAATGCGCGCGAAGCTGGGTGAGCTCTTCGCCGGATGCATGCGGGGACGGACGATGTACGTCGTCCCGTTCTGCATGGGTCCGCTCGGTTCGCACATCTCGGCGCTCGGCGTCGAAATCACGGACTCGCCCTACGTTGTCATCTCCATGCGCACGATGACCCGAATGGGAACTCCCGCGCTGGACCAGCTCGGTGACGACGGATTCTTCGTCCCGGCGGTTCACTCGCTGGGCGCGCCCCTCGAGCCCGGCGCGGCGGACGTCCCGTGGCCGTGTAATTCCACGAAGTACATCACGCACTTCCCGGAGACCCGCGAGATCTGGTCGTACGGCTCCGGTTACGGCGGCAACGCGCTGCTCGGCAAGAAGTGCTACGCCCTGCGTATCGCCTCGGTCATGGCGCGTGACCAGGGGTGGCTGGCCGAGCACATGCTGATCCTCAAGCTGACCTCGCCGGCCGGCAAGGTCCACTTCGTCGCCGCCGCGTTCCCGTCGGCGTGCGGCAAGACCAACCTCGCGATGCTGATCCCGACGCTGCCCGGCTGGAAGGCCGAGACGGTCGGCGACGACATCGCCTGGATGCGCTTCGGTGACGACGGCCGGCTCTACGCCGTCAACCCGGAGGCGGGCCTGTTCGGGGTGGCGCCGGGCACCGGCGAGGAGACCAACCCGAACGCGGTCAAGACCCTGTGGGGGAACGCGGTCTTCACCAACGTCGCGCGCACCGACGACGGTGACGTCTGGTGGGAGGGCCTCACACCGGAGAAGCCCGCGCACCTCATCGACTGGAAGGGCCGGGACTGGACGCCCGACTCGACCGAGCCGGCCGCGCACCCGAACGCCCGGTTCACGGTGCCGGCGAGCCAGTGCCCGACCATGGCGCCCGAGTGGGAGAACCCGGCCGGCGTGCCGATCTCGGCGATCCTGTTCGGTGGCCGCCGCGCGACGGCCGTCCCGCTGGTGACCGAGGCGCCGGACTGGCAGCGCGGGGTGTTCTTCGGCTCGATCGTCGCCTCCGAGACGACCGCGGCCCAGGCGGGCGCGATCGGCAAGCTGCGGCGCGACCCGTTCGCGATGCTGCCGTTCTGCGGCTACAACATGGCCGACTACTTCGCCCACTGGCTGGAGATCGGCAACAGGGCCGACCCGGCCAAGCTGCCGCGGATCTACTACGTGAACTGGTTCCGCAAGAGCCCCGAGGGCCGCTACCTGTGGCCAGGGTTCGGCGAGAACAGCCGCGTGCTGGCCTGGATCGCGAGCCGGCTCGAGGGCGAGGCGAAGGGCACGGAGACCCCGCTGGGCATCCTCCCCGCCCCGGGCGAGCTCCCCACCGAGGGCCTGGACGTCTCCGAGGCCGACCTGGAGACCCTGCTCTCCGTCGACACCGAGGTGTGGCGGCAGGAGGCGGAGCTGATCCCGGACCACTACAACACCTTCGGTGACCGCCTGCCGGCCGAGCTGTGGGCGGAGCACGAGGCCCTCATCAAGCGCCTCAACGGCTGACGACCGGAGGAGACCGACTGCGCCGCGGCCGGCATCCTTCCCGGGGCGTCGAACCGGCGTCCGCGATCATTCGCGGGCGCCGGTTCGACGTTTCGGCGGTCGGGGCCGGTCGCGACGCGGGGTAGCCGAGGTCGGGGTGCGGCCGGGCCGGGGCGCCGCGCCGTCCAGGGCGGGCCGCGGTGGGAAGAGTCTCACCGCGCCAGGACGTCCGGCCGCCGGCGCCGCCGCGACCTGAGAAGAACTGATCGGTTCCGGTCCGTGAGATTATTCGCAGAGGGTGACTAGGGCCGGGTCTTCGCCGAGCATGGACCACGAAGGGCACACAAAGACAAGCGAAGCGTGTTGTAAGAAGTTGGTCGCCATCTTGCGGGGTGACGGCTAACGTGAGAGCCCTAGCGTCTCAAGTCGTGGTCCGACATCGGGTCGGCCACTCGGGAGGCCCCTCGGTGCCGCAACTGCGACAACGTCAGGAGGCCGGTTCCCGGCTCCTGCCCAGGGGCCCGGTCCCGGATACCTCCGAGTAAGCGGGTGGGCGTGTGCCACGAACGCATGTCGTCGACACAAGCGTGCTGCTCTCTGATCCTGGCGCGCTGCTGCGGTTCGCGGAGCACAATGTCGTGCTCCCCCTGGTCGTCATAGGGGAGCTGGAAGGTAAGCGGAACCACCCGGAGCTGGGTTGGTTCGCCCGGGAGGCACTACGCATCCTGGACGACCTCCGGATCCGCCACGGCCGGCTGGATCAGCCACTGCCGTTGGAGACCGGTGGGACGCTCCAAGTGGAACTCAACCACACCGACTCGTCCGTGCTTCCACCGGGGTTCCGCGTGGACGACAACGACTCCAGGATCCTCTCGGTGGCCCTCAACCTGGCGCGTGAAGGCGCCGAGGTGGTGCTGGTCACGAAGGACCTGCCGCTGCGTGTGAAGGCATCCGTGGTCGGGCTCGCCGCGGAGGAGTACCAGGCCCTGTCGCCGGTGGACAGCGGCTGGAGCGGGATGGCGGACCTCACCGTCAGCCAGGACGACCTCGACCGGCTCTACGCCAAGGAGCTCGTCGAGGTCGCGGAGGCGGCCGACCTGCCCTGCCACACCGGCCTCGTGCTCACCGCGCCCGGGGGGAGCGCCTCGGCGCTCGGCCGGGTCACCGCCGACAAGTCCATCCAGCTCGTGCGCGGCGACCGGGACGCCTTCGGGCTGCACGGCCGCTCCGCGGAGCAGCGGGTGGCCCTCGACCTGCTCCTCGACCACGAGGTCGGCATCGTCTCCCTCGGCGGCCGCGCGGGCACGGGCAAGTCCGCCCTCGCCCTGTGCGCCGGCCTGGAGGCGGTCATGGAGCGCCGGCTGCACCGGCGGGTCGTCGTCTTCCGCCCGCTCTACGCCGTCGGCGGCCAGGACCTCGGCTACCTGCCCGGCAGCGAGAACGAGAAGATGGCGCCCTGGGCACAGGCCGTCTTCGACACCCTCGGCGCTCTGGTGTCGCCCGAGGTCATCGAGGAGATCGTCGACCGGGGCATGCTCGAGGTGCTGCCGCTCACGCACATCCGCGGCCGCTCGCTGCACGACGCCTTCGTCATCGTGGACGAGGCGCAGTCCCTGGAACGCGGGGTACTGCTCACCGTCCTGTCCCGGCTCGGGCAGGGCTCGCGGGTCGTCCTCACCCATGACGTCGCCCAGCGCGACAACCTGCGGGTCGGCCGTCATGACGGGGTCGCCTCGGTCATCGAGACACTCAAGGGCCACCCCCTGTTCGCCCACATCACCCTGACCCGCTCCGAGCGGTCCCCGATCGCCGCCCTCGTCACCACCATGCTCGAGGACCTGGTCCTCTGAGCGGGCCCAACCGGCCGAACTAGCCCAGTTTGGCCTAACCACCCCAGACCCCGCCCCGAACCACCCCACCCCGGCGACATCGGGGCGCCCCGGCGGCGGCGACTCGCTGAACCGTGGCGGGTGGGAGAGCCCACGGGCTCTCCCACCCGCCACAGATCTTTCGGCGGGCCGGGGCCCGCCCCGGCCGGGGGCCCGCGGGGGTGTTGGGTGGGGCGGGAACTTGGCGGGGGGTGTGATGGTTGTGTCTGTCGGAACTCCCCGGAGGTGGTTCGCGATGTTCTTCGGTCGCCACAAGACGACCCTCCCCACTGCCGACCAGGCCCTGCCCGGCCGCGGCACACCGATCTTCACCGGCCCCGACCGGCACACCGTCCTCGGCACGTCCCTGCTCGGCCCCTTCCCGGAGGGGCTGCGCACGGCGGTGTTCGGGATGGGCTGTTTCTGGGGTGCGGAGCGCAAGTTCTGGCAGGTCCCGGGGGTGTACTCGACCGCGGTGGGCTACGCGGGCGGGATCACGCCGAACCCGACCTACGAGGAGGCCTGCTCCGGCCAGACCGGCCACACCGAGGCCGTGCTCGTCGTCTTCGACCCGGCGAAGGTCAGCTTCGACGAGCTGCTGCGGGTGTTCTGGGAGGGCCACGACCCGACCCAGGGCATGCGCCAGGGCAACGACGTCGGCACCCAGTACCGGTCGGCGATCTACACGGACGGCGCGGACCAGGCCGCGACCGCGCAGGCGAGCCGGGACGCCTTCCAGCGCGTTCTCACCGCGGCCGGCTACCCGGAGATCACCACGGAGATCGCGCCCGCCGGCCCGTTCTACTACGCCGAGGAGTACCACCAGCAGTACCTGTCGGACGCCAAGAACCCGCACGGGTACTGCGGTCTGGGTGGCACCGGCCTGTCCTGCCCGGTGGGCGTCGCCGCCGCGGACAGCTGAGCGCCGCAGGCCCGGGGGATCGCCCCGGGCCGGTGGGCGTGGGTCCCGCCCGCGGGGTGGGTCCGGCCTGCGGGCTCAGGCGTCCACCACCCGGCGCCACGTCTCGTCGGTGATGATCACGTGGTCGAGGAAGCGCAGGCCCAGCAGCGCGGCCGACTCCCGCAGCCGGGTGGTGACCCGGCGGTCGTCCGCGCTCGGCTCGGGGTTGCCGTCGGGGTGGTTGTGGGCCACGCCGAACGCCGAGCCGCCGCAGCGCAGCACGTACCCGAGCAGGTCGCGCAGGCCCAGTGGGCTGTGGCCGGACGTGCCCTGGGTGAGCAGCCTCGCCCGCAGGACGGCCGCGTTGCCGTCGCAGACGACCACGACCACCCGCTCGCCGCGCAGGCCACGCAGCAGCGGTGCGGCGGCCTCGGCCAGCGCCGCCGTGCTGGTCACCCCGGAGACGCCCGCCGCCGGGGGCCGGGCGCGCCGGCCCAGGTGGAAGGCCGCGCAGACCCGGGCCGCCTTCGCCGGTCCCACCCCGGGCTGACCGATCAGCTCCTGCGGGTCGGCCCGGGAGAGCTCGTACAGCCCACCGTGGCGCGCGATGAGCCGCCCGGCGAGATCGACCGCGTCACATCCGGGCGTGCCCGACCCGAGCAGGAGCGCCAGCAGCTCGCGGTCGGCGAGCGCCTCGGCGCCCGCGGCCAGGACCCGCTCGCGTGGCCGTTCCCGCGCCGGAAGATCCTTCACCCGCATGGCTACCCCGTTCATGGGCGAGTGACATCACGAGCCGGGCCCGCCGGGCCCGACGCCGTATCACGGTAGACGGCGGGTACGACGGGTTCCGCCAGTCGCGGCGCCCCGGGGTATCGCAACGTCGCGGGGCGCCTGCGCGTCTGTTCTGTGCCTGCACACTTCGGCGCGTGGGGGAACATGTGGCTCGCCGTAACAACGACCACCGGACGTGGGACGAACTCAGCCGCCCGGAACAGCGGATCGGGCTGGCCCTGCTCGCCGCCGTCGGGCTCGTCGCGGTGATCGGGGTGTGGTTCCTGATCGGTGGTGACGGCGCGGACGCCGAGACCGGCGCGGCCGCGCCCCCGACCATCGATCTCGAGGCCGAGCTGGCCGACTGGTACCAGTCCACGTCGGCGGTGCGCACGGACGTCGCCCGGGCGGCGACCGACGTGCGCACCCACATCGGCGCGAACGACGGGATCTCGCTGCGGCCGGCCTGCGAGGTGCTGGACCGGGCGTCCCGGGACGCGACCGCGCTCCCGGCCGCGCCACTGGACTCGGTGGCCCGGAGCTGGTCCGACGGTGCCGCGGCCTACGCGGGCGCGGCGCAGGCGTGCGGCAACCTCTTCGACGGCACGCCCGTCCCGCCGGCCACCCTGCTGGCGCGCACGACGTCCGCCCTCGACCAGGCGGACGGCCTGTGGGCCCGGCTGGCGTCCGACCTGGGCGAGCCCGCCCTGGTGGTCCCCCCGGACTGACCGGCCCGGTCGGTGCCGGCGGCATGGCTCCGATGCTGCGACACTTCGGCTGATGCGCGCGCCGCCGGCATCTCGCCGCCGGGCGAGGGCACCGCGCACGTGCACCTCACCGACCTGCCCGGCGAGTGGCTGGTGCGCCTGGCCGGCCCCGCCGTCACGGTGACGCCCGAGCACGCCAGAGGGGACGCCGCGCTGCGGGGGCCGGCCGGGCCCGTCCTGCTCGCGTTGTGGGGGCGGCTCGACCCGGCCGCTCCCGGCCCGCGCGGGGCCGGCCTCGCCGTCCACGGCGACGCGCCCGTCCTGACCGCGCTGCGGCCGGGTTGAGCAGGGGAGCACAGCGGGAAACAGCAGCGGGAACAGGAACGAAAACAGGAGCTGGCGCGGAAGCGCCGCCGGCTACGAACCGGCGGTGGGCCGGCGGAACAGCGTGGCGGTGGGAGCCGCGGCGGTCAGCGTGGCCTTGGCCGGCGTGAAGAGGAAGGACTTCTGCGGCAGGCCGTCCGGACCGAGGAAGAACGCCTGCTCGATCGAGTCGACCTGGATGCGTGCCCCGGTGTCGTACCCCTCGCCGATCAGCCGGGTCGCCTGGATGGAGGCGATGTCCTCGGCGACGGTGCCGGGCGGGAGCGCGATCGCGGTCTGCGCGGGGGAGTCCCGCTGGATGGACCACGCCGGGTACACGCCGCTGGAGCGGAACGTGTTGGGGTTGCCGGACAGGCGGACGCCCACGGACAGCCCGACCCAGGCGTCGTCGGTGTTCGGCTGGCCCAGCGTGCTCTTGCGGATGACCAGGTACAGGTAGTTGCGGGGGTCGCTGATCAGGTCGGTGGACGATGCCTCGGGGGCCTCGGTCACCTTGCCCTCGCGGTTCACCTCCTGGGCCATCACCCAGTACGTCCACGGGTTGCGGTCCATGGCCCGCTCGCGGGCCTCGTCCGCCTGGTCCAGCGGCTCGCCCAGGGCGAGCGAGAAGCGCATCTGGCCGTCGGTCCGGTCGCACATGTTGTTGTTCAGCGTGCAGGTCTGCAGGACGGGGTGGGTGCCCTCGAGACGTCCGGTGAACGGGGCCTGGACGTGCTCGGGCGCCTGGATCACGGCACTGCCCGGCACGGCGTTGCCGGCGGCGTCGACCTCGACCTGGTAGGTCCACTCGATGTCGGTGGTCCGCCCCCAGCGGGCCATCAGCGCGGGAGTGGACGTCCCGCCGTCCTCGTTGCTCCAGACCATGGAGTAGGTGATCAGTCGGTGCCCGGAGACCGCGGTCGGGGCCTCGGAGTAGAAGGCGACGAGCGGGGAGTCGGTCAGGGCGTTCTGGAAGGGGCCGGTCGCCGGCGTCCCGGGCAGGAGCGCGGGGTTGACCGTCGTGCGCCCGTAGATCACCGGGGCGTTGCGGGCCGCCGCGTAGTGCGGGTCGCCGGCCGCGATCGTGCGGAAGGCGAAGTCCGACAGCTTCGCCGTGGACGACCCCTGCGGGGAGCGGTCCCCGGCGAACAGCAGTCGCAGGTTGTGCTTCCCGGGGGTGAGCGCGCCGAGGGCCAGGCCGTGCCGGGTCGGGAACGACGCGGGGATCACCACGTCCGTCGTGTAGGTGCCGTCGACGAACACGGAGACCACGGCGGACTCGGAACCGACCGTTCCCCAGGAGGCGCCCGGGGCGGACGTGGTCACGTCGAGCACGACCTCGCCCGCGTTGTCCACGCTGAACGGGACGGTCGTCTCGGCCGCGCGTTCGAGCACCACCTCGGCGGGCGCGGCGGGCGCGTCACCGCCCGAGTCACACGCCGCGACGGTCACGGCGAGCAGGGCGGCGGCAATCCCGCCACCGAGCAGCCGGCGAATTACCCCAGGCACCCGATTCTCCTTCTGTGATCCGGGAGCACCCGCCGCGCCGCGGCCGTCCCACCCGTCCCGAATCGTCACGCGATCCTGCGTTTGTCCATCCTGACGTCTCAGTCGCGTTCGGTCGCAGCCGCCTCCCCCTAATGGGGGGTGCCATCCTGGGGGATTCAGCCGGTGGGTGCCCGCCGGGCCGCTCCCGGTCGGGGGCGCGGGTGGGGTCCGGACGTCCGCGAGCGGGGTGGCCACCGCCACGGGTGGCGGATGTCGCGCGCCGCGACGGCCGGGAATCCCTCCTAACGTGCCCGCGGCGGACGCGGGGGCGCAGGCCGGTCCGGCATCATTCTTGAGGGGTACGCGCAGCAGGGGCGGGTGGGAACGTGGGCGCGTGGGACAGCCGCCCGGAGCCGGAACGCTCGTACCCATGGCGCCATCGGCAGCCAGATCAGGGCTCCCCGCCGCACGGGTCGTCGGCTGGGTGGGGAGCCGCCCGACCACAGGCCGTCGAGCACGCGGGGAGGCACCGTGCGCAAGTTCGTGATCATGGGCGTGCAGGGCAGTGGGAAGGGGACGCAGGCGAAGCTGATGGCCGACGAGCTCGACCTGGTCCACATCAGCGTGGGTGACGTGTTCCGCTGGAACGTGCAGAACCACACCAAGATCGGCGCGCAGGTGCGGCGGATCGTGGCCAGCGGGCACCTGGTGGGCGACGACCTCGTCGAGTCGGTGGTCCGCACCCGCCTCACCGAGCACGACTGGAACTACGGGTTCATCATCGACGGCTTCCCGCGCAACGCCCGGCAGGCGGAGTTCTTCCTGGAGAGCTACGACATAGACGGCGTCATCTACCTCGACCTGCCGGACGAGGAGGTCGTGCGCCGGGTGCTGGCCCGCCGGCTGTGCTCGCGGTGCGGCCTCGACTACAACCTGATCGCCAGCCGCCCGCAGATCGAGGACACCTGCGACGTCTGCGGGGGCGCGCTGGTGACCCGCTCCGACGACAATCCGGAGGCCCTGGCGGTGCGGCTGTCGGAGTACCACGCGAAGACCCGGCCGGTGATGGAGATCTTCCAGCGCAAGGAGCAGGTCGCGGTGGTCGACGCGCGGCGCTCCGTCCTGGAGGTCCAGGCCGAGATCCGCGACCAGTTCGCCCTGCCGTCGCCGCGCGCGATGGCCCGGTGACGGACCGCCCGGCGGTCCCGCTTCGGCCCGGCGGTGATCCGCCGGGCCGGTCGAACTACTGCTTCTGGAAGACGGCCGCGATCGCGTTCGCGGAGCCGACGCCGGCGGCCCCGATCGTCCCGGTCACGCCCTTGCCCCGGAACTCGATCGAGCTGGCGATGCCGGCGACACCGACGTCCCGGGTGATCTCGTACCCGGCGGCCGGCAGCGCCTGGCGGTAGAAGGCGCGGGCGGCGTCGCTGTCCACACCCTCCATCGTGAACGTGGAACGACTGCCGGCGGTCGTCCCCACCTTCACGGTGGCGCCGGGCGGGATCGGGAAGTCGGGCGGGATGTTCGTGCCGCGCAGCGCCTCCGCCCCGGTCGCCGTGTCGACCCGGCCGACGCCGGGCAGCGACGTCGGGAGCGCGGTCGGGATCGACGTCGGCAGGGAGGTCGGCAGCGACGTCGGCAGGCCGCTGGGCAGGCTGGTCGGAAGGCTGGTGGGCAGGCTCGCCGAGGGCCGCGGGACGTCCAGGTCGCTGTCGGAGCCGTTGCAGCCGGCGAGGGTGACGGCGGCCACGGCCGCCAGCCCCACCGCCAGCAGCCTGCCCCGGCATACCCGCCGCCCGACCTGGGTGAGGGTGATGTTCGGCATGCCCGGTCCTCCCCGTGCTCGTGATCGTGCCGTGCCGCCGTGGCCCGTCATGCGGCGGATCCACACAAGATCGACTGAGGACACCCTAGCGGCACATCGTCCGAACCCGTCGCATCGTGTCACGAACGCGACGGCGCCCCGCATCCCGGAACTCGGACCCCCGTGAACCTCCCGTGGATCTCCCGACATCCCCTGCGAACAAGTGGATTGGGCCGGGGACAACCAGGGGACAGGGAAGTACATGCCATCCGGAGGCGGGACCACCGTCGCCCCGGGCCCGGTGTCGGCACGCGCTGTCGGCGCGGCTCGCCGGGGCTCGGCGGGCGGCAGGGTCGCGCGATTCCGACGACTGATCGTCAGGCCGGCTGGGCATGGCGTTTTAGCCCACTGTGCCCACATCATCCATACGTGGAGTCAGGGAGTGTGTACGGAGACAGTCCGATAAGTGTCACCCCGTTTGGGGGGTGTCTTGGGCGGCTTACCCCTGTACGTTCCTTTTGTGGCGGTCACGAACAACGCGGTGATCGGTGTTGCGCTGGGGTACATCGAGGCCAACCCCGACGAGACGGACCTACTACGCTCGCTGATCGTGCTCGCGCTGCACGGGCCGGCCATCGTCACCCGCACCACGACTCCGGCCCATGTGACGTGCAGCGCGGTGCTGGTCTCGCCCGACTGGCGGGTGCTGCAGACCAGGCGGCGTCCGGCCAGGAACTGGCGGCTGCCGGGCGGGCACATCGACCCCGAGGACCAGTCGCTGCTCGGCGCCGCGCTGCGTCATCTCGCGGCGGAGGCCGACATCGAGGCGAACGGCCTCATCCCGGCGAGCGTGCTGCCGGTTGACGTGACGGCCCATCCCATCGACGCCGTCCCCGCGCTCAGCGAGCCCGAGCACGTGCACTACGAGGCCACCTTCCTGCTGCATGTCGACGACCGCACGCTGCCCGAGCCGTCGGCCCGGGGGATCTCCCGTCGCTGGGTGAACCTCGCCGACGTCCGCGGCAAGCTCGGCGACAAGCTCCGGCTGGCCTCCAACCGCGCCGAGGTCTGACCGCTCCGGGCGGCCGAGAGCAGCCCTGAACGGCCCCAGGACACCGTGTTCAGTGATGTGACGGGTCCGGGTCGGGGTCGTTTCCCGACCAGGGCGTCGACCGGCCTGGTGGCGGTGGCCGGTGAAATGCGCGAAACAATACGCGCACCGCTCTTCCCGTGCGCCCCGGCCGCCGCTACACACAACTGGTGGCAGCGCGCGGATCCGGCCGGTGGGGACGGCCGATCCTGTCGGCGATGGTCATTCGCGCTGGTCAGCCGCATCGCCTGCGCCTCGATACGGGCCCAGGCCACGGCGGGCCCGTCCGCTCCCGGTACGGCCCCCGCCGCGCCCTCCGCCCGCGATTCCCCTCGGGCGGACGGCGCCGGAGCCGGCCCGTCGAGCACCCTGTCGGCCCGTCTCCTGACCGGAGTCGGGGGGTCGGTCAGCTAAAGATCCGAGTAATACGGATTGATTTTTAGCTGAAAGTGATTCGGTCAGCGTTGCCGCTCCCGCCCGGACAGCTCCCGCCGGACCGGGAGAACGTCCAGGCCAGACATCCAGGCCAGACGTCCAGACCGGATGTCCTGTCTGGTCCTGGGCAATGTCCGGCTGACGGCGGGGCACGGTCGTAGGCTCCTGGGACGGGTGCCGGCGGCCGGGTGCCGGTGAAGGGGAGCGGCGTGGACACGATTCCGATCCGGTTCGTCGACGACCACAAGGTGCTCGACATCGCCGAGTCACTGTCGACGGTGCGCCACGACGGCAGCCACCTGTGGCTGGGCGGCGACGAGACGGTGACGATCGAGCGGGTGACCCGCTCGGCGGACGGCGGCAGCTACGGCGAGCACGTGAGCTTCGAGGTGAGCGACTTCCTGGAGCTGCCCGAGCCGGCCGACGCCGACGGGGTCGTGCCGGAGATCGACATCGAGGGTCTGGACCTCGCCGGCGGGTACCTGTGGTTCACCGGGTCGCACGCCCGGACGCGCAAGCGGGTCCGGGCGGAGCACGCCACCGAGGCCGCACTGGCCCGGCTCGCCAAGGTGAGCAACAACGCCAACCGGCACATCATCGGCCGGATACCGGTCGTGGACACGCCCGACGGGCCCGTGCTGGCCGCGTCGGCGCCGGACCCGACGAACCCGGGTCGGAAGCTGACGGCGGCGGCCCTGGGCCTGCGCAAGAGCACCCGGATCACCCGCGCGCTGCGCGACGACCCGCACCTGGGGCCCTTCCTAGCGATCCCCAGCAAGGACAACGGCCTGGACATCGAGGGCCTGGCCGTCGTGGGGGAGCGGATCTACCTGGGCCTGCGGGGCCCGGTGCTGCGCGGCTGGGCGGTCGTCGTCGAGCTGCGGCTGGCCGGTAGCGACGGCCCCGACCTGCTGCTCGCCCCGCTCGACGACGGCCTCTACCGCAAGCACTTCCTCGACCTGGGTGGCCTCGGGGTGCGCGACATGATCGCCCACGGGGATGACCTGCTCGTCCTCGCCGGGCCGACCATGGACCTCGACGGCCCGGTCCGCATCCACGCCTGGCGGGGCGCGGTGCGGGCGGAGACCTCCGTCGTGGTGCGTGGCACCGCCCTGGAGGAGATCATGGACGTCCCCTACGGCGACGGAGTGGACCACGCCGAGGGTATCACCCTGATCCCCGATCCGGAGGGCTCCGGCGGGCAGGCGCTGCTGGTCGTCTACGACAGCCCGGCCCCGCACCGCCGCCGGCACCGCCACGAGATCGTCGCGGACGTCCTGCCGCTGCCGCCCGCGGGTGGTCAGCCGACCGGCTGACGCCAGCCGGTCGGCGGTGCCAGCCAGCCGGGCGGTGCCAGCCAGCCCGGCGGTGCCAGCCGGCCGACCGCCGCTCGGGCCGTCAGATGTGGCGGCCCGAGATTCGGGCCACCGCCCGCATCTTGTTCATCGCATCGAGCGCGGCGACCTTGTAGGACTCCGCCAGGGTCGGGTAGTTGAAGACGGTGTCGACCAGGTAGTTGACCGTCCCGCCGCAGCCCATCACGGCCTGGCCGATGTGGACCAGCTCGGTGGCCCCGGTGCCGAAGACGTGGATGCCGAGCAGCCGGCCGTCCTCGGGGCTCACCAGGAGCTTGAGCATGCCGTAGGAGTCGCCGAGGATCGCGCCGCGGGCCAGCTCGCGGTAGCGGGCGATGCCCACCTCGAAGGGCACCGAGCGCTCGGTGAGCTCGTCCTCGGTGTTGCCGACGTAGGAGATCTCCGGGATCGTGTAGATGCCGATCGGCATCAGCTCGGCCCGCATCCCGGTGGCCGGCTCGCCGCACGCCGCGTAGGCGGCCAGCCGCCCCTGCTCCATGGACGTCGCCGCCAGGGCCGGGAAGCCGATCACGTCGCCGACGGCGTAGATGTGGTCGACCTCGGTGCGGAAGTCCGGGCCGACCAGGATCCGGCCGCGGTTGTCCGCGGAGAGGCCCGCGTTCTGGAGCTGGAGCACCTCGGTGAGCCCCTGCCGCCCGGCGGAGTACATGACGGTGTCGGCGGGGATCTTCTTGCCGCTCTCCAGCGTCGTGAGGGTGCCGCCGTTGTGGCGTTCCACGGAGACCACGGACTCGCGGAACCGGAAGGTCACCGCGAGGTCGCGCAGCTGGTACTTGAGCGCCTCGATGATCTCCAGGTCGCAGAAGTCCAGCATCCGGTCGCGCCGCTCGACGACGGTCACCTTCGTGCCCAGCGCCGCGAACATCGAGGCGTACTCGATGCCGATGACCCCGGCGCCGACCACGACCATCGAGCCGGGGATCCGGTCGATGTCGAGGATCTGGTCGCTGTCGACGACCGTGCGGCCGTCGAAGTCCACCGAGTCGGGCCGGGCCGGCCGGGTGCCGGTGGCAATGATGATCTTGTTGGCGCGGACCTGTCGCTCCTCGACGCCGCCCGGGCCGCGCACGCTCACGGTGTTCGGGTCGAGGAAGGTGGCGAGCCCGGAGAGGACCTGGACCCGGTTGCGGGTGAGCTGGCTGCGGATCACGTCGATCTCGCGGCCGATCACGTGCTGTGTCCGCGCGGAGAGGTCCGCGACCGTGATCTCGTCCTTGAGCCGGTAGCTCTGCCCGTAGACCTCTCGCTGGGCCAGGCCCGTCAGGTACATGACGGCCTCGCGCAGCGTTTTGGACGGGATGGTGCCGGTGTTGATGCAGACCCCGCCGATCATGTCCCGCTTGTCGACGACCGCGACGCTGCGCCCGAGCTTGGCCGCGGCGATGGCGGCCTTCTGCCCGCCGGGCCCGGAACCGATGACAAGGACATCGACCTCGTGCACGTCGTTTCCCCCTGTCATTTATCGTGTCGCGCCGAGGCTATCCGCCCGGGGGGCCCGGAACCCCCGGCGATCGGTGTTGTTACGCCGTTTTCTCGCCCAGGTCCCCAGAACGTCACACCTGTCGCGCCATGTCGTGGCTTGCGTTCCCATCGTCACACGCCGACGTGGGGGACGGCGTGGTCCCCCTGTGCTCACCCGGGCCGCCCCGGCCGGTGGCCGGCGGAGCCCGAAAATCCGAGCGGCGACCCGTAACGAAAGCCGGGCCGCCTCGTTGGACAGGGCATCGGGGGTCGCGGGGGTCGTGGAGGCTGGCTGGGGGGTCTTCCACGGCTCTCGCGACGGGGTTGTGCCGACCTGCCGTGGGGATGGCGTGCTCCCGGCCAGCTGGCCGGGAGCGCAGGCGTCGGCATCGGGACCCGGCTCCCGCACGTTCGTGGAGCCGGGTCCGTTCCTCGCCCCGCCTGATCGAGCGCACCGACGGGCCGGGCGCGCCCGAGGGTGCCGGCGGCACGGGGCGCGCGCCCGCGGGCGTCCGCCACACGGGTGCGGTCACCGGTCCGTCCCACCGGCCCGACCTACGGGTGGGTGCTCGGTGCCTACGGGTGCGTCATCGACAGGACGTCGAGGGCGCTGTCCAGCTCGGCCTCGGTGAGCTTGCCGGCCTGGACGTACCCGCGCTCGATCACGACCTCGCGGATCGTCTTCTCCTCGGCCAGCGACTGCTTGGCGACCTTGGCCGCCTCCTCGTAGCCGATGTACTTGTTCAGCGGCGTCACGACCGACGGCGAGGACTCCGCGTAACGGCGGCAGCGCTCGACGTCCGCCACGATGCCGTCGACGCAGCGGTCGGCGAACAGCCGGCTGATCGTCGACAGGATGTGGATCGACTCGAGCAGGTTGCGGGCGATGACCGGCAGCATCACGTTGAGCTCGAAGTTGCCGGCCGAGCCGCCGAACGCCACCGCCGCGTCGTTGCCGATGACCTGGGCCACCACCTGGCAGACCGCCTCGGGGATGACCGGGTTCACCTTGCCGGGCATGATCGACGACCCGGGCTGCAGGTCCGGCAGCCTGATCTCGCCCAGCCCGGCCCGCGGGCCCGAGGACGCCCACCGCAGGTCGTTTGAGATCTTGTACAGCGACACCGCGATCACCCGCAGCACGCCGGACGCCTCGACGAGGCCGTCCCGCGAGGCCTGGGCCTCGAAGTGGTTACGGGCCTCGGTGAGCGGCAGCCCGGTGCTCGCCGCCAGCTCCTCGATGACCGCCGCGGAGAACCCGGGCGGGGTGTTGATACCGGTGCCGACCGCCGTGCCGCCCAGCGGCAGTTCGCCGATCCGGGGCAGCGCGTCGCCCAGCCGCTCGACACCCAGCCGGACGGCCGCCGCGTACCCGCCGAACTCCTGGCCGAGGGTCACCGGCGTCGCGTCCATCAGGTGGGTGCGCCCCGACTTGACCACCTCGGCGAACTCGGTCGCCTTGCGCTCCAGCGAGACGGCCAGGTGGTCGAGCGCGGGGATCAGCTCGTGCACGATCCCCTGGGTCGCCGCCACATGGATCGAGGACGGGAACACGTCGTTCGACGACTGCGAGGCGTTCACGTGGTCGTTCGGGTGAACGGCCCGGCCGAGCCGCTCCGAGGCGAGCGACGCCAGCACCTCGTTGGTGTTCATGTTGGACGACGTGCCGCTGCCGGTCTGGAAGACGTCGAGCGGGAACTGGGTGTCCCAGTCTCCCCGGGCGACCTCGCCGGCGGCCTCGGCGATCGCCGAGGCGATGTCACCGTCGAGAACGCCGAGCTTGGCGTTCACGGTCGCGGCCGCGGCCTTGATCCGCGCGAGCGCGGCGATGTGCGCGCGCGAGATGCGCTGGCCGGAGACGGGGAAGTTCTCGACCGCCCGTTGCGTCTGCGCTCGCCACTTCGCCGCGGCCGGCACCCGCACGTCACCCATGCTGTCGTGCTCGATGCGGTATTCCTGCTCGCTCATGACTCGTGCTCGCTCATGCGCCGATCTCCCGAGATGTCCGTCGACCTTGATCTGGCTTGCCGCCGATCCGGCTGTCCGCGGAACTCTCCCGCGGCGCTGGCGATGACAGGCCACTGCCGACCCTAGGACATCAGGTGCATCCGTCGCCTTGGCCGGCGTTCCCGACGGGCGCTCGTCACACCGCCCGCGACGAGCCCGGCGCGGATGGTGGGCCGGGGGTCGGCACCGGGCACCGGGGCGCCACAGACGAACGTCCGGTGCCGCACCAGGGGGGCGCGACACCGGACGGAGCGGACTCAGACAGATGGACCGAGCTACGAGCGAAGCCGGTGACCAGCACGGGCGTCGACGATCACCCGACCGGACGGCGCGGCCGCCCGGTGGGACACGGTCCTCACACCACGCGCGGTGACCCTGGCGTGAGGTGGCCGCCGGCAGCACGACCGACCGGAACTTCCGGCGGTGGCTGGACGGCCCGTTGGTGTTGGTGGCGATGCCGGCGCCGACGACTGCCGCCGGCGCCGACGGATGAGCGAGCGTCAGGCGCCCGCGGCCCGCTCCCGGGCGCGCATGTCGCGACGCAGCTCCGGCGGAAGGGCGAACAGCAGGTGCTCGTCCGCCGAGGTGACTTCCTCGACGTCGTTGAACCCGCGGTCCGCCAGCCACGCCATGACCCCGGTGACGAGTTCCTCGGGGACGGACGCCCCGCTCGTCACACCGACCGTCTCGACATCGTCGAGCCAGCTCTCATCCACCTCGGAGCAGTCGTCCACCAGGAACGACTTCGGCGCACCGGCGTCGAGGGCGACCTCGACGAGCCGGACCGAGTTGGAGGAGTTCGGCGAGCCGACCACGATGAGCAGGTCGACCTTCTCGGCGATCTCCTTGACGGCCACCTGACGGTTCTGGGTGGCGTAGCAGATGTCGTCGCTCGGCGGCCCCTGCAGATGCGGGAACCGTTCGCGCAGGGCCCTGACCGTGGTCTGCGTCTCGTCGACCGAGAGCGTCGTCTGCGAGAGGAACGCGACCCGTTTCGGGTCCCGGACCTTCACAGCGGCCGCGTCCTCGGGACCGTCGACGAGATGGATACGGTCCGGCGCCTGGCCGGTGGTGCCTACTACCTCCTCGTGGCCCTCATGACCGATGAGGAGGATGTCCAGATCCTCCTTGGCGAACCGACGCGCCTCGGAGTGGACCTTGGTTACGAGGGGGCACGTCGCGTCAATGGTGCGAAGCTGACGCGAGGAAGCCTCCTCATGGACCGTCGGTGCCACGCCGTGCGCCGAGAACACCACCGTGGCGCCGTGAGGCACCTCGTCGGTCTCTTCGACAAAGATCGCGCCCTTCGCTTCCAGCGTCTTGACGACGTGGGCGTTGTGCACGATCTGCTTGCGTACATACACCGGCGACCCGTACAGATCGAGTGCCTTCTCGACGGTTTGGACCGCGCGATCGACACCCGCGCAGTAGCCGCGCGGCTTGGCCAACAAGACCCGCCCCATGTCGCAGCAGTCTACGCGGGAGCGGCGAGGCTGGAAGAGCGGCGAGCGGAGCATCACCGGATGGACAGCATCGTCCGGCCCGCCGGTGACCTTCCCCCGTGGGGGGAGGTCGTACGGTTCGGGGGTGCCCCTCACCTCGACCCCGGACGAGCCGCTCCCGGTGCGGACGATCTCCCGGGCGATGGGTGACTGGATCTCCCGGCTCGGCCGCGTATGGGTGGAAGGTCAGGTCACCGAGATCTCCCGCCGGCCGGGCCTGAACACCGTTTTCCTCACCCTGCGCGACCCCGTCGCGGACGTCTCCCTGCGGGTCACCTGCCCCCGGGCGGTGTGCGACGCGGTCGGCCCCGGGCTCGTCGACGGGGCCCGGGTGGTGGTCTGGGGCCGGCCCAGCTTCTACCCCAACCGGGGCACGCTGGCCCTTGCCGTAGTGGAGATTCGCCCGCTCGGGGCCGGGGCGCTGCTGGCCCGGCTGGAGCGGCTGAAGGCCACGCTCGCGGCCGAGGGGCTCTTCGCGGCCAGCCGCAAACGGCGGCTCCCGTTCCTGCCGGCCGCGGTCGGCCTCATCACCGGGCGTGCATCCGCCGCCGAGCGCGACGTGATCGAGAACGCCCGTCGCCGGTGGCCCGCGGTACGGGTCGAACTACGTGAGGTGGCCGTCCAGGGCCCGCTCGCGGTGACCCAGATCCTCGACGCGCTGGCCGATCTGGACGCCGACCACACGGTCGAGGTGATCGTCATCGCCCGCGGCGGCGGCTCCCTGGAAGATCTTCTTCCGTTCTCGGACGAGGCTCTGCTGCGCGCCGTTGTCGCCGCCCGGACACCTGTCGTGTCGGCTATTGGACACGAGCAGGACACACCTCTGCTCGATTTCGTGGCCGACGTCCGAGCCTCCACGCCGACCGACGCCGCCAAGCGCGTGGTGCCCGACGTCGCGGAACAGTCGGCGCTGGTGGAGGCCCTGCGCGGGCGGGCCCGCCGGGTGCTCGCGCACCGCCTCGACCTGGAGGGGCGCCGGCTGGCGGACCTGCGGGCCCGGCCCGTCCTGGCGGCCCCGCTGCGCGAGGTCGACCGGCGTGAGCAGGCCCTCGACGCGCTGCGCTCGCGCTCGCTGCGCTGTCTCACCCACGCGGTGGACGTCGCCGAGCGCGACCTCGTCCACGCGGCGGCCCGGATGCGGGCGCTGTCCCCGGCGGCCACGCTGGAGCGCGGCTACGCCCTGGTCCAGAAGGCGGACGGCACGGTGATCCGCGCGCCGGCCGAGGTCGAGGCCGGTGATCCGCTGGCCGTCCGGGTCGCCGGTGGCACCTTCGCCGCCCGGGCCGAATGACCACCACGTGGTTCCCGAGCGGTTCCCGGGCGCTCCCGGGGCCGTTCGCGACAGGAGAACTCAGATGACCGATCCCGACCGTCAGCGGAGCCCCGCCGTCGGACCCGACTCAGACGCCACCGCTGAGGCCACCTCAGGGCTCACCTTCGAGGCGGCTCGCGCCGAGCTGGAGGATGTCGTCCGCAGGCTGGAGGCCGGGGGCTGCGCGCTTGAGGAGTCCCTCGCGCTCTGGGAACGCGGCGAGGAGCTGGCCGCCCTCTGCCAGCGCCTCCTCGACGGCGCCCGAGCCCGCCTGACCCCCGCCTCGGCCGCCGACCCCTCCTGACGCGGCGGGGTGGCCCACATTCGGTGGGGCCGGTCGGGACGCCGGGGCTGCGGCGCGCCGTAGGGTCGGGTTCCGTCGAGCACGGACGTCGAGTACGGACATCGAACAGGGACGTCGAGTACGGACGGCGTCGGATCAGGGCGCCGTCGGAGCGGAAGATGAGGGCGTGGCGCGTCAACGCGGTCAGGAAACAGTTCGGGACATGGTGCTCTCTCTCGCCGTGGTGCTGGCGGGAGTGGCGGTGTTCTACGTCTTCGTGATGCCGCACGGTGGCGAGGATCCCGAGGTGAAGGTCGTGGACACCGAGTCCACGCTGGTGCCGTACGCGCGCCAGGCGCCCTACCCGGCCTCGGCCCCCGCGGACCTGCCCGACTTCTTCAAGGCGACGTCGATCCGGATGAGGCTGCCCTCCGGTGGCACCAGCGACGGGGACACCACCCAGATCACGATCGGGTACGTCATCGACCGGCCGGGCGACCGGACCTACACCCGGTTCATCCAGAGCAACGCCCCGGACGCGGTCCAGTCGATTCTCGGTGACCGGCCCGCCACCGGGTCCGTGAGCGTCGCCGGCGAGGCCTGGGACGAGCGACGTGACGGTGACGGGCATCTGGCGATCACCCGGGTGGCCGACGGGGTCACGACGATCGTCGACGACGGGGGCGGCCCCGGGGGCGCCGACCGGGCCGACCTGGAGACCCTCGCCGCCGCCGTCCGGCCGCTCGACACCGGGACGCCCTGATTCGAGAACGCCCTGACGCGGGGCCGTTCCGCGGCGGCGACGCCCCGAAACGGCCGTGACGTCCCGAAAGGGACTGTGACGTCCCGAAAGGGACTGTGACGCCCCGAAAGGGACTGTGACGCCCCGAAACGAGCGCGGGTGGCCGTCACGCCCCCTCCGCGTGACGGCCACCCGTATCGACCTGTATGACGCGGTTCCTCAGGGGAAGGTTGCGCACCTTTCCAAAGAATTTTTCGGGCTCGCGTCGGGTCGTCTCGCTGTGGCCTCCACGGCCGGTCCCCGACCCGCCGCCAGCCGGGAAACAGGCTGGTCGCAGGCCTGCTGACGGGCTGGTCGCGGCGGTGACGGCGCCGGCGGCCCGGTCGTGGACCGGGACTTGCGGCACTACCACCGGCACGTGGCGCCGTGTCGAACTACGCTCCTCCCGTGGCTGCCGAGACCCCTTCCCTGACCGAGTCGTCCGTGCCCGAGTCCCTCGCCGTCCAGGGCCAGGCGCCTGACCGGAACCTCGCCCTGGAGCTGGTCCGGGTGACCGAGGCCGCGGCGCTCGCCGCCGCCCGCTGGGTCGGGCGGGGCGACAAGAACGGCGCCGACCAGGCGGCTGTGGACGCGATGCGCCGCCTCGTCGGGACGGTGTCGATGCGGGGCGTCGTCGTGATCGGCGAGGGGGAGAAGGACGAGGCCCCCATGCTGTTCAACGGCGAGGAGGTCGGCTCCGGCGAGGGCCCCGAGTGCGACGTGGCGGTCGACCCGGTGGACGGGACGACGCTGACGTCCAAGGGCATGAACAACGCGGTGTCGGTGATGGCGGTCAGCGAGCGTGGCTCGATGTACGACGCCAGCGCCTGTTTCTACATGGAGAAGCTGGTCACCGGGCCGGAGGCGGCGAGCGTCGTCGACATCGACGCCTCGGTGGAGGACAACGTCCGCGCGGTGGCGAAGGCCAAGGGCATCCTGCCGCGGGATGTCACGGTCGTGGTCCTGGACCGCCCCCGGCACGCCGAGCTGGTGGAGAACATCCGTACCGCCGGGGCGCGCGTCAAGCTCATCTCCGACGGCGACGTCGCCGGCGCGGTCATGGCGGCCTCGGCCGACACCGGGGTGGACATGCTGCTCGGCATCGGCGGAACCCCCGAGGGGATCATCGCCGCGTGCGCGGTGACCTGCATCGGCGGCGTCATCCAGGGCCGGCTCTGGCCGCGCGACGACGCCGAGCGGGTCAAGGTCCTCGACGCCGGGCACGACCCGGGCCGGGTCCTGCACACCCGGGACCTGGTGAACAGCGAGGACATCTTCTTCGTCGCCACCGGCATCACCGACGGCGAACTGCTCGCCGGGGTTCGGTACCGGCCGGGCGGGGCGAACACGTCGTCGCTGGTCATGCGCTCGCGTTCGGGCACGATCCGGCGGGTCGACAGCCAGCACCAGCTGACCAAGCTCCAGGCCTACTCGACCGTCCCGTTCTGAGCCGAGCGCGATGCCCACTCTCGTCCGCGGAGCCAGGACCGGTGGCCGGCGGCTGACGGCTCCGCTCGGACGGGCGGTGGCGCGGCTGGACCGGCCCGGCCCGCACGGCAGCGCGGCCGAGATCCGGACGCTTCCGCAGGCGCTGCGGCGGTTCGTCGCCCATCCGCGCCCGCCGGTTCTCCTCGGGTGCGTGGGCGCGGTCGGCGTGGCGCGGGCCGTGCGTGGTCCGCTGCGCCGCCGTGATGTCGTCACCGCCGCGGCCTGCCTGGCCGCGCAGCCGTTCGTCGAGTGGGCGGTGCACCGCGGGCTGCTGCACGCCCGGCCGGGCGGGCGGCTCGGGTCGGTCGGCTACCAGCTCGCCGGCTACGGGCACGAGCAGCACCACCGTGATCCGGCGAACCTGGACACGATGTTCCTGCGGCCCCGGGAGGTGACCGCGGGCGGGGCGCTCGCCGTCGGCCTCGCGGCGCTGGGGCCCCCGGCGCTCGGCACCGCGGCGGTGTGCGCCGGGCTGGGCGCGCTGGCCTACGACTGGACGCATTTCCTCGTGCACACGGCCGTCCGCCCGTCGAGCCGGTTCTACCGGCGGGTCTGGCGCGGGCACCGGCTGCACCACTACCGCAACGAGCGGTACTGGCTGGGCGTGACGAGTCCGGTCGCCGACCTGGTGCTGCGCACCGCACCGGCCCGCGACGACGTACCCGTCTCACCGACGGCCCGCGGCGCCGCCAGGCACGCCGCCCCCGGCCTGCCCACCGGCGCCTGACCGGCGCCGACCAGCCGCGTCTCACCCGGCGGCGACAGCTCCGGGTCGGCCGGCGCCGGCACGTTCGAGCAGGCCGACGGGGTCGGCGCAGAGCGCGTCCACCGCCCGCCGGACCAGCGCCGGGTCGAAGGTGCTCGCGTGGAAGGCGGCGCTGACCTGCAGCCGGCCCATGATCTCCGTGAGCGTGAACGTGACCAGCTCCGGGTGGCCCGGGGTGCTCGCCGCGAGGAACCGGGGCGGGCAGCCGGCCCGCCAGGACACCCGCTCGATCTCGCGCAGGCGCCCCAGATAGTTCAGGACCAGCGACGGCCGGGGCGTGGCCCGCACCGTCCGGGCCGGGCCGGCGGGCCGGCGGAGCTGGGCGCGCGCGGCCAGCAGGGTCATCGTGGCCAGCGGGCGTCCCGCGCCGAGCCCGGTGTCGAGCGCGCCGGCGATCGACACCGGGTCCAGCGGGTCGGGCGGGTCCAGGTACACCCCGACGCTGAAGTTCCCATGCAGGTCGGCCGGGCCGGGCAGGTAGCGGCGGTTGTCCGCGAGGACGTGCAGCCCGGGTGACGGCGGCAGCCCGGTCTCGATCAGCGCCGCCCGGGCGGCGGCGAACAGGACGGCCGTCCTGGTGACACCGGGTGTGTTGCGGGCCCGCCAGCGGCGCAGCGCCGGCAGCACGGCCGGGTCGCCGGCGCCGGACGCCGAGGCGAAGTCCGGCCGCCAGGGACGGTGCGGGGTTCCCGGCGGCTCGGCGGCGATCGTGTCCCGCCGGGCCCGCGCGGTCGCGGACAGCCGGCGGGGGTCGCGGGCGTAGCGCTCGGCGAGGGCCGTCGCGAGCGGGTGCCGCGGGCCGGTGCGGACCATCGCGGTCGGCGGCGCGCCGTCCTGCGCCCGTGCCGTGAGCTCGGCGAGGAACGCCAGGGCCGGCCGGCCGTCCAGCAGGGGATGCTCGACGGACACCGCCACCAGACCGTCGCCGGTCGCCATCCGGAACGGCAGGTCGGGGTCGGCCCGGTCGTACAGGTGCCGCTGCCAGGCGTCGGGGTCGCCCGCGGGGCCGTCGAGCTCGAGCACCATCCGGTCGCAGAAGTCGTCCAGCTCGGCCGGTGGCACGGGGAACCAGCGGGTCACGGCGGATGGTCCGGGCCGGGCGGGGGTGAACAGCGTCCCGGGACGGCGGAACAGCCGGTGGCCGGGGTCCAGCGCGGCGAGCCGGCGCAGGGTGGCGCGCATCGCGTCGGCACTCGGGGCGTCGACGCCCGCCAGCGTGATGATCGTGCGGGTGCCCCGCCAGGCCCGGTCGCGCCCGGGCATGCGGGTGCCGACGTGCCGGCGCACCCGTCCGGCGCCCCCGACTGTGGTCGCCGTCGTTGCGGTCGTCCCGGGCGGGGCCGTCATCGATGTCCTCCTTGTGGCGCTGCGAGCGGTGCCGCCTGCGGCGGTGCCTGAGTGGCTACCTGGAGTGGTGCCTGAGGCGCTGGCCGGGGCGCGGAGATCTCCGGCTGGCACGGACTCGCCGGCTGATACGGACTCGCCGGCTGGCGCGGGTTCGCCGAGCGGCGCGGGCGGGGCCACGGCCGGCCGGTCCGCTCGCCGACGAGCACGATCACCGCGGCGACGAACTGCGCTCCGGCCCAGGCCAGACCGACCCCGAGCAACCCGATGCGCTGGCCCAGCAGCAGCGCGCTGCCCGGGACCAGCACGGCGAGCAGCAGGTGCATCCGGACGATCCAGCCGACCCGCAGCTGGGCCCGCGCGGCGCAGATCGCCAGCGTGACGACCGTCCGGCCGAGGCTGCCGAGAAGCAGCAGGCGGAACAGGCCGGCGCCCTCCTCTGCGTACTGGTTCCCGAACACGCGTAGTAGCAGCGGGGCGCCGAGCTCGGCGACGACCGCGATCACCGCGAGGCCGGCCAGCGTCCGCCGGCGCATCGTCCGGTGCATGGCGTCGACGTCCGCGCCGGCCTGGGCGCCCTCGACCACCAGGGACGACCCGAGGCCGATCACCAGCGCGTCCAGGGCCTGGACGATCATCCAGACCAGCCCGAACGGGGCGGCGGCCCGCGGCCCGACCAGAACCACGACCAGCACCGGCAGCAGTGTGACGCCGATCTGGTCGAGCACCATCGCCGTGGACTCGCCGGCCAGGAACCGGCGGAACGCCCGGCCGTCGGCGCCGGGCTGCGGCTCGGCCGCGGTCGGCAGCACCCGGCTGAACAGCAGGTAGGCGACCGGCACGGCCGCGATCGCGGCGGGGACGATCCAGGCGGTCAGCAGCGCCCAGGTGGTGCCGCCGACGGCGAGCAGCATCGCGAACTTCGCGGTGTTGTAAGCGGCGCTCTTCACCGGCACCCAGGGGGCGCGCCGCAGGCCGGTGAGGACGGCGTCCTGCAGCGCGAACACCGACCAGAGGCCGACGGAGAGCGCGAAGCCGGCCGCGGCCAGCGGGTTGTCGAGCACGGGGAACGCGTCGGTGAGCCGCGGCGCGCCCAGCGCGAACCCCGCGCCGAGCAGCAGGCTCAGCCCGGCCGCCGTGGCGGTGCCGCCGGCGACCAGCGAGGCGCGTCGCCGCCCGGCCCGGGGCAGGAAGGTGGCGAGCGCCGGCCCCAGATTGAGCTGGCCCAGCATGGACAGCGCCATCATCGCGGAGACGAGCGCGGTCGCCTCACCGACCGAGGCCCGCGGGGTGGTGTGGGCGGCCGCGATCCAGAACCCGGCACCCAGGACTCCCGAGAGCAGCCCGCTCAGCGCGAGTGCCGCGCCGTTGCGGTACAGCGGCGTTCCCACCCGCTCGGTCACGAGGCACCGCCGGTCGGGTGAGCGGTCCGCGGCGCGGTGCCGGCGGCCCCGGGAGCGGGAGCGGCGGCCTGGTAGTGGTAGATCCGGGTGTTCGGGGTCGAGTACCACAGACGGAAACGGCCGGACCGCACCAGCGCCGTCTCCAGCGACCGCAGCGCGCCGGGCGGGGTGAGCCGGTAGATGTCGGCGTACGTCTCCTCGGAGGTGCCGAAGACCAGGTAGCCCTCCCGGCCGTACCAGTCCAGCACCGTCGTGACGGCGCCGACGTCCGACGGGCCGAGCGGATGGTCGCGGAGCTCGGCGTGGTCGAGCAGCGCGGGCACGTTCTGCTCGTTCGGGCCGAAGCGGTCGTAGGTGTCCGCGAGCTTCACCGGGAAGTCGGGCGTGGCGAGCACGATCGGCACACCGGGGGTGCCGGCGGAGTAGAGATGGTCCGCGGCCCGCACCTCGTCGGGCGGGATGATGTTCATCGCGGCCTGGCCGAAGAACGCCGGGACGAACAGGGCGCCGAGCCCGGCGGTGACCGCCAGGATCGACGGGGCCCGGCGCGGCCGCCATCCGCCGTCGCCGGGGGCGAGGGCCCGCGCGGCCAGGATCGCCGACCAGGGCAGGGAGAACAGGACCACCCGAAGGATCCCCTCGCCGCCGTAGTTCTGCCCGACGACCAGGACTCCGGTGGCCAGGACCAGCACGACCGGCACGAGCGCCCAGGCGTCCCCCTCGGCGGGGCCGGCGGGGCCGGCGGGACCGGGTGAGCCGGCGGGGCGGGGGGACCGCCGCGCCCAGCGCACCGCCCCGACTGCGGCCAGCAGCCAGATCGACAGGCTCAGCAGTTGGCCGGTCAGGCCGTTGAGATCCTTGCCGGGCATGGGGTCGGGGCGGAACAGCCCCTGCGTCCGTACGTTGTCGATCGGGTCGACCCCGGAGAACAGCCCGAAGCTGTGCTGCACGAAGCTCAGGTTGGGGATCAGGTAGGCGACGGTCACCACGGCGAGCGTGCCGACCACCCACCACGGGCGGACGACGCCGAGCACGGCCAGCCCGGCGACCCCGAGGACCAGCATGTACGGGGTGAGCTGGTGGCTCGCGACCACCGCGACCTGCAGGAGCACCACCAGCGCGGCGGTGGCGAGCCGTTCCCGCCGCCCGCCGCGGGGGGCCGCGGTGCGCAGTGGTTCCAGCACGAGCCGCCGGCGCACCAGAGCCCCGGCGGCCCGCAGCACCACGCGCCGCACCGGGTTCCCGCGGACGTCGCCGAAGTGGTCGAACAGCAGGATGAAGATGCCCAGGGAGAGGGCGAAGGCGAACGCCTGCGGCGCGAAGTAGCTCTGGCCCACCCAGTTCGTCAGCGCGAACAGCAGGGCGGCGAGCTGGCCGAGCCGGGCGTCCCCGAGCAGCCGGCGGCCGAGGGCGGCGACGCCGACCGTGCTGACCAGCGTGAAGAAGACCTCGGCCCAGCCGGCGTAGTCGACCGGGTTCGGCCGGCCCGCCAGCCACGAGAACGCGGCCGCCACGGCGAAGAACCCCGGCCACCGATGGTAGATGTCGATGCCCGCGGTGACCGACCCGTGCAGCTCGATGTACCTGGTGACCCCGATGTGCTTGTAGACCCAGAAGTACTGCGGGGTGGCCGAGACCGCCGGGACGGTCCCGTAGAGCGCGACCACCAGCGCGGCGGTGGCCAGGGCGATCAGCCCCGGTCGGGACCGGGCCTGGCAGACGCCCGCCGCGGCCGCCGCCAGCAGCAGCGCGATCCCGGCGAACCAGGTGGCGGGCAGCGCCGGCAGCAGGCCGTAGTCGTTCATCCGGGCCAGGTCGATGTCGCCCAGCGAGACCAGCCACAGCAGGAGGCCGGCGCCGGTGAGCGCCACCGGCACCGCGACGGCCGCGTCCGGGCGCGGCACCGCCCAGGTCGCGGCACGCCACCCGCGCGGCGCGATCGTGCTCACCGTCCGTCCGCCGCTCGCGCCGCCTCCACCGGTTTCGCCGGACGGGCCGGTCGTGCCGAAGGGGCCGGGCGCGCCGGGGCGGTCGGTCGCTCCGTGGTGGTCGGTCGCTTCGTGGTGGCCGGGCGGCGCAGGTGCGCGGTGAGGATCACCGCGGCGAGCACCCCGAGGACTGCGGCGGCCGGGGCCGGGCGCCACCACCGCAGCCAGACCATCGCCAGCGCGCAGACCGTCTCGACGGCGAGGCTGAAGGCGCAGGCCAGCATGATCCAGGTGGCGGTGTCCGGCCGCGGCGCCCGGATGATCCGGGGCAGCAGGGCCACGACGGCCGCGCCCGGCAGCAGCGCCGCGGTGACCAGCGCGGCGAGCGGGCGCAGCGGGCCGGTGTACCCCGCCGCGACCATCCCCGCGGTCACCGCGGCGACGGCCAGCAGCGCCAGGTGCACGGCGCGGTCGAGTCGGGGGTCGCTCACCGGGCGTCGGCCTCCCGCCCCCGCCGGGCCGCACGGTCGGTCGACCGCCGCGCGTACCGCGACCGCGCGTAGTAGACCGGGCCGGCGGCGAATCCGGCCCATTCGCGAGCGGCGAGCGCCCGCCCGAGCGACGGCCCCCCGGCACCGCCGCGGCTGTCGTCGGCCCCAGCCCCAGCCCCAGCCCCAGCCCCAGCCCCGGCCCCGGCCCCGGCGGGGCCGCCGCCGCGCAGGGTCAGGGCCCGCAGGTGACCGGCGGCCGCCGGGATCCGACGGATCATCCGGGACCGGCTGCACGGGTCGGCGAGGTGCTTGCTCAGGTAGGCGGACAGGCCCGTCCCGTAGCCGAAGAGCTGGCGGCGCAGCGCGTCGAGATCGGCCCGGTGGCTGTGCCAGGCCAGTGCGGACGGCTCGTAGGCGAGCGCGTGCCCGGCCAGCAGCACCCGCAGGAACAGGTCGATGTCCTCGCCGCCGCCGGTCGGTGTGCCGGCGCCGAGCGCCGCGTCGAAGCCGCCGAGCGCGCGCAGCGTCGCCGTGCGGACCGCGAAGTTCGCGCCGGTGCCGAGCAGCCCGGCGGTGAACGGGTGCAGCGCGGACGGCCCGGTAACCGCGTCGTACACCTCGGGCCGGCAGTTCGTCCCCCAGCTCACCCGGGCGTCGAAGTAGCGCTCGGCCGCGCTGTCCAGGGTGGCGGCGGGGACGAGCCCGGTGACGCAGGCGACGTCCGCGCGCCGGGTGAAACCGCGGACGAGCCCGCGCACCCACCACGGGTCGACGGCGACGTCGTCGTCGGTGAACGCGACCACCTCGCCGGTGGCCGCCGCCAGCCCGCGGTTGCGGGCCCGGGACAGCCCGGGGAGATCCTCACGCACATACCGGAAACGCGGGTCCCCGCCGACCTCCCGGTCGAACGCCGCCCGGGTGAGGCCGTCGGTCGGCGCGTTGTCGACGATGACGATCTCCAGGTCGGGGTACCGCAGCGCGCGCAGCCGTCCCAGGCAGGCCGGCAGGAGCGCGGCCCGGTCCCGGGTGCAGACGATGACACTCACCCGCTCGACCGGCTCGGCTTGGTTGACCGGCTCGGCTTGGTTGACCGGGCCGAACCGGGCGATGTCCGCCCGGACGCCGGCGAGCTCGGCGGCGAGGTCGCGTTCGGCGGTGGCGCGGACCGCGGCGGCGGTCACGGTGCCCTCGGCCGGCACCAGGCCGACGAAGCCGACGGGAACGCCGTCCCACCGGACGAGAACCCGGGCCTGGCGGTAGCCCTCAGGCCCGTCCGCCGTCGAGCCGGGGATGGCGGTCGGGCGCCGGGGGGTGGCGGTCGGGTCGGCCAGGTCCAGCTCGCCCGGCCAGACGGCTCCCGACCAGCGGGTCCCCGGGCCTTCGCCGCTGACGGCGGCGGGCGGCCGGTGGGTGGCGCGGGGGCCGCGGGTGGCGAGCAGGCCGCGGGCGTAACCGGCGGCGGTGAGGGCGAGGCCGGCCGCGGCCGCCGCCGCGCGCCGGCGGTCGCCCCGGTGGCGCAGGTCGCGCGCCACGGCCTGGGGCAGCACCGAGCGCAGGTAGGCCCGCTCGGACGCGAGTGCCGGCCCGGAGCCGACCCGTGCGCTCACCATGGCCTTCGACAGCCCCTCCGCGTAGCAGCGGCGCCGGAAGTAGTCCCAGGTCGCCCGCTCGTCCGTGACCTGATGGGTGACGACCGCGTCCGGGACATGCAGGACCGACGCCCCGGGGACGTCCCGGTGGACCCGGATGTAGAGCTCGGTCTCCTCGCAGCCCAGCGGCGTCGCGCCCAGGCGGCCCAGCCCGTCGGTGAAACCGGCGACGGACGTCCACGCGGAGCGGCGCAGTGACATCGCCGCGCCGATCGGGTTGCGGATCGGCGCGACGGTGGTCGGCAACCCCGGATAGCTGCAGCCCACGACCCAGCCGAACTCCGGCGGGAACCAGTGGGGCCGGGCGCCGGGCCAGTCGGGCACGACGAGGCCACCGACACCCTGCACCGCCGGGTCGGCGTAGTGCGGGAGCAACCGGGCGAGCCACTCGACCTCGGCGCGTGCGTCGTCGTCCAGGAACGCGACTACCTCGGAGGTCGACAGCTCGACCCCCGTGTTGCGGGCACCGGACAGGCCCCGCGGATGCGTGTTCGGGACGACGGTGACACCGGCCGCTCCGAACGCAGCCCGGGCCCGGTGCAGCAGGGCCTCGTTGTGATCCACCACGAGAATGATCTCGGCTGCCGGCCGTCGCTGGCCGATGATGCTGTCCACGGCGGTGCGGATGCACTCCCACCGGGCCTCGGTATAAGCGCAGATCACGACGGAGGCGGAAGTGAGAGCCGAACTGGATTCCGCGGCCGGGCCGGGCGCCGGTGCCGGGCTGGAGGTCAGCGTCGGGCTGGAGGCCGGTGTCGGGCTGGAGGCCGGTGCCGAGCTGGGCGCGCGGGTCACGCGCGCTCGGCCCGGGTCTCGTCCACCCAGGCGTGCGCGGTGGCGGAGACGCGGATTCCGGGGTGGCCGGCCGCCGCCCACGGCACCCGGGCGCGCGGCGGCGCGCCGGCGAGGGCCCCGGCGGGCTCCTGCGCCGGCGCGCCGGCGCAGGCACCGACCGGCTGCCGTAGCGGCCCGCGGGACGCCGCCGCCCGTGACTCCCGGTACCGCGATTCGGCCATGATCGTGCGCAGCACCCGCAGGCCGTCCGAGACGGCGTTGAGGTTGCTGGCGCCGTGGATGCGCGGATGCTCGAAGCTGGGCATCTCGACGACCCGGAGCCCGGCCCGGGCGATGCGGATGTTGATGAGCGTCTCGACCTCGAAGCCGTCGCCCCACTGGCGCTCCGGCCCGTGATCGCCGGGCGCGAGGTCGAGAACGGGCAGGCAGTGCCGCCAGAAGGCGTTGTAGCCGTAGCACAGGTCGGAGTAGTGGCACCTGATCAGGCCGTTGACCAGGCCGCTCAGGGCAAGGTTGCCCGCGTGCCGCAGCCGGGTGATGTCGCTGCTGCCGCCGCCCGGCAGAAAGCGGGAGCCCTTCGCGAAGTCGGCGCCCGCGCGGAGCACCCGGACGAAGTCGGTGATCTCGCCGGGGTCGGCTGAACCGTCCGCGTCGAACATCACGAGGATGTCGCCGGTGGCGGCGGCGAAACCGCAGGCGAGCGCGTTGCCCTTGCCGCGGCGGTTCTGGTGTACGACGACGACGTCCGGGCGCAGCCGGCGCGCCACGGCGACCGTGTCGTCGGTGGAGCGGCCGTCCACCAGGACGATCTCCGCGTCAGCCGGCAGCCGACGCAGGACATGGGGCAGGTTGCGCGCCTCGTTGAGCGTCGGGACGACGACGCTGACGGTGGGCGTGCCCACCGTCGGCGCGGTCGCGGTCGGGGCGTGCGGATCGGATGTCATTTCCCCCCCTGGGAACGGGCATCACGGTCGAGCTGGGACGCAGGCGTCCTGGCCGCCGGTCACGACAGGCCTGTCGCCCACCGTTGCCAGAGTGGGCACCACGCGTCAGCAGGCGGATCAGATTGATCCTCGAAGTGCTGGTCATGGACACGATGCGCGATAGGAATCAAATTCCTGCGCAGGAGTCGACCTGAAAGTAATCGGCCGAACTCATGTGCATGCGGCGTCGCTCTACGCAACCGTCACCAGATGGTTACGGGGAAGGTGTCCCGGTGGCAGGGTGGCGCGGGCCGCGCGCTTTCGGTGAGCACTCCCGAACGGGGGCGCGCCGCGCTCCGGAGTCCCGGTGGCCCTAGGGCGGCGGCGATCCGGGCTTCGCGCCGGTCCGGCGGCGGCGTCGCCGAAACGACCGGCTACGAACCGTGTCCGACGGTCATGTGATGCACCTCATAGGCTGTGCTGCCGTGGCCGGCCGAGCGGTGCCGCCGTGCGCGGGCCTGCCCGGCGAGGCTGATCAGCAGGCCGGCCAGCGCGTCCGCCTGCGCGTCCAGCGTGTGATGGGCGACGACGCTGGCCCGCGCGCGGGTGCCGAGCAGCTCGGCCAGCGTCCGGTCGTCGAGCACCCGGGCGAGTTTCGCGCTGAGGTCGGCCACGTCGTCCTGACGGGCGATCAGGCCGGTCGCTCCGTCGGTCACGATCTCCGGGATGCCCGCGGTGGGGAACGCCACCACCGGCCGCCCGCACGCCTGCGCCTCCAGCACGCTCAGCGGCAGCCCTTCCAGGCTCGACGCGAGCACCAGGACGTCGGTGGCGCGCAGCAGGTCGCCGACGTCCGAACGCGGCCCGAGGAACAGCACCCGGTCCCCGAGCAGCTCGGCGCCGAGTCGGCGCAGCGACTCCCCGGACGCCGGGTCCAGGCTGGGCGCGCCCGCGACCGCCAGCCGGGTGGACCCGAGATGGTCCGGCAGCGCGGCCACCGCGCGGATCACCTTGTCGACGCCCTTGCGGGGGTCGAGGCGGGACATCGCGAGGACCAGCAACGCCGCCGGGTCCGTCGACAGGCTGGCCCGCACGGCCGGGTCCGCCGGGCCGGGGCGCAGCGCGTCGGTGTCGACCCCGTTGCGGATCACCACCGCGCGCCGGGCGGCCCATCCCGGCAGCGACGCCGCGACCGCGTCGCTCACCGCCACGGACCGCGCGGCCCCCCGGACGGCCAGCCCGCGCAGCCGGCCGACCAGATCCGGCTCGTTCTCCTCGTGCAGCAGCAGCAGCGCGGGCCGCCGGCACAGCGCCGAGGCCCCGACGGCCTCCAGGTGCGACCAGTGGCTGTTCGCCTGTAGGACGTCGACCCCGAAGCGCCGGGCGAGGCGGGCGGTCCGGGCCGCCAGGACCGCCGTCCGGCCGGACTCGCGCAGGACCAGCGCGGGGCTCGGGCGGCCGTCCGGGCGGCGCAGCGTCCGGTCCGCCGGCACCGGCAGGACGGCGTGGTACCGCCCGGCGGCCCGCCAGGCCGCGCCCGTCGCGCTGTCCGCCGGCGCGGCGAGGATCTGCTCGATCCCGCGCCGCTCCAGCAGCGGGGCGAGCCTCAGCAGGAAGCGCTGGGCGCCCCAGAGACCCTCACCCTGTTCGACGATGAGGACCCGTGCGGCCGGCTGTTCCTCCACGCCACAGCAGGTTACGGAAGGTCGGTCACCGTGTCCTCACAGTGACCGGGATGGGTGGCTGTCTCCCGGCGCGAACCTGGCCATCCGGGCGCGTCTGCCGCCGCGGCCGGCGGCCTCGGGGTGCCGGCCGCCGGCGACCGGCGCGGCCGCGGCGGGCCGGGCCTGCCCCGGGTCCACGGCGGCGGGCGCCACGGCGCGCTCACGGCGCGCCGGCAGACGGACCACGGGCGCCACGGCGACGACCCGGCCGACCAGCAGCGCGAGCCCCGCCCCCACGGCATCCCAGGCCGCCAGCGTGATCGGGAGAAGGGCCACGACGACGATCAGCCCGGCCACCGTGGCCCCGCGCCGGATCACCGGCCGCGCGGCCCCCCGCGCCCCACCGGCCGGCTCGGCGCCGGTCGGCAGGGCGCTGGTCGGACGGGTGCCGGTCGGCAGGGCGTCGATCGCGAGGGTGGCCAGGAGCAGTCGGAGCCCGGCCGTTCCCTGGCCGGCGTAGTCGTCGCCGAGCAGGGCCAACGGCAGGGGCGCGGCGACCAGCGCGACCGCCACACACGGCAGGGTCGCCGGACCGCGGTTCCCGGCGAACCCGCCGACGGCCAGCACGGCCAGCACGGCCAGGGCGAAGGCGGCGCTCGCCGGGCCGATCCGGTGACCGAGGACCACGAGGGCCAGCCCCGCCGCGGTCGCCGACCACAGCACCCGCGACCGGGTCGCCGGTTCCGGCCCGGCCGGAGCGGGAGGGCCGGCCGCGAGCGCGGCGAACGCGGCGAACGATCGCCGCCCCGCCGCGCTCAACCGCGCTCGCCCGAACGGCGTCCTGCCGAACGGGGCCGAGCCGGCCGGTGCCGTGGGCAGTGCCGAGAACGGCGACCGGGGGGTCGGTGCCTGCGGTGACCTTGTCGGCGGCAGCGAGGGACGCCGGGATCTGGATGGCCGCTGGGGGCCCTGCGCCCACCGCTGCGCACTGGGCCGGACCACTGATCCGCCCTCCGGCGGCGACCCGGAAGCCGGCAGTGATCCGGAAGCCGGCAGCGAGCCACGGGTGGGCAGCGATCCGGAGGAGGGGGACGATCCATGGCTGGGGTGCGGTGCGGGGCTGGGGCGGGAGCCGGGAAACGGCGGCTCCCACTCCGGGGCGAGGACGGCGCGAACCGTCGTCACCCGCCGGGGAGCGCCGAGCCGCCGGACGGGACGTTGCCGTCCTGCCGAGGTGGCGACGCGGGCCGGGGCGGGGCCGGGAGCCCCGTTCGTCCGCCAGAGCAGCCAGCCGCAGCGCGGGCCGGCCGCCAGCGCGACCGGTGCCAGCCACGCGAGCAGCGCGACGTGCGGGTGCCCCGTCCCGCCGCGCGCCGCGACGTCCGCCACGAACACCAGCCCGCCCACCCGGAAAGCTCCCAGAAGCACCCAGGCCCCCGAGGCCACCAGCCTCCCGGCCGCCGATGTGTGGCGGTTCAGTGCGTCCTGGGACACGCTGAACCGCCACACATCGGGGCGTGCCGGCCAGAGGGCGACGCTGGCGGCGGCCAGTGGCAGCAGGATCAGGAAGCCGGGGGTCGCGGTGAGGAAGGCCAGGCCGGGGATCAGTGACCCGCCGGCCCAGGCCAGGGTGATCGCGCCGAGTGCGGCCAACCCGCCGGCGCGCAGCCGATGGCGCGCGCCGGGCCCGGGCGCGGCGGCGCGCGCGAGCAGGACGATCGCCCGCAGAGCCGCCACGACGGTGGCGTCCGCGGCGACGTCGACCGCCGGGACCCGGTGCGCCGCCCAGACCCAGAAGGCGACGGCGAGCAGCGCGGCCGTCACCGTGGTGACGGCCGCTGCCGCGGCAGCGGCCGCGCCGGTGGTGCCGGTGGTGCCGGTGGTGCCGGTGGTGCCGGTGGCCATGGTGGACGCGCCGGCGCGTACGGGCCCGCTCCGCCGTCCCGCGCCGCCGCGCGCGCCCGCCGGCGAAGCCGTGCTCACAGCGGTGGGAGTGTGGGTTGGCCGGGGGCGGGGAGGCGGGTCCCCTCGGCGATGTGCGGCGCGAACCGGGGGCGGTACGCGCCGGCCAGCCGTGCCGGTGCCCGGGCCGGGACCCGTGCCCCCAGCGCCGACGGGACGAGCCTGATCCGCGGCCTGGCAGGGACGGTGCGCGGCAGCGTCCGGCCGATCCCGTCCAGCCAGGCGCGCACGCGGTGGTCGGCGAGACCACCGTCCACGGTCAGCCTGGCGATGGCGAACGGGTCGTCATCCTGATGGGACAGCGCCTGCCCGACGGCGCACGCGCCGCCGTAGCCGGCCGCGATCACCAGCTGGCGCGCGGTCGGGTCCCAGCCCCCGCGGGGGTAGGCGAACGAGCGCGGCTCGTCGCCGGTGATCGCGGCCAACCGCCGCCGGCACAGCGTGATCTCCGCGGTGATGTCGGAGCGCTGCAGACCGTCGAGCCGGCGCCCGCTGTGCCCGGCCGCGCCGATCTCGACGCCCATCTCGTGCAGGCGGCGTACGTCAGCCTCGCTGAGCATGCCGGGGGTCCCGAGGCGGGAGGTGGTGACGAAGACGGTGGCGGCCAGGCCTCGTTCGGCCAGTTCGCGCGCCGCGACGAAGGTCTCCGCGCGGTCGCCGTCGAAGGTGATCACAATCGCGTCGGGCGGCGCGTCGGCCGAGCGCAGCGCCGCGCAGTAGCTGACGACGGTCATGAAGTGGCGACGGGATCTCTGGATCATGCGACGGTGGCGCGCGAAGACTGCGGGTGTCACCGTCGATCTCCGCGGCGCGTGGCCGGGGGGATCGGCGGCGACGTCGTAGCGCAGGATCGGCACCGGCCGCGGCCGGTTGACCGCGGCGTTGCGACCGCGGGCCCGGCCGGCTGACGCCGAACGAGCCGTGGTGCCGGCGCCTTCGTTGCTTTCCTTGCACGTCGCGGTGATGGCGGATTTCGGGGAAGACACTTTTCGCCCCTCCAGCGGTCCCCGGGCCGCCCGCTTGGCTCGGGTCGGCTCATATCGCGGAATGTAACCGGTTGGCGTCCAGCGGAATCTAGCATGAGTGATTGCTGCGTGTAGCAGTGCCATTACGGTCAGGCGATGCGTATCAAGAGGTGAGCTGAAATCGAACGGTGAACGGCACGTCATCGGTGAGTGGCCGCGCTTCCGTTCGGCACCTGCGGGCGACGGTGTTCCTGCGTCTTGCTGAAGAAATTTAGATCATCTGTATTCGAGACTTCCGAATACTGCATTGCCTGCGCGGCGATCGAACGGCGACCTCGATGTCGCTGTCCCGCGTCGCGGCAGGCGGTGATCAGGGCGACCGCCTGGCCGGGCGACGGCCGCCATGGCCGCTGCCTGCCTGAACTGCCGGAGCTACCTGAATGGCCGGAGCTGCCGGAGCTGCCGGAGCTGCGGAACGGTCGGGATCGGCCGTGGCCCGGTCGACGTCCTCCGGATGGACGTCGCTACGGCGGTGGCGCACCCGAACGACCGGTGCGGCGACGCACCCGGGTGAACCGGGGGCAGTCGCATTCGCCGCAGTCACTGCCCGGTCGGTAATGCCGGTGCGAATCCCGCGGATGGCCACACCGGCACCTCCGCCACCAGGGGCGACGAGTGCGTCCCTGGTAATCCGGCGTGTTGGGCACGTCGTGACAGTACTGCACGGATCCGCCGGTCCGGATGTTGCGGTGGTGACGTTCGGGTGCCCATCAGTGGGGGATCACCGCGCTGACCTCAGCAAAGCCCAGGCGTGCTAACCCGTGAAGAATGCGGGTGAACGGCTTGAATGGCGCCTTGGTGTGTCGGCCGGGGGGACCTGCCCCCGCGAAGGGGTTGTCGGTGTGACCGCGGGTAGCCGCCGGCCCGCTCGCGGCACCGCCCGGTGGTGGCACCGCTCGGAGGGCGGTATCGCCCGGCGGTGGTACCGGCGATCCGCGGCCCACGGTCGCCGCGGTGGCGGGTTCTACCGGAGCCGGGCTCTATCGGAACGGGGCTCTACCCGAGCGGGTACTACCGGGTGGGGGCTACTGGGGCCGGCGCCGACGGGCCGCGGCCGACTGGGCGAGCGAGCGCTGCCGCTCGCGCCGCGCGACCTGCGCCCGGCGCCCGCGCACGGCCGAGATCAGCGCCACCAGGACGACCGCCACGAGCAGCACGGGAGCGTGCAGGATCATCTCGGAGCCGATGTCGATCGCGCGGTTGCGCAGCCCGGTGCTTCCGTCGCCGGCCGCGGGGTTCAGGAAGCCGGCCACCACCGTGATCACGGCGTACGCCAGCGGCGGCATGATCACGACACCGATCAGGTCGTCAACATGGACCCGGATGGCGGCCAGCACGCAGGCGGCCACAAACAGGACACCGAAGACGTAGCCGAGATTGTCGAACAGGAGCGAGTCGACGACGGCGCCGATTCCGCCGACCACCACGGCTACCAGCCCCGCGCCGAGCGCGGTCAGGCCCCGGCGCGTCCCGGTGACGACGGTGGGCGGCGGCGGTGATCCGGACCGCGTGCGCGGACCGGGCGGGTACGAATCATCCGGCACTCGGGTACGCCCGGACCTTCCCGGCGGTCCGGCGGGCTGCCGGTGAGGCGGCGTACTCACCCAGGCAACGTACCGTCCCAACTTTGCGGCTGCGTCAGGGCGATAGGTCAGAGAAGTGAGCACGTCTTGGTAGCTGCACTTTCGGCATTCCGTTATGCACGATGAGCTACCGATCGGTATGACACGCCGCCATCGGACGGATCGGGACGGGGTCGTCCACGGTCGCCGATCGGACGCCGACGGACGGCCCGGCGACCTGGAAGTTCAGCGTGGAGCGGGGATCGCGCCCCGCCCGGACCGGCCGCGGGCCGTGGCGACGGCCGCGCGCCGCCGCCGGTACCGGCCGGGTTGGGCACGGTGGCGATTACTCTGCCCACGAATGATCCGATGGTGGCATCGCGGCCGCGCGGGCGGCCGGTGGGGGCGTCGCAATGGTGCCGCATGGTGCCGCGCGGGCGGCGGTGGCCGTCGCGACCGGACCTCCGAGATCGGGGCCGGGGGCGATCACCCGTAGACTCCTCGGTCATGGGTCTGTCGATAGGCATCGTCGGGCTGCCCAACGTCGGCAAGTCCACGCTTTTCAATGCCCTGACCCGTAACGAGGTCCTGGCGGCGAACTATCCGTTCGCGACGATCGAGCCCAACGTGGGCGTCGTCGGCGTGCCGGATCCGCGGCTCGCGAAGCTCGGCGAGATGTTCTCCAGCGCGCGGGTCGTCCCCGCGACGGTGAGCTTCGTCGACATCGCCGGCCTGGTCAGAGGCGCGTCGGAGGGCCAGGGCCTGGGCAACCGCTTCCTCGCGAACATCCGCGAGTCGGACGCTATCTGTCAGGTCGTGCGGGTCTTCTCGGATCCCGACGTGGTCCACGTCGAGGGAACCGTCGACCCGTCCGCGGACATCGAGACCATCAACACCGAGCTGGTCCTCGCCGACCTCCAGACCATCGGCGCCCGCCTGCCCAAACTGGAGAAGGAAGCCCGCCTCGACCGGTCGAAGCAGTCCCTGCTCGCCGCGATGAAGGCGGCGCACGAGGTGCTCGACGCCGGGCGGCCGCTGTCCAGCGAGCCGTCGATCGACCGCACGGAGCTGCGCGAGCTGTTCCTGCTCACCGCCAAGCCGTTCCTCTACGTCTTCAACGTCGACGAGGACGTCCTGGCCGACCCGGGACGGCACAAGGAGCTCGCCGAGCTGGTGGCCCCCGCCGACGCGGTGATCCTGTGCGCGAAGGTCGAGGCCGAGCTGATCGAGCTTCCCGAGGCGGACGCGGCCGAGCTGCTGGCCTCCCTCGGCCAGGAGGAGAGCGGGCTGGCGCAGCTCGCCCGGATCGGCTTCCACACGCTCGGGCTGCAGACCTACCTGACCGCGGGTCCCAAGGAGTCCCGGGCCTGGACCATCCCGGCCGGAGCGACCGCCCCCGAGGCGGCCGGCGTGATTCACAGCGACTTCCAGCGGGGCTTCATCAAGGCCGAGATCGTCTCCTACGACGACCTGATGGCCGCGGGCTCCATGGCCGCGGCCCGCGCCGCCGGCCGGGTCCGCATGGAGGGCAAGGACTACGTCATGTCCGACGGCGACATCGTCGACTTCCGCTTCAACGTCTAACCTGACGCCGCCGTACGGCCAGGCGCTGTCGGGCCCTGGACGAGCCGGGCCGCCCGGGGGAGCACCGAGACGGCGGCCTCGGCCGGGCCGCGCCGGCCGGTCGCCCGCCAGAGCGTCGCGGCCGTGAGCGCGACGAGGACCTGGAGCAGATACGACCTGGTCGGATCGGTCGGGAGCACGCCGGTGGCCATCACCACCACATGCAGCGAGTAGCAGGTGAGCGTCATCGCGCCGACGGCCGCGAGCGGCCGGACCAGCGGGACCCGGGCCACCAGCAGGGCGAGGCCGAGCAGTGCCAGCGCCGTCCCGATGGTGTGCGCGAGGTCGAACGGGGTCGTCGAGTGCGGCGTGTCGACAGCCAGCCACCAGGCGCTGTCGGTGGGCGTCGCGCCGTACAGGCCGGAGTCGATGAACCAGCCCTGCGGCAGTGAGCCCACCCCCGGAACCTCGGCCGGGTTGGCGAGCTCGGCGCGCCCGCCGAGCGGCTCCAGCAGCAGCCAGGACGCGGCGAGTGCCGTGAGAGCGAGGGCCAGGCCGCCGACGAGCAGCCGGGTGGCCACCTGGCGTGAGCGCAGGTCCGCGTGGGCCACGGCCATTCCGACGCAGAGGTAGCCCAGCCAGGCGAGCGCGGGGTACACCCCGGTGATCGCCAGCTTCGAGAGCAGGTGGCCCGGCTCGGCCAGCGCGGCGAACGTGGGCGACGACAGGTCCGACTCGGGCAGGTCGTCGCGGACGAACTGGCTGACGACGGGTACCGCGAAGACCGCCAGGACGGCGACCGTCACCAGCACCGGCACGGACGCCCGCAGCAGCGGCAGCGCCAGGATGAACAGCAGCGCGTAGTAGACCAGGATCACGGCGATCCCGGAGTCGGCGTAGGCGAGGCCCAGGCCGAGCGCCCCGATGCCGAGCGCGCGCAGGAACACCGCGAGCCGGGCCTGGGCAGCGTTCTGCCGCCGGGTGGACAACACCAGAGCCACGCCGGCGAGTACGGCGAACGCGGCGGCGGCCCGCCCCGCGGCCAGGGTGAAGGCGGGGGACACCGCCGGGTCGTCCGACGCCGTGTCGGTGAAGGCGGGGTAGACGTGGGTCGCCACCATGCCGAGCAGCGCCACGCCACGAGCGATGTCGACCCCGGTTATCCGTCCGGTTCCCGCAGGGTTCGCGCCGTCCATACGTCCAGGGTCGCAGCATTCCGCCCGCGGGCGAACGCGACGGGCGGTTAGGGTTCGGCCTGTCGGGTCCGGCGGCGAGCACCGACAGGACGGGAGACAACGGCGATGATCTGCCACCTGGTGAGCCAGGCCGACTGGAGCGCCGGGCCGGACGGCTACCGGCCCCCGAGCCTCGACACCGAGGGGTTCATCCATTTCTCCACGCCGGAGCAGCTGCTCGAGACGGCCAACCTCTACTACCGCGGCCGGAGTGATCTTCTTTTGCTCGTCGTCGACCCGGACCGGCTCACCGCGCCACTGCGCTGGGAGCCCGCGGCCGGCCCGGCGGACCGCGGCGGCGCGCTGTTCCCCCACCTGTACGGAACGATCGACCCGGCCGCGGTGCGCGCCGTCGCCCCGTTCCCACCGGCACCGGACGGATCCTTCACGGCGATGCCCACCCTGTGGTGATCGCCGGAGGTCGGCTGCCGCGCGGGCTCAGAAGGCGATGCCGGCGGACCGCAGGATGGCTGAGATCTTGCGGGCGAGCTCGACGTCCAGCTCGGTCACGCCGCCGGCGGAGTGCGTCCAGACCGTGAAAATCGTGGTCCCCGGGCCGTGCTCCACGACCGGGTGATGGTCCATCGCGTTGGCCTCGCGCATCACCTCGTCGACGACGGCCGTCGACTCGTCGCCGTCGACGAGGATCTCGAGCCGGATCCGGTCGGCGTCGCCGATCCACCCGGGAAGCGCCTCCAGCGCGGTGGATACGGCGCTGTTGTCCAGCCGTGTCGGCATTCCCGACTCCTTCCCATCCGTGATCGGTGATCGGATCTGTGATCCGGGCCGGGCGCGGACCCCAGCCCTCCCCGCCCCCGCGCCGGATGCTGTCACCCAGCGCCGAGATCCGCCACCCTCCGCACACCCCCCATGCTTCTCGCGACAGGGAGCTACGGAGATGGGGATCACTGTGGGAATGGGGAGCGAGGCGGCGGTGGGGGAAGAGGGGCGGCTCGTGGTGGCTGTCGCGTTGATCGACCGTGATCGGAGGGTGCTCACCGCGCGGCGGGTCTCGCCGCCGGCGCTCGCGGGGATGTGGGAGTTTCCAGGCGGCAAGGTCGAGCCGGGCGAGGACGAGCTCACGGCGCTGCGCCGGGAGTGTCGCGAGGAACTGGACGTGGAGATCGAGGTCGGGCGCCTGTTCGGGGAGATCGCGCTGCCCCGCCCGGGGTGGCGGATGCGGTTGTGGCTTGGGCGCGTCGCCGCGGGTGAGCCGGTCGCCGCCGAGCATGACGCCCTGCGTTGGCTGGGTGTGGGCGAGCTCGACGACGTCCCGTGGCTGCCGGCGGACACCCCGCTGGTCGACGCCCTGCGGGTGGAGCTGGCCGAACCGACGGCGGGCCCGGTGGGGCCGTGATGGTCCGCCGCGCGTTGCTCGCCGCCGTGAGTCCGTACCATGGAGTTGGACCGCGGCGGGGCAGACGTCGTTTCCCCGGCCGGGTACCGCCCTCCGGGGCGCTGCCGAAGATCGCGGTCCCTCATCCGACGAACCGTTTCGGGGTCCTAGGGTAGTGCCCTGAAGCCCCATGTTGCCCCGGAGCTCATCACCGTGCCCGTACGCGCCGATCTTCGTAATGTCGCGATCATTGCCCATGTCGACCACGGCAAAACGACTCTTGTTGACGCGATGCTCCGGCAGTCCGGGGCGTTCGGTGAGCGTGGTGAGGCCACCGACCGGGTGATGGACTCGATGGACCTCGAACGCGAGAAGGGGATCACCATTCTCGCGAAGAACACCGCCGTACGTTTCGGTGACGTCACCATTAACATCATCGATACTCCCGGCCACGCCGATTTCGGCGGCGAGGTGGAACGCGGCCTCGCGATGGTCGACGGCGTCCTGCTGCTGGTGGACGCCAGCGAGGGCCCGCTGCCGCAGACCCGGTTCGTGCTGCGCAAGGCGCTCGCCGCCCGGCTGCCCGTCGTGCTCGTCATCAACAAGGTCGACCGGTCCGACGCCCGGATCAGCGAGGTCGTCGACGAGGCCTACGAGCTCTTCCTCGACCTCGACGCGGACGAGGACCAGATCGACTTCCCGATCGTCTACTGCAACGCCAAGGCGGGCCGGGCGTCCACGACCCGCCCGGAGAACGGCACGAGCCCCGACTCGCCGGACCTCAAGCCGCTGTTCGACCTGCTGCTGGAGGCGATCCCGGCGCCGTCCCACACCGAGGGCGCGCCGCTGCAGGCGCTGGTGACGAACCTGGACGCCTCGCCCTACCTCGGCCGGCTCGCGCTGTGCCGGGTGCACAACGGGACGATCAGTCGCGGCCAGACCGTCGCCCTGTGCCGGGTGGACGGCAGCCAGCAGCGGGTGAAGATCACCGAGATGCTGATGACCGAGGCCCTGGAGCGGGTCCCGGCCGAGCAGGCCGGCCCCGGCGACATCATCGCCGTCGCGGGCATCCCCGACATCATGATCGGCGAGACCCTCGCGGACGCCGAGGACCCGCACGCACTCCCGGTGATCACGGTGGACGAGCCGTCGATCAGCATGACGATCGGCGTGAACACCTCGCCGCTGGCCGGCAGGTCCGGCAAGAAGCTGACCGCGCGCCTGCTGAAGAACCGGCTGGACGCCGAGCTCGTCGGCAACGTCTCGATCCGGGTGCTGCCCACCGAGCGGCCGGACACCTGGGAGGTCCAGGGCCGTGGTGAGCTGGCGCTGGCCATCCTGGTCGAGCTGATGCGCCGCGAGGAGTTCGAGCTGACGGTCGGCAAGCCCCAGGTGGTGACCAGGGAGATCGACGGGAAGGTGCACGAGCCCGTCGAGCGGCTGACCATCGACGCCCCGGAGGACTACCTCGGGGTGCTCACCCAGCTGTTGGCGCTGCGCAAGGGCCGCCTGGAGCAGATGGTGAACCACGGGACCGGCTGGATCCGGCTGGAGTACCTCGTCCCGGCCCGCGGGCTCATCGGGTTCCGGACGGAGTTCCTCACCGAGACCCGCGGCACCGGGCTGCTGCACCACGTCTTCGACCGGTACGAGCCCTGGTTCGGCGAGCTGCGCACCCGGGCGACCGGCTCGATGGTCGCGGACCGGTCGGGGGTGGCGACCGCCTACGCCCTGTTCAACCTGCAGGACCGCGGGACGATGTTCGTCGCGCCGACCACCGAGCTCTACGAGGGCATGATCGTCGGTGAGAACTCCCGGGCGGACGACATGGACGTCAACCCGACCAAGGAGAAGAAGCTCACCAACATGCGGTCCTCGACCGGCGACGAGCTGGTGCGGCTCACCCCGCACCGCCAGCTCTCGCTGGAGCAGGCGCTGGAGTTCTGCCGCGAGGACGAGTGCGTCGAGGTGACCCCGGCGACGGTGCGGCTGCGCAAGGTGGCGCTGGCCGCCTCCGAGCGCGAGAAGCTGCGCTCCCGCCGCCGCACCGGCTGACACCTGGCTCGCGCGGGCCGGAACCCGGTCCGGGCTGACACCCGGTCCGGGCTGACACCCGGTCCGCGCGGGGCCGGCACCCCGGCCCGCGCCGGCGGAAGCGCTGGTCGGAGTACGCATAGGGTCGTCGGGTGACGCAATCAGCCGAAACGGCGCCGCCGCGCCGTGTGCTCTTCGTGCATGCCCACCCGGACGACGAGGTCATCTCGACCGGTGTGACCATGGCGTCCTACGCGGCCCGGCCCGACACGCAGGTGACCCTCGTCACCTGCACGCTGGGTGAGGTCGGTGAGGTACTGGTCCCCGAGCTGATCAATCTCAGGTCGGATCTCGGCGACCAGCTCGGGGGGTACCGGATCGGTGAGCTCGACCGGTCCTGCGCCGAGCTCGGCGTCACCGACCACCGCTTCCTCGGCGGCGCCGGCCGGTGGCGGGACAGCGGCATGATCGACACCCCGGCCAACGACGATCCGCGCTGCCTGTGGCGCGCGGACCTGACCGAGGCGTCGGCGGCCCTGGTCCAGGTGGTGCGGGAGGTCCGTCCGCAGGTTCTCGTCACCTACGACGCGAACGGCGCCTACGGCCACCCGGATCACATCCGGGCCCACGAGGTGTCCGTCCGGGCCTTCGCCGACGCCGCGAATCCCGACTTCGCGCCGGAGGCCGGCCCGCCGTGGCAGATCTCGAAGTTCTACGAGACGGCCATGCCCAGGTCGTCCGTCCAGGCGGGTATCGAGTACTTCCGGGCGGCCGGGGGCGAGAGCCCGTTCGGCTCCGCCGAGTCCGCGGACGACGTCCCGCTGTCGATTCCCGACGAGCTGATCACCACCGTGATCCAGGCGGACGACTATCTGCCCGCGAAGATGGCGGCGATGCGCGCGCACCGCACCCAGATGGCGGTGGACGGCTTCTTCTTCGCGCTCGCCGACGGCATCGGGAAACTGGCCTGGGCCGCCGAGCACTTCGTGCTGACCCGGGGTGAGCGCGGCCCGGCGCCGGAACCCGGCGCCCGCGAGACCGACCTGTTCGCCGGCCTGCCCCACTGACCCACACCCTGCCCGCCTCGCTCCGTCTCGCTTCACCCCGGCGCGGTGGCGGGCGGTGGCGGCGGTTATGCCGACGGCGGACGTCGCGGCGGCAGGATCCGTCCCCCGCTTGCGTTGATTGCAGTGCAACACTGTAATCGCGAGGAGGATCGGATGGACGCAGGCGCCACCGCCAACCCGAGCAACCCGGCGAACCAGGGCAGCCCAGGCGACCCGGTCGCCGAGGACCGGGCCACACTCCCCGACGAGATCGGACCGCCCGGTGATCCCGGTGATCCCGGTGATCCCGGTGCGGCGGCGCTGGACGCCTACTCCCAGGTGGTGACCCGGGTGGCCGAGCGGGTCGGGCCGAGCGTGGGCAGCCTGCGGGTGCGCACCTCGCGCGGCGCCGGAGCCGGTTCCGCGGTGCTGTTCACCGAGGACGGGTTCCTGCTCACCTCCGCGCACGTCGTGGAGGGACGTCCGGGCGCCGGCCGGGCGGGCGAGCCGGTCGGCACGGTGGAGTTCGTCGACGGGACCGAACGTGCCGTGGACCTGGTGGGAGCCGACCCGCTCTCGGACCTCGCCGTGCTGCGGGCCCGCGGCTCCACCCCGCCCCCGGCTGAGCTCGGCGACGCGGCGACACTGCGGGTCGGCCAGCTCGTCGTCGCCGTCGGGAACCCACTGGGGCTCACCGGGAGCGTCACCGCCGGTGTGGTCAGCGCGCTGAACCGTTCGCTGCCGACGCGCTCCGGTTCGGCCGTGCGGGTCGTCGACGAGGTCATCCAGACCGACGCCGCGCTGAACCCGGGAAACTCCGGCGGGGCACTGGTCACCGCCGACGGCCGAGTGGTCGGGGTGAACACCGCCGTCGCCGGCGTCGGGCTCGGCTTGGCCGTGCCGGTGAACGCCACCACCAGGCGCATCCTCGCGGCACTGATCCGGGACGGCCGGGTCCGCCGCGCCTACCTCGGCGTCGCCGGCGCCCGGGTCCCGCTCCCGCCGGCCCTGGCCGAACGGACGGGGCAACGCCACGGCGTGCGCCTCGCGGAGGTGGTGCAGGGTAGCCCGGCCGGGCAGGCCGGCCTGTTCACCGACGATCTCGTCCTGTCGATCGGCGGGACGGCCGTCGCCGGCCCGGGAGACCTCCAGCGGCTGCTGACTGAGGACACCATCGGACAACCTGTCGAAATGACGGTCTGGCGCCGCGGCGCCCTGGTGGACGTGGTCGCCGTGCCCCGGGAACTCGTCACCCCGTGAGGCGCTGACCCGAGGCGGCCGGTGGCCGAGATCGGCGGTCCGGCCTCGGCGCGTGATCGGGTGGTCCATGGCCTACTGTCGGGGAATGCCCCGTCCGACTCCTGGCCACGGTTCCGACGCGAGCGGTGATCCCGCCGCGTCGACGGCCTCGACGGCCTCGACGCCTTCGAAGGAGCCCGCCAGGTCGACTGTGCGCCTGCGGGGGCAGGCCACCCCGGGCGCCGTCACCGGCCGGGCCACCCCGGCCGCCGTTGGCCGGGTCATGCCGGCCGCCGCGGTGCCGGCACCTCCGGCGGAGCCCGGTCGTGCCTTCCTCGGTGTCTCGTACGTGTTCGGCGTCGTGGCCGGGCTCGCGCTCGGGGTGTACGGCGTCGTCCTGGTGCCCGCCGGCCCGCGGCCGGGCGGGACACTGATCTCGATCGGCCTGCTGCTGGCACTGTTCGGTAACACCGGGGTGCCGTTCCTGGTCCGCTGGCTGACCGGCACCCGGCTCGGGGCGATGATCCCGCTCGTCGGCTGGATCCCCGCCGTCCTGCTGCTCGCCTCGTCGCGGACCGAGGGCGACCTGCTGCTGAAGGCGACGGCGACGGGCTACCTCTTCCTGGGGATCGGGGTGTTCGCGCCGGTGGTCGTGGCCGTGTTCGGGCAGGCGCGGCGCGGCCTGACGGCGCTGCCCGCGCGTCCCCCGACGGTGCCCCCCCGCTGAGGGCGGCCCGCCTGGAGCGTCCGGGCGGCCGGCCAGGTCACGGCGGTGCCGAGGGCCCTGCCCGGGTTGTGCCGATGGTCACCGGAGTGACCCGACGGGTCGGTGCGGCCACTTCCACCGCTGTAGCGTTGCCGCCGTGGCCAGCCCCGCGCGCCAGCCCCTGCCCGAACCCGTTCCGCCGGAGCCGGTCCGTGCGCAGCCGTGCCCGGCCGCGCTCCGTCCCGAGCCCGACCGCCCCACCGCCGGCCCCCTGGACGGATCGGCGCCTCCGGACGGCCTGGTGCCTCCGGACGGCCTGGTGGTGCCCGACGCCGCGACGTTCCGCCGGGTGGTCGGCCGGTTCGCGACCGGGGTGACCGTCCTGACCACGGTGGTGGGCGGGCGCCAGCTCGCGATGACGGCGAACTCCTTCGTCTCGGTCTCCCTCGACCCGTTGCTCGTGCTTGTCAGCGTGCGCCAGGACGCCCGGTTCCACGGCCCGCTCCTGGAAGCCGGGGTGTGGGGGGTCTCGATCCTCGCCGCCGACATGGATCAGGCGTCCCGCGACTTCGCCCGCCGCGGCGGCGATCAGCCCGCCGACGGCCGGGTGATCGGCGACAGGCCCAGGGGCGACCAGCCGCCCGGCGCGGCCGGGGGAGAGCTGCTGGGCTGGCGGTACTCGCTCGGCGCGCGGACCGGGGTCGCCCTGCTGGAGGGCGCGCTCGCGGTCCTGGAGTGCCGGACCGTCGCGACACATCCAGGCGGCGATCACACGCTGGTGATCGGCGAGGCGGTCGCGCTCGAGGAGCGGCGACCGGACGTCGCACCGCTGATCTTCTACGCGGGCTCGTACCTCGCGACCTCCCCCACCCAGCCGCCGGCCGGCTGATCGCGCGGGGTACGGGCGAAGCGAGTTGCCGTAGCCGCTCCCCGTGCCGCTGAGGCGACTCACTCCCCTTGTGGGGGGTTAGTTCAGGCGGGCTCGGGCGGCTGCGGCGGAGTGGCGGGCGGCCGCGGCGGCGGCGGGTTCCACGGTGGTGACCGCGTCGGCGAAGTTGGTCAGGTCCGCCGCGCCGCCGAGGAAGTCGCCCAGCCGGACCCGCAGCTCGCCCCGCTCGCGCCGCAGCGCGGCGGGATGGCGGGGCAGCAGGAGCGACAGCTCCACCGCCCACAACCGGGTACGCGGGACGTCGGTGCGCGCCGCGAGCACCCGGATGTTGCCCAGGACCCTGGTGAGCAGGTCGTCCGGGGTCATCGGGGCGAGCTGGGCCCGGGTGAACGGCGCGCCCGCCGCGCGTACCCGGGCCGCCGCGTCGTGCACCGTCATGATCTCCCCGCCGGCGTACGGGTCGACGAGGACGTTCTCGTGGGGCGCGCCCACCGCGACGATCACATGGCCGGGCAGCCCGACGGCGTAGGCGGGGACGCCGATCCGGCGCGCGACCTCGATCCACACGATGGACAGCAGGATGGGCAGTCCGCGGCGCCGGCTGATCACCTCGGGCAGCAGTGAGGCCCGCACGTCGTCGTAGTCGGACTCGTGTCCGGCGAACCCGGCCCTCCGGCCGAGGGACTCGCGCAGTGCCTCGGCGGCGGCGCGCAGGTCCAGCCCGGTCAGCGTGCCCCCGCCGGCGTTGGCGCCCGCGCCGGCCGCAGTGCCTCGATCCGCCGCGCCCGCGCCGGCGGCCGTGCCCCGATCCGCCGTGCTTCGTTCCGTCATGCCCGGGTCGGCCGCCGGGTCGCCTGAGGCGGCCTCGGCGGTGGCCTCCGCCCCGGACGCGGCGCCGGTGTCGGTGCCGGTGCCGGCAGCGGCACCGGCCGCGTCACGGCCGCGCGGAGCGGCCCGGTGGGCCGCGAGCAGGGCGGCGGCGTCGGCGGCCAGCGCGTCGAGGGCGCGGGTCGTCTCGGCGGGGTTCGTCTCCGGGCCGGCCTCGGCGGCGATCAGATGGCACGCGAGTGCGAGGTCGACGGGCTCGCGGCGGACGACGGTGGCGAACATCCGCCTGCTGTGGGCGCTCACCGCTGGACCTCCGCACTCGGGCCGGCGCCACCCGGGTCGGCGCCACTCACGTCCCGGTCGCCGCCATTGTCCCCGGTATCGTTGGTACCGGCGCCCGGGTACTCTCCAACCGCGTCGGCGTCGACCTGGCCCGTCGTGGGTGGACCGGCGCGGCGATCTGATTCCGTGATCTGATCGTTGCGTTGCGCAATGTCGTGGCGAGGGGGCGTTCCGGGCTGGTCCAATGGTGTCGCCCAAGCGGGGGGCCGCCGATTGGCCCGCCGGGGTGTCAAGGGCACGACACGCGCCGCTACGAGGGATTCCTCGGGCACACTCACTGTCGTACCGTCGGTGCGGCGGAGGCGGAGCTCGCCATCCGACCAGGACTCAAGCGTGCCCAGAACATCGCTCAGGGGGAGTGGGCCAGAGATACGGCGCCGGATCACGACCCGGGAGCCGATGTCGGCCGGAGTGATGTGGACGACATACACCACTAGTGCACGCCCTTGTTGTCGACACCGAACGGTCCAGGTCGATACTAAGGAATCAGTCGCCCGTGAGCTCGAGGAGGAACGTCCGGTGACCTACGTCATCGCGGAGCCCTGTGTTGATGTGAAGGACAGGGCTTGCATCGAGGAGTGCCCGGTCGACTGCATCTACGAAGGCGGACGGATGCTCTACATCCAGCCTGACGAGTGCGTCGACTGCGGTGCCTGTGAGCCCGTCTGCCCGGTTGAGGCGATCTACTACGAGGACGACGTCCCCGACCAGTGGAAGACCTTCACCGACACGAACGCATCGTTCTTCGAGGAGCTCGGCTCGCCCGGCGGCGCCTCCAAGGTCGGCGCCCTCGACTTCGATCCGCCCACCATCTCGGCGCTGGCTCCCCAGGGCGAGTCCTGACCGGTTCAGGGGAGTCGGCCAGACCGTCCCGGACGATCAGATCGCCGGGGCGGTCGCGGGTGCGGCTGCCCGACTTCCCGTGGGACCACCTGGTCTCGTACAAGGAGAAGGCGCGGTCGCATCCGTACGGGCTGGTGGACCTTTCGGTGGGTACCCCGGTCGACGCGACGCCGGCGGTGGTGCGCCATGCCCTCGCCGGTGCCGCGGACTCTCCGGGGTACCCGCTCACCGCGGGTACACCTGATCTTCGCGAGGCCGCGGCCGGCTGGCTGGCCCGCCGGCTCGGCGTGCTGGTGGAACCGTCCGCGGTGCTGCCGGTGCTCGGCACCAAGGAGCTGGTCGCCCAGCTCCCCTCACAGCTCGGCCTGGAGCCCGGGGACCGCGTCTGGGTACCCACCCCGGCCTACCCGACCTACGAGGTCGGCGCGCTGCTCGCCCGCTGCGAGCCGGTCGTCGGCCCCGCCGAGGGCGTCGCCCTCGTCTGGCTCAACTCGCCCGGCAACCCGACCGGGCGCGTCCTGTCGGTGGACGAGATGCGCGCCGTGGTCACCTGGGCGCGCGAGCGCGGCGTGATCGTCGCCAGCGACGAGTGCTACATCGAGCTCGGCTGGGAGGCCCGCGCGGTCTCGGTGCTCCACCCGGACGTCTGCGGCGGCTCCCACGAGGGCCTGCTCGCCGTCCACTCGCTGTCCAAGCGCTCGAACCTCGCCGGGTACCGGGCCGGGTTCGTCACCGGTGACCCCGAGCTCGTCGACGGGCTGCTCCAGCTCCGCAAGCACGCGGGGCTGATCATGCCGTCGCCGGTGCAGGCGGCGATGACGGCCGCGCTCGCCGACGACATGCACGTCGCCGACCAGCGGGCCCGTTACGCCAACCGGCGGGCGGTGCTCGCCGCGGCGCTCGCCGTCGCCGGCTTCACGATCGATCACAGCGAGGCCGGTCTCTACCTGTGGGCCACCCGCGGCGAGGACTGCTGGGCCACGGTGGACGCGCTGTCCAGCGTCGGTGTCCTGGTCGCGCCGGGAAGCTTCTACGGCGAGTCCGGCCGGCGGCACGTGCGGGTCGCGCTGACGGCCCCGGACGCGCAGATCGCCACCGTCCCGGAGCGGATGACCATGCTTCCCATGGTGGGCGTCCCGGGTGGTGCCCAGGCCACGCCGGGCTGGGGCCAGCAGCCGGCCGGCTACCCGCCCGCCGGGCCGCCCGGCTACCCGCCCGGCCCCGCGGCGTCGGGGCCACACCCGGTGGGTGCGGGCCATGCCGGTGACCAGAACTGGTCCTCCGGCCGGCCGGCCGGATACGGAGCGGCTGAGCCGGCACGGGCGGATCAGGGCTCGGTCGGCTCGTTCGACCGGTACCGGGCGAGCCAGCCCGATCCGGGCGCCCGGGCGTCCCAGGAGTACCGCTCCACCCAGGATTTCAACTCGGCTCCGGACTACCGGCAGCCCGAGGAGTACCGGCAGCCCGAGGAGTACCGGCAGTCCCAGGACGGCCGGCAGCCCGGGGAGTACCGGCAGTCCGAGGAGCACCGGCAGCCGCAGGAGAGCCGGCAGGCTCAGGAGTACCGACAGCCGCAGGAGTACCGACAGCCGCAGGAGTACCGACAGCCCCACGAGACCGGGCCGGCCCGGGAACAGGGGCAGCCCCAGGACTTCCGGGGGGGCCGGGACGTCCGCTCGGGGCAGCCCGGAGATCCGTACCGGGATCCGCAGGGCGCCCACCGCCGGCCCTACTCCGGTGCCGGTGAGAACGCCGCCGGGCCGGGCGCGCTGCCGCCGTACCAGACCGGCCAGCTGCCCGTGCCCGGGTACCAGACGGGCCAGCTTCCGGTTCCGCCGTACGAGACCGGTCAGACTCCGGTTCCGCCGTACGAGACCGGTCAGACTCCGGTTCCGCCGTACGAGACCGGTCAGCTTCCGGTTCCGCCGTACCAGACCGGGCAGCTGCCCGTCCCGCCGTACCAGACGGGTCAGCTTCCGGTTCCGCCGTACGAGACCGGTCAGCTTCCGGTTCCGCCGTACCAGACCGGGCAGCTGGCCGTCCCGCGGCCCGGTGGCGGCGAACCCGGGGACAGGAACTCGTCAGGCTGGGGCTCGGAGCCTGACGTCCGCTGACCCTCCCGGCCGCGAGCGCCGTTCACCCCGAGACCCGTAGGGTCTTATCCGTGAGCAGCGTGAGCGGAGCAAACCCCAGCCCATCGGACGCGGGTGTCACGTCCGGCGAAGTCGCGTCTCCCCTGGACCGGGCCATCGACGACCTGTGGGAGCGTCGCGGTGAGCTGACGCCGGAGGACACCCAGGCCCGCAAGGTCATCGTGGGCGCGGTCGACGCGATCGACGCCGGCGAGGCCCGGGTCGCCCAGGTCGCCGCGGACGGCCGGGTCGCCGTCGACGAGCGGGCCAAGCGGGCGATCCTGCTGTCGTTCAAGGTCCTGCCGATGGTCGAGTCGGCCGCCGGCGACTTCCACTTCCACGACCGCGTCCCGCTCAAGACCCGGTTCGACGGCGTGCGGGTGGTGCCGGGCGCGATCGTCCGCTGGGGTGCCCACGTCGAGCCCGGTGCGGTGCTCATGCCCAGCTACACCAACATCGGCGGCTACGTCGGCGCCGGGACCCTCGTCGACACCTGGGCGACGGTCGGCTCGTGCGCCCAGGTCGGGCGCAACGTCCACCTCTCCGGCGGGGTCGGCCTGGGCGGCGTGCTCGAGCCGCCGAGCGCGGTGCCGGTCGTCGTCGAGGACGACGCGTTCGTCGGCAGCCGCTGCATGGTGGTCGAGGGCGCCCGGGTCCGGCGCGGCGCGAAGCTCGGCGCCGGGGCGATCCTGACGGCGTCCACCCACGTCTTCGACGCGGTGACGGGGGAGGAGTACCCGCGCGGGGAGATCCCGGAGCGCGCGGTGGCCGTCGGTTCCAGCCGGGTCCGCTCCTTCCCGGCCGGCGAGTTCGCCATGCCCTGCATCCTCGTCCTGCGCACCCTGGACGAGGGCGAGATCCACGACAAGCTCGCGCTGAACGACATCCTGCGTGAGCACGGCGTGGCCTCCTGACCGTCATGAGTCTCGATCTGGCGCTGCCCGTCGGTGATCTGACGCGTGCCCTCGTGGACGTGCCGTCGGTCAGCGGCGACGAGGGCACGCTCGCCACGGCCGTCGAGGAGGCGCTGCGTTCCCTCGGCGGCCTGGAGATCCTGCGCGACGGCGACGCGGTGCTCGCGCGGACCGGCCACGGCCTGCCCACCCGGGTGCTGCTGGCCGGTCACCTGGACACGGTGCCGATCGCCGACAACCTCCCGGCCCGCCTCGACGGCTCCCGCCTGTACGGCTGCGGGACGTCCGACATGAAGGCCGGGGTGGCCGTGATGCTGCGCCTGGCGGCGCTCCTCGGCACCCCCGCGCCGGCGCCGGTCTCGGGGGCGGGGGCGGTCGCGCGGCACGACGTCACCTGGGTCTTCTACGACAACGAGGAGGTCGGGGCCGCCCGTAACGGGCTGCGCCGGCTCGCCGAGCGGCACCGCGACTGGCTCCAGGCGGATCTGGCGATCCTCATGGAGCCCACCTCCGGCGAGATCGAGGCGGGCTGCCAGGGCACGCTGCGGGTGGTGGCCACCGTGCCGGGCCGCCGCGCGCACTCGGCCCGCTCCTGGCTCGGGGAGAACGCCATCCACCAGGCCGGGGAGCTGCTGACCCGGCTGGCGCGCTACCGGCCGCGGTCCGTCACGCTGGACGGCTGCACCTACCGGGAGGGCCTCTCGGCGGTCCGGATCGACGGTGGCGTGGCCGGCAACGTGATCCCGGACAGCTGCCGGGTCACGGTGAACTTCCGCTTCGCCCCCGACCGGGACCCGAAGGCCGCGCTGGCGCACGTGACCGAGGTACTGGACGGCTACGACCTGGTGCTCGACGACTCCGCCGGCGGGGCCCCGCCGGGGCTGGCCGCCCCGGCCGCGGCGGCCTTCGTGGCGGCGACCGGGCGGGCCCCGGTGGCCAAGTACGGGTGGACCGACGTGGCACGGTTCGCCGAGCTGGGCATTCCGGCGCTCAACTACGGTCCCGGCGACCCGAACCTGGCGCACACCCGCGACGAGTACGTCGAGGTGGCGGTGATCGAGGAGACGGAGCGCGTGCTCGGCTCCTACCTGACCGGCCCGCGCACGCCCTGAGCTTCTGGCACCCGGGCGGATCTGCGTATGGTGCGGACGTGACTCGGTCCGCCTACCCTGATCCGCCGGGCGGCGGATCGACATCCCAGCCGATCGTTCCCGCGGCGGCGGAGCCCGTTCCCGGCCCGGGGCCCGTTCCCGCCGTGGAGCCCGCTCCCGAAGCGGGGCCCGTTCCCGCCATGTCCAGGCGGACCAGGCGGGGCGGCGGGCCGCCGCCCGAACAGCGCCGCGGCCCGGTCACCGCGCGCCGTGGGCAGGTGCAGCGTTCCACCACGGACCAGCGCCTGCTCGACACCCGCAGCCCGGCCTCGTTCATCCACAACGACCCGTGGCGGGTCCTGCGCATCCAGAGCGAGTTCGTCGAGGGCTTCGGGCTGCTGGCGGACCTGCCCCCGGCGGTCACGGTCTTCGGCTCGGCGCGGGTCGGCCGGGACGAACCCGAGTACGAGCTCGGGCGCCGGCTCGGCGCCGCGCTGGTCGACGCCGGCTACGCGGTGATCACTGGTGGCGGGCCGGGCGCGATGGAGGCGGTCAACCGGGGGGCGCAGGAGGCCGGCGGGCTCTCGGTCGGCCTCGGCATCGAGCTGCCCTTCGAGCAGGACCTCAACGACTGGGTCGACCTGGGCGTCAGCTTCCGGTACTTCTTCGTCCGCAAGACGATGTTCGTGAAGTACGCCGAGGCCTTCGTCATCATGCCAGGCGGGTTCGGCACCCTCGACGAGTTCTTCGAGGCCCTCACCCTGCTGCAGACGGGCAAGGTGACCCGGTTCCCGGTCGTGCTCATGGGCACCGCCTACTGGTCGGGCCTGCTGGACTGGCTGCGCTCGACCGTCCTCGGCTCCGCCCGGATCAAGCCGGGTGACCTCGACCTGGTGACCCTGACCGACGACGTCGACGAGGCGGTGCGCCTGATCCTCGAAGGGACCGGCCGCGCCGACGAGGCGGGTGGGACCGCCACCGAGGGCGGCGGGACGACGGACCCGGTGGGTGGGGCGCCCGCGTGAACGTCTGTGTCTACTGCGCGTCCTCGGATCACATCGACCCCTCGTTCGTGCTGCTGGCCGCCGAGGTCGGCACGGAACTCGCCCGGCGCGGGCACGTGCTGGTCTCGGGCGGCGGCTCGGTCTCGTGTATGGGCTCCCTCGCCCGGGCCGCGCGGGCCGGCGGCGCGCACACGGTCGGCGTGATCCCCACGGTGCTGCTGGCGATGGAGGTCGGGGACACCGACTCCGACGAACTGGTCGTCACCACCACGATGCGTGAGCGCAAGGCCGTCATGGACGACCGCGCCGACGGGTTCCTGACCCTGCCGGGCGGGCTCGGCACCCTCGAGGAGCTCCTCGAGATCTGGGTGGCCGCGGTGCTCGGCCTGCACGCCAAGCCGGTCGTCGTCCTCGATCACGACGGTGTGTACGCGCACCTGCGTCTGCTCGTCGAGGACCTGGTGGGCCGCGGCTTCGTCCGCCCGCGGGCCCGCGACACCCTGATCTGGGCGACCAGCGTGGCCGAGGCCTTCGACATCCTCGAGGCGGGCGGCGTCGCCCCCCGGGTGCCCACCCAGGGTGAGGTCGCCGAAGGCGAGTGACCGCCCCGCACCGCCGCCGCGCCGCTCCGGCACGGGGGCACCGTGGTGGTCGGTCCGGCCGGGTCAGACCACGCCGCGGCGCGCGATCCGCAGATCGACGTCCCCGCGCAGCGCGGAGACCATCCGCAGCGTGCGCCAGGTGGCGGCGACCTGGTGCGCGCGGAAGACCCGGGCGCCCAGCCAGGCCGCCACGGAGGTCGCCGCGAGTGTGCCCTCCAGCCGCTCGTCCACGGGGGCGTCGAGGACCTCGCCGACGAAGTCCTTGTTGGACATCGCGACCAGCACCGGCCACCCGGTCGCGACCAGCTCCGGCAGGCGGCGGGTCGACTCCAGCGAGTGCCGGCTGTTCTTGCCGAAGTCGTGCCCGGGGTCGATGAGCACCCCGTCGGCCCGGGCGCCCAGCGACACCGCCCGCTCGGCCAGCGCCGTCGTCGTCGCGGCGATGTCGGCGACGACGTCGGCGTAGGCGATCCGGTGCGGGCGGGTCCGCGGCGGCAGGTGGCCGGCGTGGGTGCAGACCAGCCCGGTGCCGAACTCGGCGGCGACCTCGGCCAGCTTCGGGTCGACCCCGCCCCAGGCGTCGTTGAGCAGGTCGGCGCCCTCACCGGCCACCACCCGCCCGACCTCGGCGCGCCAGGTGTCGACGCTGATCACGACCTCCGGGTGGCGGGCCCGCACCGCCGCGACGAACCCGCCGACCCGGCGTAGTTCCTCGGCGGCGTCGACCTCCTCGCCCGGGGCCGCCTTGACCCCGCCGATGTCGATGATCCCGGCTCCGGCGTCCACCGCCGCGTCGGCGGCGGCGAGCGCCTCGGCCTCGCCGTAGGTGGCCCCGCGGTCGAAGAAGGAGTCCGGAGTGCGGTTGACGATCGCCATCACGACGAGCTCGGACGGCGCGAACACCCGCGTGCCCAGGCGCAGCGGCCGCGCCGGCACCGTCCCGGCCGCCGGGCCGGGCGCGTCGGCCGGGCGGGGCTCGCCGGCCGGGCCGGGCGCGTCGGTCGGGCGGGGCTCGCTGGTCGGGAAGGCGTCGGCGGACACCCCGCAACCCTGCCAGAGACCGCGGGCCGGCGGGATCGACCCGGGGCCGCCGGGTGGGTCCGCCCGGCCCACCCGGGCATGGCACGATCGACGTCGTGGTGCTCGCAGTGGAGATCGTGCTCGTCGCGGTGGTCGTCTTCGTCGTCGCCGCGCTGGCCGTCGGCCGGTTCGACCGGATGGCACCGGCCGTGCCCGACGGGCCGCACACCGGCCTCGGCGCGCGTTCCGTGGTGGCCGACGACGTGGCGGACGTCCGGTTCGGCATGGCGGCCCGCGGCTACCGGATGGCCGAGGTCGACGCCGTCCTGGCCCGGCTCGCCTACGAGATCGCCTGGCGTGACGAGGAACTCGCCCGCCGGGACGACGAGCTCGTCCGGCTCGCGGAGTTCGCGCATCTCGGCGTGGCCGCCAACGCCAACGGCTACACCGACGCCGGGGTGGACCCCGGGGTCGACGTCGACCCCGAAGCCGACACCGACACCGACGCCGGGCCGGAGAAGCCTGATCCGGAGCCGCTTGATCCGGAGCGGCCGGATGCCAACGGGGGGGACACACGCGGCCCCGCGGCCTCGACGTCCGAGCGAGAGGCCTCGGCGCCCGGGGAAAACGAGCTTGGGTAACCGTAGTGAATCACACCAGAGTCCCTCGTTCGGAGCCGCCGGAGCCCCTCTGTGGCCACCGAAGCCACTACCTCTCCGTGACCGTTGTGATTCCCCGCAGGGACGTGTTTCGGTTTGCGGGCCGGTCTCCGGGATAATCGTCGTCAGACGCAGGTCCGACGGCAGGAAGAGGTGCACCGATGGCGGCCATGAAGCCGCGGACGGGTGACGGTCCGCTCGAGGTCACCAAGGAGGGGCGCGGCATCGTCATGCGCGTCCCGCTCGAAGGGGGCGGCCGACTCGTCGTCGAACTCACAGCCGACGAGGCGAGTGCGCTGGGAGACGCTCTCAAGATCGCGGTCGGTTAGGCTCGGTGGTCACCTACCCCCGGCCCGGCGGGCGAGCCCGTGGGGCGGAGCCGTCCGCATGACGACCGCCGCTCCCGCCCAGGACGCCGACCTCATCGACTCGAGGTACCGCGCGCCTCTCGTCATTCTCACCTCCATCGAGCACCCGCCGTCAGCCGGTGGGCCCGAGCCCGGCGAGCCGCCGAGTCGGGGCGGGACCGGGGGGACCGGTGAGGCGCCGGGCGAACCGGTGCCGCCCGGCGTGCCCGTCACGCCCCTCACACCCGGCGTGCCCGACACACCCGGCGTGCCCGACACCGTCGGCACGGCGGTCGGCTGGGACTGCACCGTGCTCGCAGTCGTGGTCACGAGGGTCGACGGTGCCACGATCGTCGGTGCGGCGGGTCGGAGCGCCTGCGCGCGCGTCGGCGCGGACCCGGACCGCCTGATCGAGAACGAGGCCTTCCGGGGGGACGCGGGGGGTGTCCTGGTCGTGCCGCTGTCGCGCTCCGAGCGACCGTGGCGGCTGTTCCTGCTCGGCGTGGGTGCCGGCGAGACTGCCGGCTGGCGTTCGGCCGGCGCGGCTCTCGCGCGCCGTGCGGGCACCCGCGGGCGGCCCTTCGTCGTCGCCGACCCGGACGCCGAGCAGACCTACGCGTTCGTCGAGGGCTTCGCTCTGGGCTCCTACCGCCCGGCCGCCGTCGTCACCGGCGCGGCTCCCGAGGACCCGAGCGCCGAGGACCCGAGCGCCGAGCCGGCCTCCGGGTCGGCCGACCCCACCGGGCCCGCGCCCGACGAGCCGCCGGCCGACCCGCGCGCCGAGCGGATCCTCGTCCTGCGCACGGAGCGACCCGAGGAACCGGCGCTGATCGAGGCGGCCCGCCGGGCCCGCGCCGTGGCGGACGGTGTGTGCCTCGCCCGTGATCTGATCAACATGCCGAGCCTCGTGAAGACGCCGCGCTGGCTCGCGGACCAGGCCGTGCGGGCCGCGGCCCAGGCCGGCCTGGGCGTCACCGTGCTCGACCACGCCGACCTGGTCAGCCAGGGCTTCGGCGGCCTGGTCGCGGTGGGCGGGGGCTCCCCGCGCCCACCCTGCCTGGTGACACTGACCTACGACGGTCCGCCCGGCCCCGGCGGGCGGACTCCCGGCCACCGGGTGCTGGTCGGCAAGGGGATCACCTTCGACTCCGGCGGGCTGTCGCTCAAGCCGTCGGTCTCGATGGCCGGCATGAAGACCGACATGTCCGGCGCGGCCGCGGTGCTCGGCGCCATGGTCACGCTGGCCGAGCTGGAAGTTCCCGGCAAGGTCACCGCGCTGCTCTGCCTCGCCGAGAACATGATCGGCGGGTCCGCCGTCCGACCCGGTGACGTGATCACCTGCTGGGGCGGGACGACGGTCGAGGTGCTCAACACCGACGCAGAGGGCCGGCTGGTGCTCGCCGACGGGCTGGCCTACGCCGCCGCCACCCTCGCCCCCGACCAGGTCGTCGACCTGGCCACGCTGACCGGGGCGATCACCGTCGCGCTCGGCCGGCGCACCGCCGGCCTGTTCTCCTCCGACGACACACTGGCCGGCGAGCTCGCCGACGCGGCCGGCCGCGCGGGAGAGCGGGTCTGGCGGCTGCCGCTGACCGAGGAGTACCGGCCGGCCATCGACTCGCCGGTCGCCGACCTGGCGAACATCGGCCGGGCGCTGGACGTCAGCGGTGGGTCGATCACCGCCGCGCTGTTCCTCCGGGAGTTCACCGCGGGCCTGCCCTGGGCGCATTTCGACATCGCCGGAACGGCCCGGGCGGACTCCGACGACGGCGAGATCAGCCGCGGCGGCACCGGCTGGGGAGTGCGCACCCTGCTCGCCTACCTGGCCGGCGCCCCGGCGGGCGAGCAGCCCACCTGACGGAGCGGTTCCGCGGTTCCGCGGAACCGCGGACGCCGCATGGTGTCCGGCGGCCCCCGTCGGAGGGATGGGGAAGCGGGCCGTCAGCGGCCGGAGGGGCTGGCGGAGCCCAGCGCCGCGAGTTGCCGCCGGGCCCAGCTCAGGCTGTCCTTCTCCGGCATGACGGCGGGCCAGCCGGCGAGCGCGGCCTCGACGGCGTACCGGTCGGTGTCGGCGAGGACGTCCACGAGAAGCTCGTCCACATCGGCCTGGTCCACTCGGAGCTGATCGAGGTAGCGGGCCAGGATGCCGCCGGGGTGCGGCTCGCGCACCGAGTAGACCTCGCCCGTGTCGACCACCCAGTTCAGCCGGTAGGTGGAGTGCTCGTCGTCCGCCCTGGTCCAGCCGTCCCCGAACGTGATCTCCTCGGACGCCCGTCGGCGGGGATCGGCGTCGTAGAACTCGCGGATGTTCATGCGTACGCCCTCCCCCTCCAGGGCACCCACACAAACGTCGCCAGGACGGGTTAGGACGGCTACCCGGGCAGCGCCGGCTGCCCGACGACCGCCGCGAGGGCGGTTTCGTACCCGGCGGCCATCTCCTCCGGGAGGATCAGCGAGAGCCGCAGCACGATCGTCCCGCGCACGTAGGTGTACTCCTTGGGCAGGTCACCGCCGACGGGGGCGCGCAGGGCCGCGCCGCGGCCCGCGGCGGCGGCGGGATCGACGAAGACCTCGATGGCACCGCCGCGCTCGATGGCGTCCGCCGGCGCGCCGGCGATCTCGCTCGCGCTGACGCGACCGTCGGCGAAGGCGACCCGGCCGGAGTACCCGCCGGGACGGCCCAGCAGGCCGTCGGGGTCGTTCTGCGCCGTGTAGACGACCGTCGTCCGCAGCGGCAGGCCCTGGTTGGCGAGCAGGATCGCGACCTGCTCGGCTGTCGGCCCCGTGCCCGTGCCCGTGCCCGTGCCCGTGCCGCCGGTCGTCGGGTCGGCCGTGCCGATGGGCCGGCCGCCGCTGGCCGGGCCCGCGGCGGCGGTGCCCGATCCGCTGGTCACCCGGTTGAGCGTGTAGCCGGCCGCGCCGGCGAGTAGCGCGACCCCGAGCAGGAACGCCACCCAGCCGAGCCAGTTCTCCCGGTGCGGTGGCGGTGGTGACTGCGGCGGCGCCGGTGGCCGCTGCGCGAAGCCGCCCGCGGTCGGGTACCCCGGCCGCCCGCCGGGGCCGCCGGGCTGTCGGTCCCGGCCCGGATGGGTGGCGCGCATGGAGTCACCGGATCGATCGGGGTGGCCGGGGCGGGCGGGTCCGCCGGATCGATCGGGGTAGCCGCTTCGGTTCCCCTGACGGCCCTGGTGTCCGCCGCCGGCCCGGTTCCCGGCGCCGCCGGGGCGCGCGGCGGGACGGCGTGGGCCGGAGCCGGTGTCGCGCTGCCCGGGGCCGCGGTGTCGAGGGTCGCGATAGGCGTGATCGTCGTATCCGGTGTGATCGTCATAGCTGGCGTGGTCGTCATGGCCGGCGTCGCGATGTCCGGTGTCCGGCCGGCCCCCGTCGCGGCGGTCGGAGCCGTGGCGTGAGGGGTTCGGGTACCCGGAGCCGCGGTATCCGGGGTCGTGGTGTTCGCGATCGCCGTACCCGGCGTCGTGGCCGTACCCGGCGTCGTGGTGGTCGGCCTCGCGGCGCGTGGAGCCACGGTGGTCGAAGTCGTCGTCGAAACGACGACGATCCACCTCACTCCGCGCCACGTCACTCCGCACGACGTCCACTCCCGGCCTCGACCGTCACCGAACGGCTCGCGCCGGTCGGCGTGGCGGCGCCCCGCGCTCGCGCGGCGGGACGCACACCGCCGGGTGTCCCGGGCCGCGCGGGTCCGCTCCGGACGTCCCGCGGACGACCCGGCGTGGCCTGGCGGCCGTCGCTCGGCCAGTGCTCGTCGGCACGCGGGTCGTCCGGTCGGACAGGATCCGGGTGGGCAGAGCTGAAACGCTGTGTCGACGGCACGGACGTAGCGCCCGGCCCACAGAGACTAATCGGTTATAGCGGTCGAATGCACCGATCCCGGTACCGTCGGCGGGGCGATCAGCCGACGGGGGAGGATTTCGCCACGACGGCCACGAGCAGGCCGTCCCCGGTCGTGAGCAGCATCTGGGTGAGGCGCACGTCGTCCCGGACGGCGGTCGCCAGCTCCCGGACGGCCACGGACTCCTGGGTGCGGGTGGCCGGGTCGCCGATCTGCCCGCCCGCGAGGACCCCGGTGAACGCCACGATCCCGCCGGGGCGGAGCAGGCGGAGCGCCTGGGTCAGGTACTCGGTGCTCTCTCGCCGGTCGGCGTCGCAGAACACCAGGTCGTAGGCGCCGTCGGTGAGCCGGGGGAGGACCTCGAGGGCCCGCCCGGTGATCAGCCGGGAGCGGCCGGGGGCCATCCCGGCGTCGGCGTAGATGCGGCGGGCGAGCCGCAGGTGCTCGGCCTCGACGTCGATCGTGGTCAGGGTGCCGTCCGGGCGCATTCCGCGCAGCAGCCACGTTCCGGACACACCGGTACCCGTGCCGATCTCGACGACCGCGCGGGCGCCGACGGACGCGGCGAGGAAACGGAGCACTGCCCCGACACCGGGGCTGACCGGGGCGATCCCGACCTCCTCGGCGCGGGCGCGGGCAGCACGAAGAACGGGGTCTTCCACGAGGAAGCCCTCGGCGTAGGCGACGGCAGATTCCCGTGCGGCGATGTCGATGTCCGGCATGACATCCGCAGCCTACGGGAACGGGAGACAAGACAGGAACGTTCGTCTTGTCAGTGCGCCCGTGTCGACTGGGTCGAGGGGAGAAACATCGGTGTCCGCAGCGGGATTCGCCGCTCCCTGGCCGGCGCGTCGGGTACGTTCGTCGCGAACCGACCGAGAGGCGGCTGTGGCGGCGCAGGAGTTCGGGGCTGGTTCGGCCGTCTCCGACGCGGCCGCCACCCCAGAAGTAGCTGGTTGGGTGCCCCCGTCCTGGGAGGACGTGGTCCGGGAGCACGGTAACCGGGTGTATCGCCTTGCCTATCGTCTGACGGGCAACGCGCACGACGCCGAGGACCTCACCCAGGACGTCTTCGTCCGGGTGTTCCGCTCGCTGGCTGACTACACCCCCGGCACGTTCGAGGGGTGGCTGCACCGCATCACGACCAACCTGTTCCTGGACCGGATGCGTCGCCAGCAGAAGATCAGGTTCGACGCGCTGCCGGAGGACACCGAGCGCCTGGCCGGCCGGGAGGCCAGCCCGGAGGCCGTGTACGCCGAGAGCCATCTGGACGCCGACGTCGAGGCCGCCCTCGCCGCGCTGCCGCCGGACTTCCGGGCCGCGGTCGTGCTGTGCGACATCGAGCAGCTCTCCTACGAGGAGATCGCGCAGACGCTCGGGGTCAAGCTCGGCACCGTCCGCAGCCGGATCTCCCGGGGCCGGGCGATGCTGCGCGCCGCGCTCGCCGACCGCGCCCCGCGTGGCATGGCGGTGGCGGCTGACGACGGGGTCTCGAACGCCGCGGCGGCGCCGTCCACGGGGTCGTCCCAGGCCCAGGCGGAGACCAGCGGCTCCTGGGAACGGCCACCGGCGGGCGCCACGGGTGCCACCGGTGCGCCGGGTTCGGGCGAGAGTCAGCTCGCGGTCGACGCCGCCGCCGTCGAACCAGACAGGTCGGGGCGTCGCGGTCGCCGGACCGACCGCCGGCGAGGTCCGGTGAGTAGTGCCGTCGGAGCCGAGGGCGGTGCTCCGCGGGAGCGGCGGGCGTGAGCAGCCATCTCGGTGAGCGCCTCACCCCCCTGGTCGACGGGCAGCTCAGCCACGACGAGCGGGATCGCGCGCTGGCACACCTGGCCTGCTGCTCCGACTGTCAGGCGGAGGTAGCCGAGCAGCGCAGGCTCAAGGCCCGGCTCTCCGCCCTGGCCACTCCCGCCCTCCCCAGCACGTTGACCTCCACGCTGCTCAGCCTCGGCGCTCGCGAGTACCAGGCCGCGCGGCCCGCGCCGGCCCCCCCGCGCAGAATGCCCGCGATGGCCAGCGGTTTCGTCGCCGAGGGATCCGCCCCGCGCAGGTCGGTTCGCCCGGCCGCCTCGCCGGCGCGCCAGGCGGGCCTGGTCCGCACCGGCCGCCCCGCTCGACCGGGCGGTGCGCCGTCCCGGCCGGGAGCCTTCCCCGGCCGGTCGGTCGCACTCGTCGGACGTCCGCCGGGGGCCGTGTCGCCCCGGGTCCCGGCCGGGTCCGGGCGGCTCACCGCCGGCGCACCGGGGTGCGGTGCGCCCGGTGTCGCTCTGGCCGACCCCGGGGTTGCCGTACACGCCACGGGGCACAGCCGACCGGCGGTCATCACCCCCCGGCCGCGCCGGCACGGCCGGATGCGGCGGACGCTCGTCGGGTCGGCCGCGTTCATGCTGCTCGCGGTCAGCGGCGCGGCGCTCGCGGACGGGCGCCCGGTGCCCCGGAGGCCGGACCAGACCTCGGTCCCCACGGTCGCGACCGTGATCCCGGCGAAGGCCCCGGCGGCCGGTGTTCCCCGCCCGGCCCAGATGATCGCCTCGGTGTCCTTCCCGCGGCGTCCCTAGCCCTCGACGGCACCCCCGGCGCGGCCCGCGAGCCCTTCGTAGCGCCGTGGCCGTGCCCTGCGTGGCGCCATGAGTGATCGTTTGATGGCCCCATCGGGCTAGCGCGAAGGTCGGCCACCGAGCTTTTTCGCTGCCGAAAAGGGCAGGTCGGTAACCGCGGAGTGCACGAACGCGCCGACTCCCTCACGATGAGTGGTCTCGGCGGCCTGTGCCGGCGGATTTGGTGTCTGGTGGCCCTCCTGTGCCGCTCCGTGAACCTCTACCGTGTTGTCCGCTCGGTCTCGCGGGCCGCGGTGGTGCAGGAGCCGCCGCCGGTCCGCAGCGCCGCGAGCCGAGCACATCGGGGAGGGCATGTGGACACCACCGGCGACGACCAGACCACCGATGCCCGTCCTGGCACGGACGAGGCAGAGCCCCCGTCGGTGCCCGTGCCCGCGCCCCGCTCGCGGGCGGCGGAGGGCACCGTGCCGTCGTCGGGGGGAGCGAGCCGGCCGGTTCCGGCCTCCCTGCCACTGCACGGGCCGGAACGCCGCCCCCCGGCGGAGCGTCGCCCGGGCCCCGAGACCCGGGCGGAACCGCCGCGCCGTGCCGCGCCGGCGGCGGAACGGTCGCCCTTCGCCGAACCGGTCCGGACCACCACGCGCGCCAGCACGCCCACCGCCGGGCGCCCACCCACCGTTGGGAGCTCGTCGGCGCCGGGCTCGTCCGCGACGGGCCACACCGGGGCCACCGGCGGCACCCGCGACGAGGCGACCAGGCGGGCCGGTGCGGAACGGGACGGCGCCGGCCCGCGAGGCCCGGCCGCGCGGGCGACGTCCGGCCGGGAACCGGCGGACCGGGAGTCGCCGATTCGGGAGGCACCCACTCGAGAGGCACCGAGCCGGACGGCACCGAGCCGGGAGATCTCCAACCGGGAGGCGCCCGTCCGGGAGGCGGCGGCTCGGGAGGCGCCCGCTCGGGGGACGGCTACGCGGCAGGCCGCCGCCGCGCCGAAGGGTCCGGCGGGTCGGCCGGGCGGCGTTCCGCCCGTCGCGCCCACCGCCTCGGACGGTGGCGCCGCGCAGGCCCCAGTCGCGCGGGAGGGCCGAGCCGCCCAGAACGGCCAAGTCGCCCAGAACGGCCGAGTCGCGCAGAACAGCTCGCCCCCGCGGAACGGTTCCGGCGCCCGGGGCGCCACCGTGCAGAACGGCTCGTCCCCGCGGAGTGGTTCCGGCGTCCGGGACGCGGCCGCCCGGAACGGCGCCGCCACCCGCGACGCCAGCGGGGGCGACTCGTCCGCCCGGGACCTCGCCGGGCGCCAGGGCCCCGCGAGCCCCGAAGGCGCGGCCCGCGGGCCGATCGCGCCGCCAGCCAGGGAGCCCGGCCGGCGTGACACCGCGCCCCGCGCGGGCACTCCGGAACGCGACGCTGGTGGAGGCGGTGTCCCGGGCGTGGGCGCGAAGGCGAGTATGCCAGCGCAGTCGCGGCCCGCGGCCGCGCCGCGCCCGGCCGCGCGGGCCGGCACATCTCCGCCGGAGAGCGCGACTTCGCGGCCGGCGGTCGCGCGGGAGAACTCGCGGCCTTCGGCCCAGCGCCCGCAGAGCCCCCTGCCGCCGGCCTCGCGGGAGGCCATCCCGCGGGAAGCCGTCCCACGGGAGGGCCACCGCGGGCCGATCTCGCGCGACGCCGACCAGCGTGTCGCGGCCCGGCCGGCGGCCGACCCGCTGGTGGATCCGGTGGGGGCCCGGCGTGCCGCGCGTCCGCCCACGCCGCCCCCCTCGGAACTCGCGCCATCCGGCAGATCCGCGTCCGCCTCGTCCGTGCGTGCTCCCGCCGCTCCATCCGGGCCGGCGACCTCCACGGCTGGGCCCTCCACGGCTGGGACGTCCAGGGCCGGGAAATCGGCGGCTGGGAAATCGGCGGCCGCCGGCTCCGCGGCGGGGGCGTCGACGTCCGACGCGTCGCCGGCTGACTTGGCCGGGGACGGGGCCGGGGGCGATGCGGCCAGAGCCGCGGGGGCGGCGACGCACCACCGCGGCGCCGCTCCGAAGATCCGCCACAGCCGGCGGGCCCTCGTGATCACGGCGGTGATCGCCGGGCTGCTGGGGGGAGCGACCGGGGGCTGGGTGACCAGCCTGGTACTGGGCGACTCCGTGGGGGCGTCGCCGGCGGCGTCCGCCGCGGCCGCGCCCACGGTCATCGACCCCGGTTCGGTGGCCGGGGTGGTCGCGCGGGTGATGCCGTCCGTCGTGACCATCGACGTGACGGCGGGGGCCGAGGGCGGGAACGGCTCCGGGGTGATCATTCGGTCCGAGGGCTACGTGCTCACCAACAACCATGTCGTCGCGCCGGCGGTGAACGCGGGTGGCCAGGTGATGATCACGATGAGTGACGGTGCCGAGCCGGTGCTCGCCGAGATCGTCGGGCGGGACGCCCGCTCGGATCTCGCGGTGCTGCACATCCCCGGTGCCTCCGGGCTGCCCGCGGCGACGCTGGGGCGGTCAGGTTCGCTGGTCGCCGGCGCTCCGGTGATCGCGATCGGCGCGCCCTTCGGCCTCTCCGGGACGGTCACCACGGGGATCGTCAGCGCGCTGGACCGGAACCCGACCGTGCCCGCCGAGGGCGGCGGGGCTTCTGTGATCATCGGTGCGATCCAGATCGACGCGGCGATCAATCCCGGGAACTCCGGTGGCCCGCTGCTCGACGCCCGAGGCCAGGTCGTCGGCCTGAACACGGCGATCGCGACGGCACCGGGCGGCCAGGCGCCGTCGGGCAGCGTCGGGGTCGGGTTCGCGATCCCGATCGACTACGCCGCGTCGGTGGCGGACGAGATCATCCGGACGGGGCGGGCCACCCACCCCTACACCGGGGTGTCGGCCGCGACGGTCACCGCCGCCGAGGCCCGGGCACGCGGTACCACCCCGGGCGCGATCATCCGTGACGTCGAGCCGGCGGGGCCCGCGGCCGCGGCCGGACTGCTGCCGGGCGACATCATCACCCGGGTCGACGACACCGTCGTCACCAGCACGAACGATCTCACCGGGGCCACCCGGCTGCGCCATGTCGGGGACACGGTGACCGTGACCTTCCGGCGCAACGGAGCGGAGAGCACCGCGCGGGTGGTCCTCCAGGAACAGCCGACCAGCTGATACCGCGGTGGTTGTCGGACGGCAGCCCCGCTGAGAGGGGGAGCCGGTCGTCGGCGACGCGGCGGTTCCGCGGAACCGCCTCCCTGCCTTGCCCGGCCCGCCTTGCCCCGGTCGGCTGTGTCGGCGCCGTCGAGGGGCACGGGGTGGCGCTTCGGTGCGGGTATCCGGGTGTCCGGACGCGGTCCGGGCTCGGGCCGCGGCGGAACCGCCTGGTCGGGTGCGTGCGCCCGGACGGCGCGGTCGGTGGCCCAGGTGACAGTGGCGCTCAGGACACCTGTTCATCATGTCCGAGCCCTTCGCCGGCGGCGGCAGGCGGGGTACTCTGACCGTTGTGTTCAACGGCGTCGGGTGGGGCGAGGTAGTCGTACTGCTCCTGATCGGGCTGTTCGTCTTCGGCCCCGATCGGCTGCCCAGGGCCGCCCGCGACGCGGGCCGGATGCTGCGCCAGTTCCGCCAGATGGCGAACGGCATGCGCAACGACCTGCGCTCCGAGCTGGCCGACCTCGACCTGCGGGACCTGCATCCCAAGACCTTCGTCCGCAAGCACCTCTTCGAGGGCGATGACGACGACTCCCTGTTCCCTGCCTACCCGGGCAAGCGGACGTCGTTCGAGTCGCTGCTGGGCGAGGACGAGCCGCCGGTCACGCCCGCGCTGACCAAGGCCCACCTGCCGACCGGCGCCGAGAGCGGTCCGGCGGCCAGGGCTGGCGGCGCGAAGCCGGTGAACCGGCCGTCACTGACCAAGCCGAGCCCGACCGGCGGAACCGCTGTCGCGGCCAGTCCGCCCACGCCAGCCCCGGCACCGGTGCGCGTGGAGCGGGCGGAGCCGAAGTCGACTCCGCCCCCGTTCGACCCCGACACGACCTGATACCCCGGCCATCCGGCCCTGGTCGCCGGTCGGCTCCACCAGTCTTCCCAGGCAGTCCACACAGGGCCCTGCCGGTTCAACCGGCAGGGCCCTGTGCGTGTCTGTTCCGTCTCCGGACGGGTCAGCGGCGGGCGGGGCTGATGTCCAGCGAGCGGCCGGACAGGCCGCGGGAGCGGAAGGTCAGCCGCTCGGCGACGGCGCGCAGCGCCTTCCCGGCCTCGGAGTCGGGGTCGGAGAGGACCAGCGGCTTGCCGGAGTCGCCGCCCTGCCGGAGGCGGACGTCCACCGGGACCTGGGCGAGCAACGGCACCTCGTGGCCGAGCACCCTGGTCAGCCGCTCGGCGACGGCCGCGCCGCCGCCCTCGCCGAACACGTCGACGCGCTCGCCGCAGTGCGGGCACGGCATGTAGGCCATGTTCTCGACCACGCCGACCACGTTCTGGTGGGTCTGGACGGCGATCGTCCCGGCCCGCTCGGCGACCTCGGTCGCGGCGAGCTGGGGTGTGGTCACCAGCAGCAGCTCGGACGAGGGAACCAGCTGGGCCAGGGAGATCGCGATGTCCCCGGTGCCGGGCGGCAGGTCGAGGAGCAGGACGTCGAGGTCGCCCCAGAAGACGTCCGAGAGGAACTGCTCGAGGGCCCGGTGCAGCATCGGGCCGCGCCAGGTGACGGGCTCGTTGCCACGGGTGAACATCCCGGTCGAGATGACCTTCACGCCGTGCGCCTGCGGCGGCATGATCATTTTTTCGACCTGGGTGGGTGGCCGGTCGATGCCCAGCATCCGGGGGACGGAGTGGCCGTAGATGTCCGCGTCGAGGACGCCGACGGCGAGCCCGGACTGGGCCATCGCGGCCGCCAGGTTGACGGTGACCGACGACTTGCCGACGCCGCCCTTGCCGCTGGCCACGCCGTAGACCCTGGTCATCGACCCGGGCTGCGCGAAGGGGATGACCCGCTGCGGGGTGCCGCCCCGCAGCTTCTCGTGCAGGGCGCTGCGCTGCTCGGCGGTCATCACCTCGAGGGTCACCCGCACGTCGCGGACGCCGTCCACACCGGTGACGGCGCGGGTGACCCGGGAGGTGATCTCATCCCGCATCGGGCAGCCGGAGACGGTCAACAGAACGACCACATCGACGGATCCGTCGTCGCGAACGTGGACCGAATCCACCATGTCCAGTTCGGTGATCGGCCGTCCGATCTCCGGGTCCAGCACGGTCGCCAGGGCGGACTGGATGGCGTCGGACGAAGGCAGGGCTGGTGGCAAGGGAAACCTCGGTCGCGGGTCGACATCCTCGGTCGTGGCCGACCTCGGATGTGGCATAGCGGGGGGCTCGGGTGCCGGACCGTGCTCGACGGGTCCGGCGCAGTCGTGTTCGGGATCGGCCCGCCGGGGTGTGTACCGCCGGGACGGGCGTGTGGACGGGTCACGGTGCACAGATCGCGGGTCGGCTGGGTACCGGGCGCGACCTCGTTCCACGATAGCCCGCGCGTGGGCGGCCGGGCCGGGCCGGCGGTGGGGGGCCTGACACGGTGGGGCGGGCGACGCCCGGCGTGCGGGAATGCGGCGGCCCGGGTGGCACGTTCGATCGGGCGGTTCGGTTGGGCGGTTCGGTCGGGCCCGGCGGTGCGGTCGGCGTCTGAGGGCGCCCGTGGTCCGGGCGGGACCGTACCGGCTCGTCGTACTCTGATCCACATGGGGCGGGAGAATTCGACCGTGACCGAGCAGAGGGTGACCGAAGCCTGGAGATCCGGGCCCGGGCCGGCCGAGCCGAGATGGATGGTGGACGCTCGCGGCATGAGGGCCTGGCGGCAGCTACTGCGGGCGCACGCGCACGCCACGCGGCTTCTGGAGGCCGAGCTCGAGGCCGCGCACCAGCTTCCGCTGGCCTCCTACGACGTTCTGGTGCAGCTCGCCGAGGCGCCCGGCCACCAGCTCCGGATGAGTGAGCTGGCGCAGAAGGTGCTGCTGTCCCGCAGCGGGCTGACCCGGCTGGTCGATCGCCTGGAACGGGAGGGCCTGGTGGAACGCCGGTCCTGCCCGTCGGACGCCCGCGGCACGCTGGCGACGCTCACCGACGCGGGGCTCAACCGGCTGCGGGACGCCTCGGGCACCCACCTCCGGGGGGTGGCGCGGCACGTTCTGGACCACTTCACTCCGGAGGAGCAGGACATCCTCGGGGATCTGCTGAGCCGGCTCGGCGGTCCGGAACCCCCGCCCGCGCCCGGCACCGGCTGCGGTTCCGGGGTCTGACCGGCCGGAGCCGGGTTCGCCACCGGCCACCGTCATGTTCGCCACCCGCCGCCGTCGGGTCCGCTACCCGCGGATCGGGCTGGAACCGCTGGCCTTCGCGACCAACGCCTCGTAGCTGTCCCTGGACGTGGTCTCCGACCCGAGGCTCCGCCGATCGTGGTCCCCGTGGAAGTCGCTCGAGCCGGTGATCACCAGATCGAGATCGGCGGCGATCTCCCGCAACTGCGCCCGGGCCTGCGGTGGGTGATCCGGGTGGTCCACCTCGACGCCGGTCAGCCCGTCCCGGGCCATGGCGACGATGATGTCCGGCCCGACGGTCTTGCCACGGGCACTGGCGAACGGGTGCGCGAACACGCTCACACCCCCGGCGTTCCGGATCAGCCGCAGGGTCTCGTGGACGTCCGGCTGGGCCTTCTCGGCCCAGAAGCGCCCGCCCGCGCCGATCCACTCGCGGCTGAACGCGCTGTTCACGTCGGGGACCAGCCCCGCCTCCACCAGCGCGGCCGCCACGTGCGGACGTCCGACGGTGCCCCGGGCCAGCTCCTGGACCCGCTCCCAGCGCACCGGGTGACCGGCCGCGGCGAGCCGCTCCACCATCCGGCGGGCGTGCGTGGCCCGCTCCTCGCGCAGTCGGGCCCGGACCGCGGCGAACCGGGGCTCGGCCCGGTCGAAAAGGTAGGCCAGGACGTGCATCGAGATCTGGTGCCCGTGCACCACGACCCGGCAGGAGATCTCCGCGCCGGGCACCAGCGTCAGGCCGGTGGGCAGCGCCGCCGCGGCCCGGTCGATCCCGCCGGTGGTGTCGTGGTCGGTCAGCGCGAGCACCTGGAGGCCGGTCGCGGCGGCCAGCCGGACAAGCTCCTCCGGGCTGGCCGACCCGTCCGACGCGGTCGAATGGGCGTGCAGGTCGATCCCGGAGGACGGACGGGCGACCGGGCTGGGCGTCGCGTCCGGCGCCGGGCCGGTAGCCGGACCGGCCGGCGGGGCCGGGGCGGGATCAGGGGTCGGGGCGGGAACGGTGGGCAGCGCGACCTCCTTGAGCCGATCCGACCCACACTATCCGTCCGGCCGGTCGGCCTCCGCCAGCCGGACGGACCGCGGGCGTCCGGCCCTGAGCCTGGGCAGCAGCGAGCAGAGGTCCTGGTGCCAGCGGCGCAGCTCCGCGGCGGTGGGGGCCAGCTCGTAGGCATGCTGATGGCCGGCCCGCGACAGCGTGTACCAGGCGGCGCCGGCCTCGTCCGCCACGCCGGGATCGATGAAGCTCGGCAGGACCAGCAGCTGGGCCCGCATCGGGAGCCGGACGAGCTCCGGCCGGCGGTGCGCCCGCCACACCTCGTCGACGGCCTGCTCCACGGCGAGTCGCAGCAGCCAGGCGCACAGCCGCGGCCACGACCCGTCCGCCGCCGGGGTCTCCAGGCGCAACAGCCGGTCGGCTTCGGCGAGCGCCACCACGGGATCCAACCGCAGGTCCGGTGACGGCGCCGCCGCCGGCTGCGGCTGCGGCGCCGGCGGCCGCGGCGACGGCCGTCGGCCGCGGGTCAAGCCAGGGTCCGGATGTGGTCGGTCAGCCGGCCGGTGTCGCGGACCAGGGCCAGCAGGTCGCCGTCATACCCGACGTGCACGCCGTCCCGGACGGCCCGGAAGGTGTCGGCGGCCCATGGCGCGTGGCCGTCCAGGCGACGCAGGACGCCGCGGGCCCGGCGCGCGTCGTCGAACAGGGCCAGCGCGGCCTTCTCGTTCACCGAGTGCGCCGCCGCGAGCGCCGCCTCGACCTCGGCGTGACGGGCCCCCGCCCCGAGCCGGCGGCGCCGGACCACTTCGTTGCACGCCGTCTCGACCGCCGACCGGCACATCGCCGGGACGAGCAGCATCGCCAGGTCGCGGGGCAGGTCACCGGTCCGGGCGAGCGCCCGCGCGTCCGCGAGATGGCGCCCGACCGGATCGAGGTTCCCTCGCAGCCGCACCAGCGAACCCTCGCGACGGACCACGTCGAGCACCGTGGCCGGCAGCCGCAGCCGACGCACCGCGTCGGCCAGTCGATCATCATGGGTGAGCACGACGACCTGCCGGGTCTCGGCGACCTCGGCGAGCACCCGGGCCAGCCCGTCCACCTTCGCCGGGTCCATCGACTGGACGGGGTCGTCGATGACGAGGAAGCGGAACGGGCTGGCGTCGCTGGTCGCGCGGGGCAGGAACAGCGCCAGCCCCAGCGCGTGCAGCTCGCCCTGGCTCATCACGCCGAGGGCGGCGCCGTCCACCCCGTCGACGGTGACGTCGAGGTCGACGCGCCGCTGGTTGGCGCTGCCGGTGAGGCGCACCGGGCCCAGCTCGACGTTGCTCTCCTGCCGCAGCATCGACCAGATCCGCGCCGACCGCTGCGCGAAGGGCCGCATCCGTTCGTCCCGCAGCCGCTGGGTGGCCTCGCGCAGCCAGTCGAGAGCCTGGCGGAGGTCGGCCAGGACTCCGGCGCCGGCGTCGACCGCCCGGGCCGCCCCGACCCAGGCGGTGACCCGGGCGGCGAGCGGACGCCAGTCGGCGTCGGCGCGGTCGAGCTCGTCGCGGGCGGCCGCCCGCAGGGCCTCGACCGCCCGCAGCAGCGCGGGGTGGGTGGATTCGAGCCCGTCCGCGACGGCCAGCGGGTCGGAGCCGTCGCGCAGCCGCGCCCAGCGGCGCCAGGCCGTGTCGGCGGCCGCGGCCAGCCCTGCCAGCCCGGCGGTGCTCCCCTCGGTGGTCGGCGGCGCGTCGGCGGCCGGCGGAGTGGGGGCGGCCGGCGACCCGGAGGGAGCCGGCGGCTCAGCGGTGGTGAGCGGCTCGGGGCTGGGTGTGACCAGCAACGCGACGTCGGTCAGCGCGGCGGCGAGGCCGGCGCGCACGGCGAGCACGGCCGCGGCCCGCTCCCGCTGGCGGGTGACCTCCGCCCGCGTCGTGTGCCACCACCGCTCGTCGAGCCGCCCGACCCCGCAGACCGGGCAAGGTCGGCTGCCGCTCGCGCCCTGGCCCCGATCGCCATCGGCGGGACTCTCAGCTGACGGACCACCCGCGTGGACGGCGTTCTGGTGCTCGTGGTGGTCGAGCGCGGCGGCCAGCAGGTCGGTGAGACGGGCCGCGTCGCCGGCCGCCGTCGCCGCCAGCCTGACCTTCTCGGCCCCGAGCGCGCGCAGCCGCCCGGCGAGCTCCCGGACGTCGGACTCCGCCGGCACCCGCAGCTCCACCATCGCCCGCAGCTCCACCATCGCCCGTGGCGCCGCCGGATCCCGTGGCGCCGCCGGCTTCGCGGGCGGCGCGGTGCCAGGGGCCGCGGGCAGGCCCGCCGCGATGGTCCAGGCCCGGTCGAGATCGGGACGTTCGGTGTCCCGCAGTGCGTCGGCGGCCGCGGCGGCCCGCGGGTCCGTGCTGCGCCGCAGCGCCGCGAGCAGGGCGCTGTGCTCCTCCCGTGAGCGGCGCGCGGCCTCGGCGAACCGGCCGCGGGCCGCGCTCAGGCGCCGCGCCGTGTCGACCATCTCGTCCAGTCCGAGGATCGCGTGCAGCGCGTCGAACATCGCGCTGGGCCGCCCACCGAGGAGATCGCCCAGTTCGGCGTAGGACAGGAACGGCCGGTAGGCGGACAGTGCCCAGGCCCATCCGGATGGTGACCACGGCTCACCGTCCGCGGCGCGGATCTCGCCGGCGCCCTCGTCCAGGCCGGCGCCCTCCGGCCAGTTCCGGGCGACGGTGACCGGTCCGGGGCGGCCCTCCACCGTGCAGGTCACCTCGACGCGGGCGGGTCCGGAGCTGTGCAGGTTGCGCCAGCCGCCACGCCAGACCGCCGTCCGCCGTGACCAGCGGCGGGTGTCGCCCGTCAGGGCGATCTCGGCGGCCTCCGCGAAACTGGACTTGCCCGAACCGTTACGTCCCGTGACGAGGGTCAGCCCCGGGCCGGGCCGGAGCGGGAGTACCGCGGGCGGTCCGATGCCGCGGAACCCCTGAACGCTGATCGACTCCAGGTGGACGGCCGGCTCACCCGACCCCCTCCCGCCACCCGGGGCGGTGCCGCCTGAGGCGCTGTCGCCCGGGGCGGTGCCGTCGCCGGAGGTGGCGCCGTCGTCCGGCTCGTCGGCACCGGGCGTCCCGCCGCGTCGGGCGAGCTCCGCGGCGAGCGGGCCGTCGCCGTCGAGAGCGGCCAGGACCAGGTCACGGACCCGCGCCGGCAGAATATCCTGCGCCATCTGCGCGGCGAGCAGGTCGAGCACCGGGTCGGGGGCCATCCTGGTCTTCCAGTCGGGAACGGGCGGGGCGAAATGTTAGACCCGGTGTTACCGGACCGATCGGACTGGTCGCCACAAAGGCGACTGTCCAGTCAGATCGGTCAGGATGGTCGGCCGATCGTCGTTCCCCGTTCACCCCACTGTGGTGTGATCAGGGCCGTGACGCGGGACGAATACTCACCCGTGCCCGCGCCGATGCGGCCGGGCCGGCGGGCGGTGCTCCTCGGTGGGATCGGCGGCCTGGCCGCGGCGGTCGTCGCCGGCTGCGGCGGTGGCTCCGGGTCGGCGCCGTCGCCGGCGCCGACCCTGCGCGCGCCGACGCCCATCCCCGGGATCCGGGACGGGGTCTTCTCGCTCGGCGTGGCCAGCGGTGACCCGCTGCCCGACGGGGTGATCCTCTGGACCCGGCTGGCGCCCGAACCGACCGCCGGCGGGGGTATGCCCAGGCGTGACGTCGAGGTCGACTGGCAGGTCGCCCGGGACGAGAGGTTCGCGGACGTCGTCCGCGCCGGCACCCAGCTCGCCACGACGTCCTTCGCCCACTCGGTCCATGTGGACGTCCGCGGTCTGGAGCCCGGGCGGGACTACTACTACCGGTTCCGGGCGGGCGACGTCCTCAGCCCGGTCGGGCGGACCCGCACCGCGGCGGCGCCGGGCTCGCCCGGTGGTGAGCTGTCGTTCGCGCTCGCGAGCTGTCAGGACTTCCAGAACGGCTACTGGCCCGCCTTCGACGCGATCGCCGGTGACCGCCCGGACCTCGTCCTGCACGTCGGGGACTACATCTACGAGTACGACCCCGACAGCAGGTACCCCGACCGCCGGCACACCACCCCCGAGAAGCCCGGGTTCGACCAGCTCCAGACGCTCGCCGACTACCGCAACCGCTACGGGCAGTACAAGGCCGACCCCGCGCTGCAGGCCGCCCACCACGTGGCCCCCTGGGTCGTCGCCTGGGACGACCACGAGGTCGAGAACAACTACGCCGGTCTGGTCGACGAGAGCGGCGACACCGGCGACCGGCACCAGGACCGGCAGGCCTTCGCCCGGCAGCGGGCCGCCGCCTACCAGGCGTACTACGAGCACATGCCGATCCGCGCCGAGCTCGACCCGGGCTCGCCGGACCTGCGGATCTACCGCCGGCTCACCTTCGGTGACCTGCTGACGCTCAACGTGATGGACACCCGCCAGTACCGGACCCCGCAGCCCGGGTCGCCGGCGGACGGCATCGGTGCCGTCCGGCTGGGCGACGACAACACCGCCGGGACCATGTCCGGCACCGCCCAGGAGGCCTGGCTCGTCGACGGCCTGCGCACCTCCCGCTCGCGCTGGAACGTCATCGCCCAGCAGACGATGGCCGCCCAGCTGCACGGCCAGCTCCCCGGCTCCGAGGTGCTCACCAACCTCGACCAGAACGACGGCTACGTGCCCTACCGGACGCGCCTGCTCTCGGCCGTGCGCGACACCCGGGTCGCGAACCCGGTGCTGCTCGCCGGGGACATCCACTGCGCCTGGGTGAACGACCTGCGGGTCGACTTCGACCGCCCGGAGACCCCGGTGATCGCCACCGAGTTCGTCTGCACGTCGATCAGCTCGGGCTTCTTCCTCGTCAGCGAGGACTTCGTCCGGGAGAACAACGCGCGGCTCAACCCGCACGTGCGCTATTTCCGCGGTGATCTTCGGGGCTACACCCGGGTCACCGTGACGCCCGAGGAGTGGCGGGCCGACATGCGGGTCGTCGAGACCATCGCCAGGCGCGACGCCCCCGCCTCGACTGACGCGACCTGGGTCGTCGAGGCCGGGACACCCGGCGCGCACGAGGCCTGAGCGGCCCGCGGCCGCCGCGGATCGCCCGGGGTCGGCGGTGGGGCCGCGGGTGGCCGGTGGCCATAGGCTTTGCCGCGGCCGGCAGGGCGTCGGCGGGGAGGAAACGGCGGATGACCGAGCCGGGCACGGCCAGCACCAGCACCGCGGCACGGGCCGAGGTACCCGACGCGGCGGTGGACCGATCGAGGCTCACCGTCGTGGTCAACCCGAAGGCCGGCGGCGGCCGGGCCGCGAAGGTCCTCGACGGCGTCCGCTCGGCGCTCGCCCGCTGGGCCGAGGACGTCTCCGTCGAGACGACGAAAAGCCTGGAGCACGCCGAGGAACTAGCCCGTTCGGCGGTCGCGGCGGGCCGGGTGACCGTCGCGTTGGGCGGTGACGGCCTGGTCGGCCGGGTGGCGGGCGCCGTCGCCCGGTCGGGCGGTGTGCTGGCCGTGCTGCCCGGTGGCCGCGGCAACGACTTCGCCCGTGGACTGGGCGTCCCGCGCGACCCGGCGCTCGCCGCCACCGCGCTCGTCGCGGCCGTGGAACGCCGGGTGGACCTGCCGGAGGCCAACGGGGTGCCGTTCGTCGGGATCGCCAGCCTCGGGTTCGACTCCGACGTCCAGGTGATCGCGAACCGGACGACCTGGCTGTCCGGTCAGAGCGTCTACACCTACGCGGCGTTGCGCGGGGTGGCGGCCTGGAAGCCGGCCCGGTTCACCGTCACCATCGACGACCAGCCGCCGCTGGAGCACGTCGGGTGGACGGTCGGCGCGGCGAACGGGCCGTACTACGGCGGCGGGATGAAGTTCGCCCCGGATGCCGACATCGCCGACGGCCGCCTGGAGATCGTCCTGGTCGCGCGCACCGGGCGCCTCACCTTCCTCCGGCTGTTCCCGCGCATCTTCTCCGGCCGGCACGTCGAGGTCCCCTACGTCCAGGTGCGGCGGGCCGAGCGGCTGGTCGTGGAGGCGGACCGTCCGTTCCAGGTCTACGCGGACGGCGACCCGATCGCCGACCTCCCGGCTGAGATCGTCGTGCGGCCCGGGGCTCTGCGCCTGCTCACGCCGCCCCAGGGCTGAACCGGCTGGCGGGGGCTAGCGCAGCTCGGGGGTGGCGTGGTAGTCGGCGGCGCCGGCGACCTCCGGGTAGTGCAGGTCGAAGGCGGGGCGCTCGGAGCGGATGCGCGGCAGCTCGTGGAAGTTGTGCCGGGGCGGCGGGCACGACGTCGCCCACTCGAGGGAGTTCCCGTATCCCCACGGGTCGTCGACGACGGAGAGCGGGCCGCGGCGGTAGGAATTCCACACGTTGTACATGAAAGGCAGCGTGGAGACCCCGAGCAGGAAACTGCCGGCGGTCGAGATCGTGTTCAGCGTGGTGAATCCGTCATTCGGCCCGTAGTCGGCGTACCGTCGGGGCATCCCCTGCATGCCGAGCCAGTGCTGTACCAGGAACGTCAGGTGGAAACCGAGGAAGACGGTCCAGAAGTGGATCTTCCCGAGTCGGTCGTCCATCATCCGGCCGGTCAGCTTGGGGAACCAGAAGTACGTGCCGGCGAACGCCGCGAAGACGACCGTCCCGAACACCACGTAGTGGAAGTGGGCGACGACGAAGTAGCTGTCGCTGACGTGGAAGTCGATCGGCGGGCTCGCGAGCAGCACCCCGGTCAGCCCACCGAACAGGAACGTCACGAGGAACCCGAGGCAGAACATCATCGGGGTCTCGAAGCTCAGGTTGCCCCGCCACATCGTCCCGATCCAGTTGAAGAACTTGATGCCGGTCGGGACGGCGATCAGGAACGACATCACGGCGAAGAAGGGCAGCAGCACCGCGCCGGTGACGAACATGTGGTGGGCCCAGACCACGATCGACAGGGCGCCGATGGCGATGGTGGCGAACACCAGGCCCTTGTAGCCGAAGACGGGCTTTCGGGAGAAGACCGGGATGATCTCGCTGATGACGCCGAAGAACGGCAGGGCGATGATGTAGACCTCGGGATGCCCGAAGAACCAGAACAGGTGCTGCCAGAGGATGGCGCCGCCGTTCTCCGAGTCGAACACGTGGGCGCCGAAGCGCCGGTCTGCCTCCAGCGACAGCAGGGCCCCGGCCAGCACCGGGAACGCGACGATCACCAGCACGGACGTCACGAGGAACGTCCAGCAGAAGATCGGCAGACGGAACATCGTCATGCCCGGGCCGCGCAGGGTCAGCATCGTGGTGATCATGTTGACCGCGCCGAGGATGGTCCCGAGCCCGGAGACGACGAGGCCCAGGATCCACATGTCCGCCCCGACCGACGGGCTGAACGTCTTGTTGTTCAGCGGGGCGTAGGCGAACCAGCCGAAGTCCGCGGCGCCGTCCGGGCTGAGGAAGCCGGCGACGACCATCAGCCCGCCGAACAGGAAGAACCAGTACGAAAGGGCGTTCAGCCGGGGGAAGGCGACGTCCGGAGACCCGATCTGCAGCGGTATGAGGAAGTTCGCGAAGGCGAAGGCCAGCGGCGTCGCGAACAGCAGCAGCATGAGCGTGCCGTGCAGCGTGAAGAGCTGGTTGTACTGCTCGTTCGAGAAGTACTGCAGACCCGGCCGGGCCAGCTCGGCGCGCATCATCATCGCCAGGATTCCGGCGAAGACGAAGAACCCGAAAGACGTCACCGCGTACAGGACGGCGATGTCCTTGTGTGAAGTGGTGCGAAGGTATCCCAGTATGTTCGTGCGCGGCCGGAGGTGCCCGGGTTCGGCCTGTTCGACGGCGTGGCCGGACGGCTCGCGCAGAATTGTCACTCCGGCTCCCGGCTCTGACCTGTCGAACGGGCGGGCGCCAGAATCGTAGCGCGCTGAAAGGTGCCGTACATTCGATCGCGGGACCGGCGCCGGTTCATGTCGCCGCCGCGGCCGGACCGCCCGGCGTCCCGGCAGGCCAGGTTAACGGCCTGCCGGGACGCCGGCCCGGATGAGCACTCGGCTCGGGTCGGTGTTCGGGGTCGGGTCGGGTCGGTGTTCGGGTCGGGCGGGCGCTCGGGTCAGCGCGTCGACAGGTGCGAGCCGGGCGCGCCGAACAGCAGCCGGTCGACCAGCCGCGGATCGTCGCGCAGGTCCTCCATGACGAGATGCTCGAGCAGCAGCAGCGCCGCGTCCGCCGGCCACAGCACGCACCACAGCCAGACACCCAGCGCCTCGCCGACGAACGCCGCCCGGTCGGGCGGTGCGGCTATCGGCCAGAGCGCCGTCGGGTGCCCCGCCGCCTCGATCTTGGCCTCGGGCACCTCGTCGAGACGCTCCGGATCCGGCACCGTCAGCCCGGCCAGCCGGCTGCCCAGGCCCACCCGCGGTGTCTCGGCCACCAGCACCATCTCCGCCGGCCCGCCGACCGGCGACGGCCCGCTCGCGGCGAACGCGGTCGCGTGCGCGCCGGTCCGCTCGTCACCCGCCCAGCCGACGCCGCTCACGAACCAGTGGACCGGCATCGGGGACGGCAGCCACACCGGCACCCGGCTGCTGCGCCCCAGGGACCGCAGCACCTGCTCACGAGAGGACCGTGCCTCGTGGAAGGGCTCGACATCGCCGTGCGACTCGCACCGCCACCTGTCACTCCACAGGTTCGGCGGCACCAGGCCGCCCAGACACGCCGGGCATACCGGCGGGGCGGTCACCGCCCGCCGCCGGGCGACGCGGGGAGTGAGCTTTTTTTGGGGGGTCCGCTCCCGGGGGGTCCCTCCAGGGACGACCCGTTCCCGGATATCTCGGTCTCCGGGCGACCGATGGTGCGAGTTACGACAGTCGGAGCCACAGTCATCCTCCGCCTCCACGTGCGGCTGGTGGACGATTGATGCCCAGCCAGCCCGGTTCTGATGCTTGGGCGGCGGGACTTGTCCACCTCGGTGGCAGATGTCGGTCGACCCGCCCGGACGTCGCGCCGGGCCGTGACACACCGGTCGCCATCAGGCATCCCGGTGGCGGGGAGTGGCGGCTCCGGCCGGCTTTTCCAGCCGGCCGCGGGGAGTCAGGCGCGGGGGTGGTGACCGGCGAGGTGGGCGAAGACCTCGTCCAGGATGTCCAGGCCCTCCAGAAGGAGGTTGTCGGGGATCACGAGGGGGGGCAGCAGGCGCAGCACGTTCCCCCAGGTGCCCGCGGTGAGCAGGACGAGCCCGCGGCGGTGGGCCTCGGCCGCCGCGGCCACCGTCACCATCCGGTCGGGCGCGGGCGGGCCGGGTGGGGCTCCCTCGGCCGGGTCGGCGACGAGTTCGAGCGCGAGCATCGCGCCGCGGCCGCGGACGTCCCCGACGAACGAGTACCGGTCGCGCAGGGCGAGCAGCCGGGGCAGCGCGAGCCGCTCGATGTGGCGGGCGCGGCCGGTGAGGTTCTCACGTTCGATGGTGGCGATCGCGCCGAGCGCGGCGGCGCAGGCGAGCGGGTTGCCGCCGTAGGTCCCGCCGAGTCCGCCGACATGGGGTGAGTCCATGATCTCCGCGCGCCCGGTGACCGCGGCGAGCGGCAGGCCGCCGGCGATGCCCTTCGCGGTGACGATCAGATCCGGGACGACGCCCTCGTGTTCGCAAGCGAACATGTCGCCGGTGCGGGCGAAGCCGGTCTGGACCTCGTCGGCGACGAACACGATCCCGGAGGCCGCGCAGAACTCGGCCAGCCGGGGCAGGAAGCCGGTGCCGGGGACGATGAAGCCGCCCTCGCCCTGGATCGGCTCGATGACGAGCGCGGCGACGTTCTCCGCGCCGATCTCCGCGGTGATCGTCTCCACCACCTGGGCCGCGGCCTGCTCCCCGCACGCGGCGGGGCCGCCCGGCCAGCGGTAGGGGTAGGCCATCGGCATCCGGTAGATCTCCGGGGCGAACGGCCCGAAGCTGTGCTTGTAGGGCATGGACTTCGCGGTCAGCGCCATCGTCAGGTTGGTCCGGCCGTGGTAGGCGTGCGAGAACGCCACGACGGCGGACCGCCCGGTGTGGGCGCGGGCGATCTTCACGGCGTTCTCGACCGCCTCGGCGCCCGAGTTGAACAGCGCGGAGCGCTTCTCGTGCCGCCCCGGGGTGAGCCGGGCGAGTTCCTCGCAGACGGCGACGTAGCCCTCGTAGGGGGTCACCATGAAACAGGTGTGGGTGAACAGCCCGGCCTGCGCGCGCACGTTGTCGACGACGCTGTCGGCGGCGTTGCCGACGTTCACCACCGCGATGCCGGAGCCGAAGTCGATCAGCGAGTTCCCGTCGACGTCCACCAGCACGCCGCCGCCGGCCGCGGCGACGTAGACGGGCAGGGTCTCGCCGACCCCGCGGGCCACCGCCCGGGAACGGCGCTCCGCCAGTTCCACCGAGCGCGGCCCGGGTACGGCGGTGACCAGCCGGCGGACCTGAGGCAGTCCGGGCCCGCCACTCGGGGGCGGCTGAGCCTGGCCGGTCTCACTCATGATCTCTCCTGCCTGGCGCAGCCCCGATCGGTCCCCGCTCGCCGCTCGCCGCTCGGTGTCCGTGGCCCGTGGTCCGTGGTCCGTGGTCCGCCTGAGCGCCGGCCCCGCCAACATACGTCCCGCCGGCCGGACGCGATCAGTCCACGCCGGGCCACGCCCGGCGGCGTCCGGTTGTCTCTGTGTGGGGTCTCGGAGCTCCGTTGGTGAGGTCCCGAATGAGTGGCGGTGTTCCCGTCGTGGACACTTGTTGTCCTGTGGGGTCGGGTGGCGCGGGGGACATCGGCGAATCCGCGCGTCCGCGTCCGGTTCGGCTGCGTGCGGGCCGGAAGGGGCCACGATGATTCCGCTGATCATGCGGGACGGGCGCCGGGCCGGAAGGACGCCCGGGACGTTCACCGCCGTCGGTGAGGAGAAGGTGGTCCTGTGATCGACGACGGCCTTCCGGGATGGTCCGGCGCGGGCGCCGGCACCAGCGCGGGGACGGCGACCGACGGCACCATCCGGGTCGCCGGCAGAACCACGGGCCCGGGCGGTGACGGCCCCGGTGGCGGCGCCAGCGGTGGTTCGGGTGGCGGCTCGGGCGGTGGGGGCAGGATGTCGGCGACGCGGTTCTGGGTGGCGGGCCGGCGCCGCTCGGCGGCCGAGGTGTTCGAGGTCCGCAGCCCGTTCGACGGGCGGCTCGTCGGCACGGTCGCCCGGCCGGGCGACGGCGACGTCGAGGACGCGCTGGTCGCCGCCGTCCGCGCGGCGCCCGCCTGCGCGGCGCTTCCCGCCCATGTCAGAGCCGGCGCGCTCAGCAGCGTGTCGCGGGCGATCGCCCGGCGCGGGGACGAGATCGCCAGCCTGATCACCAGCGAGTCCGGCAAGCCGATCACCTGGGCGCGGGCCGAGGTGGCGCGGGCGTCCTCGACCTTCCGGTGGGGCGCGGAGGAGGCCAGGCGGTTCGCCGGCGACCTCGACCGGCTCGACACCGACCCGACCGGCGAGGGCCGGATCGCCCTGACCAGGCGGTTCCCGATCGGCCCGGTGCTGGGCATCACGCCGTTCAACTTTCCGCTGAACCTCGTCGCGCACAAGGTGGCGCCCGCGATCGCGGCGGGCGCGCCGATCGTGGTGAAGCCCGCGCCGCGCACACCGCTGTCGGCCCTGCTGCTCGGCGAGCTGCTCGCCGACACCGATCTGCCCGAGGGCGCCTGGTCGGTGCTGCCCGTCGCCGACGACCGGATGCCCGCCCTGGTCGCCGACCCACGGCTGCCGGTGGTGTCCTTCACCGGGTCGGGGCGGGTCGGCTGGGCGATCCGGGACGCCGTCCCGCGCAAGCACGTCGTGCTCGAACTGGGCGGGAACGCGGCGGTACTGATCGCGGCGGACTACGCCAGCCCCGCCGACCTGCGCCACGCCGCCCGCCGGATCGCGCTGTTCTCGAACTACCAGGCCGGCCAGTCGTGCGTCGCCGTGCAGCGGGTGTTCGTCGACCGCTCGCTGTTCGGCCGGGCCCGCGAGGAGATCGTGACGGCCGTCCTCGAGCTGCGCGGCGGGGATCCGGCCGACCCGGCCACCGACATCGGCCCGCTGATCGACATCCCGGCGGCGGAGCGGGTCGAGGCCTGGGTGAGCGAGGCCGTGGCCCGCGGCGCGACAGTGCTCTGCGGGGGCATCCGGCAGGGGACGGCGTTCGCGCCCACCGTGCTAACCGGCGTGCCGCGGGACGCGGCGGTGGTGCGCGAGGAGGTGTTCGGCCCCGTGCTGGTGCTCGAACCGGTCGACGGCCTGGACGACGGCCTCGCCCGCGTCAACGACAGCTCCTACGGGCTGCAGGCCGGCGTGTTCACCCACGATCTGGCCACGGCCTTCCGCGCCCACCGCACGCTGGCCGTCGGCGGTGTGATCGTCGGGGACGTCCCGTCCTACCGCGCCGACCAGCTGCCCTACGGCGGGGTGAAGGGCTCCGGGCTCGGCCGGGAGGGCGTCAGCTCCGCGATGGCCGACCTGACCGTCGAACGGGTGATGGTGCTGGCCGGCGTCGAGCTCTGAGTCACCCGGCCGCCGAACCGCCGTGGGGCTCAGTCCAGGCCGACCTCGGCGCGGTCGGGGTCCCGGAGGTCCGTACCGGCGTCCAGCCAGCGCTGGCGCATGGCCGTCGCGCCGTGCACCCGCTTGTAGGCGGCCTCGTTGGGAGTCATCGGGAACAGCGGAAGGAAGTGGACGGGCGCCGGCGCGCCCGCCGGGCGGGTGGCGCCCCCGGCGGCGGCCGCGGCGGGATCCTCGGCGGCGAGCTCCAGGTCGGGGACCAGCCCGCCGGGCTCACCGATCAGGACGGCGGTGAACCGCGCACCGTCCCACAGCGGCTCGCCGAGGTCGAGCCCGGCACCGGCGACCACCGGACGTCCCTCGACGACCGGCACGGCGGCGAGCACGGCCAGCACCCGGGCCGTGCCCTCGCGGTGCCCGCGCAGTGACAGGACGAGCTCGGCCCGCGGGCCGGCCGGGTCGCGCACGGTGGCCTCCGGCGGCGTCATCGGCTCACGGGCCATCCCGAGGGTCACATAGCGGACCACGCCGTCGGGGTCGGGCCCGAAGCGGAGGATCTCGATCGGCTCGGTGCCGAGGAAGGTGACGCCGGCCCGGCCGGTGTCCGGGCCGAACCGGCCGGTCAGGTGCCGCTCGACGCGCCGCAGCACCTCGTCGGGGCCGAGGTCCGCCGCGAGGCCGGCGCCTGTTCCGACATCCCTTCCGGCGTACGTGGAGCTGTCGCGCGGCAGGCTGTCGTACATCGGATCGTCGTCGTGGGTGGGATCGTCGGTTGCGCTCATAGCGGTCGATCGTAGGATCGCGACGCCGCGGCAGTTCGTTGTGACGGCGGATGGGAGGGCCCACATGGCACAGGTGCTAAGCAAGGGCGCGAACGCCCCGCTTCCGACGACGGAGGTGCGGGTCGAGGTGTCGTCGTCCACCCCGCTCGACATCGCCGCGCTGCTGGTCACCCCGTCCGGCAAGGTGCGGGGGGACGCCGACTTCGTCTTCTTCAACCAGCCGGCCGGTCCCGGCGTGCGCCTCGCGCCGCCCTCGGCGCTGGAGTTCACGCTCGGCGCGGTGCCGTCCGACATCGACAAGGTCGTGGTCACCGGCAGCCTGGACGGCGCCGCCGGCCCGCCGACCTTCGCCGCCGTGCGCGGCCTGGCCGTGGTCGTGCGGGACGCGCGCGGCCAGGAGGTCGTCCGGTTCGACCCGGCCGGGCTGAGCAGCGAGACGGCCCTGGTGCTGGTCGAGCTGTACCGCCGGGCCGGGGCCTGGAAGGTCCGTGCCGTCGGCCAGGGCTACGCCTCCGGCCTGGCCGGGATCGCCACCGACTTCGGGATCACCGTCGACGACCCGGGCTCCGGGAACGCCGCGGCGTCGGCACCGGCCGCGGGTCCCGGAGCCCCGCCGCCGGCACAGTACGACGCCCCGACGCAGGTCGTCTCGCCCCCGCCCGGCCAGCAGTGGGGCCCGCCGCCGCCGAACCCGCAGCAGTGGGGTCCTCCCCCCGGCCAGCAGTGGGCGCCGCCCGCCGCGCCGCCGCAGGTACCCCCGCCCGGCCAGCAGTGGGGTTCGCCCGGCGCGCCGCCGCAGGCCCCGCCGCCCGGTCAGCAGTGGGGGCCGCCGCCCGGCCAGCAGTGGGGTCCGCCCGGCGCGCCGCCGCCGCCGAACCCGCAGCAGTGGGGCCCGCCGCCCGCGCAGCAGTGGGGGCCGCCGCCCGGCGCCCCGGTCGGGGCCGGCGCGCCCGCCGGTGCGGTGCCCGGCCGGGTGAACCTGGACAAGGGCCGGGTCTCGCTGCGCAAGGGCCAGAGCGTGTCCCTGGTCAAGACCGGCGCCCCGCCGCTGGTCCGGGTCCGGATGGGCCTCGGCTGGGACCCCGCGCAGCAGGGCCGCTCCATCGACCTCGACGCGTCCTGCATCCTGTTCGACGACCGCGGGAAGGACGTCGACAAGGTCTGGTTCATGTCGAAGAAGGGGGCGCGCGGGGCCGTCCGCCACTCGGGGGACAACCTCACCGGCCAGGGCGAGGGCGACGACGAGACCATCTTCGTCGACCTCGGCGCGCTGCCGCAGAACGTCGTCAGCCTGATCTTCACGGTGAACAGCTTCCAGGGGCAGTCCTTCACCGACATCCGCAACGCCTTCTGCCGGCTCGTCGACGACCAGACCAACCAGGAGCTGGTGCGGTTCGACCTGTCGGAGTCGAAGCCGGCGACGGGGCTGGTGATGTGCCGCCTCCAGCGGGAGCCGGGGGCGCCCACCTGGGTGATGACCGCCATCGGCGAGTTCCACGACGGGCGCACCGTGCGGGCGATGGTCGGGCCGTCCCGCCAGTACCTGTGAGCACCGGTGTGGCGCCGCTGACCGTCCGCGCTGGTTGCGGCCGGCCGGCACGCGGGTAGCCTCCGGCCGTGACCCCTGCGGCCCCTTCTGCTCCGCCGACACCCCACGCGGCCCCCGTCCCGGTTCCGCCCGCCACCAGCCGGGCCGTTCCGCCCGCCACTCACCGGTCCGTCCCGGCCGGGGCCAGGTGACCGCCCGGCCGGGACCCGCCCGGGTGTACTGCCGTCGCCTGGCGGGGCTGCTGGTGCTCGACCCGAACGGCGACCAGGTCGGCCGGGTCCACGATGTGATCGTCACGCTGCGGCTGGGGCATGAGCCGCCACGGGTGCTCGGGCTGGCCGTCGAGGTGCAGCGCCGGCCGATCTTCGTGCCGATCTCCCGGGTGACGGGCGTCGAGTCCGGGGCGGTGGTGCTGTCGTCCGCCCGGCTGAGCTGGCGCCGCTTCGCGCAGCGGCCGAACGAGACGCGCGTGCTGGCCGAGCTGCTCGACCGCCGGGTCACGCTCCTGCAGCCCAGCGCCGACTCGACCGGCCGGGGCGGCGGGGGAGCCGGAACCGGGGCCGGTTCCGGCGCCGCGAGCCCGGCCGGCCGCGAGGTGACCGTCGTCGACGCGGCGATCGAGCCCACCCGCACCGGCGACTGGGTCCTCGACCAGGTGGCGGTGCGGGTCGGCCGGGGCCGGCGCGGCGAGGTCCGCACCGTCGGCTGGGACGAGGTGACCGGCTTCTCGCTGCCGGAGGAGGGCCAGGGCGCGGCGAACCTGCTCGCCGCGTTCGAGAAGCTGCGGCCCGCCGACCTCGCGTCGCTGCTGCACGACCTGTCCCGCAAGCGCCGCGCCGAGGTCGCCGCCGCGCTCGACGACGAGCGGCTCGCGGACGTCCTCGAGGAGCTCCCCGAGGACGAGCAGGTCGAGCTGCTCGGCGGTCTCGCCGCCGAGCGCGCCGCGGACGTGCTCGAGGCGATGGGCCCCGACGACGCCGCCGACCTGCTGGGGGAGCTGCCCGCCGAGGAGGCCGAACGGCTGCTGCGCCTGATGGAGCCCGAGGAGGCGGCACCCGTGCGCCGCCTGCTCGTCTACGCCGACGACACCGCCGGCGGCATGATGACCAGCGAACCGGTGGTGCTCGCCCCGAACGCGACCGTGGCCGAGGCGCTGGCCCGGGTCCGCGAGCCCGAGCTCTCGCCGGCGCTGGCCGCCCAGGTGTACGTCGTGCGTCCCCCCTACGAGACGCCGACGGGGCGGTACCTGGGCCTCGCGCACTTCCAGCGGCTGCTGCGCGAGCCGCCGAGCACCCTGGTCGGCGGGGTGATCGACGTCGACATCACCCCGCTGCGGCCGGACACCCCGCTGCCCGAGGTGACGCGGCATCTGGCCTCGTACAACCTGGTGGCCGCCCCCGTCCTCGACGACGCGGGACGGCTGGTGGGGGTGGTGACCGTGGACGACGTGCTGGACCACCTGCTGCCGTCCGACTGGCGGGAGAGCCAGCCCACCCCGGACGGCGAGGAGGAGATGCCGCCGGGGGCGATGAGCGCCCCGCCGGCCGGCGACCCGGATCCGGGCGGGCGCGGTGAGGTGGGTACCGCTCCCGCGGCCACATGAGCGGGCTGCTGCGTCGCCGGGGGGAGCGGCTCGACCAGCCGCGGGCGTCGCGCCGGGCGCACATCCGGCCGAGCTACGAGCCGGACGCGTTCGGCCGCGTCGCCGAGCGGATCGCGCGGTTCCTGGGCACCGCGCGGTTCATCGCCGTGCAGACCGTGGTGGTCGTGGTGTGGCTGGTCTACAACTTCGCGGCGCCGCCGTCGCTGCGGTTCGACAACTACCCGTTCATCTTCCTGACGCTGGCGCTGTCGTTGCAGGCCGCCTACGCCGCGCCGCTGATCCTGCTGGCGCAGAACCGGCAGGACGACCGGGACCGCGCGAACCTCGCGCAGGACCGCGAGGCCTCGGTACGCATCCGGGACGACACGGAGTACCTGGCCCGCGAGCTGGCCGCGATGCGGGTCTCCATCGGCGAGCTGGCCACCCGGGACTTCCTCCGGGCCGAGCTGAAGATCCTGCTCGCGGACCTCGACGGCACCCGCGCCGACGGCGGCCGGCGGGACAGACGGGACCGCCGGCGCCGCCGCGAGGATCTGGGCGCCGTGCCGAACGGAGCGGTCGGGCCCGCCGGCAACAGCCGTTCGGGCCAGCCGGTCCGACCGCCCGGCGGCGACCCGCCGCCCGGCGACCCGGGGAGCCGGCGACCGGGGACCGGGAGAGCCGGCGGCTAGGGGAGGTTGCCGCGGCAGAGGGTCAGCACGGCGACGGCGATCTCGACGCCGCGGGGGCCGAGGTCGTCCGCCCAGCTGGCGATGATCTCGTTCTCCCGCCCGTGCTGGATGCGTGGCCCGCCCTCCTCGGCGCGCAGCGCCTGGACCTGGCGGGACAGCTCCTTGCGGGCCGTGACGAGTTCCCGCAGCCTGGCGTCGATGTCGTCGATCAGCTGGCGTCCCTCGTCGATGGAGGCGATCGTCCGCGGCGCGGACGGGTCGGTACCGGGCTGGGGGATGGCGGGCTGAGCGTCGGCGGGTACGGCGGCGGAGCTGGCGGCGGCGGAGCCGGAAGCGGCGTCGACGGCGTTCGTCACGGGTGGGCCCTTCGGTCGGGCCCGGCAGCCCGCGCCACAAGGGGCCCGGGTGTCGCCGGGCTGTGGTCTGGCGCGGAGCCGCGTGAGATCAGCGGCCGAGCGGGGACCGAACCCGGCCCCCGTAAAAGGGTCGCGGTGGAAGAAGGCCGACCAGGCCGAGACACGGCCGCGTGACCTCGGCCAACCGCGCTACCTCGCCCAGCTGTGCGACGCTCGCCAGCTGGGCCGTGCGCATGTGTGGCCCACCGCACTCCATGGGTCGAGCATGCCACCGCGGGGGCCGCGGAGTCCAGAACGGGCGGATGTGAGGCCGTGCGCGAGCCGGCGCGGTGAGATGATCGTCGAATGGACCAGATGGAGCTGGCCGAGATGCCCCGCCGGTTGTTCTCCTGCACCCCCTCTCGCCTGGCGAGCTTCGAGGACTGCCCGCGCCGGTACCGGATGACCTACCTGGACCGGCCGGCGCCGCCGAAGGGCCCGCCGTGGGCGCACACCTCGGTCGGCGTCAGCGTGCACAACGCGCTGCACCGCTGGTGGGACGTCCCCCTGCCGGCCCGCACCCCCGAGCGGGCCGGGGCGCTGCTGCGGGCCAGATGGGTCGAGGACGGCTTCCGGGACGGCGCGCAGTCCGCGGCGTGGCGCGAGCGGGCCGCGGGGATGGTCGAGGCCTACACCGCCGGCCTCGACCCGGCCGCGGAGCCGCGGGCGGTGGAGCGCCAGGTGGCCACCCGGACGGACACGCTGGCCTTCCACGGTCGGGTCGACCGGCTGGACGAGCGTGGCGGTGAGCTCGTCGTGGTCGACTACAAGACCGGCCGGCGGGCGCCGACGGACGACGACGCGCGTGGGTCCTCGGCCCTGGCCCTCTACGCCCTGGCCGCGGGGCGGATGCTGCGCCGGCCGTGCCGGCGGGTCGAGCTGCACCATCTCCCGAGCGGAACCGTCGCCGTCGCCGAGCACACCGAGGAGTCGACGGCCCGGCACGTGCGGCGCGCCGAGTCCGTCGCGCGGGACGCGGCCGAGGCGACCGAACGGCTGCGGGCCGGCGCTGACGTCGACGCCGCCTTCCCGCCCACCCCCGGCCCGCTGTGCTCCTGGTGTGACTTCCGGCGGCACTGCCCGCAGGGGCGGGCGGTCTCGCCCGACCGGGAGCCCTGGGCGGCGCTGGCCGAGTAGGACGAGCCGGGCGGCTGGCAGTTTGCTGCCATCCTGGTGACTCGCAGTAGTCTTCGTGTGCTCGTCCGGGCTGTGGCTTCTAAGCTCCGGGACGGGGGGTGGCACGGCCGGGGCGCGGGTGTGACGTGCGCTGACGGCTGTGCGTCCCATCCGCTCTGACCAGTTCGGGAGCTGTACCGGTGCCGCGCAAACTCGCCCTCTCCGAGCACGATCTCGCCAGCGCCTCGTGGCGTTCCGCCCGAGCCGACGGCGGCACGGCCAACCGGGTGGAGGTGGCGCGGATCCCCGGCGGTATGGCCATGCGCGACTCCGACCGGCCCGTCGGACCGGTCCTGCTGTTCACCGACGACGAGTGGGACGCCTTCACCGCGGGACTCGGCGACGGCGAGTTCGATCTGACGTCCTGACCCGGGCACTGCCTTTCGGCCAGCCGCGGTGGCCGGCGCCAGTCGGACGGACTGGTACCGGCCACCGCGACCGAATCCGGGATCACCCCGCGGCGGTCCCGGGGATGTGGGTGCGGTCAGTTCAGCGTGCCGGTGCGGACGGCGCTGACGAACGACGACCACGACCGCTCGGAGAACTCCAGTGTTCCACCGGCGCGGTCCTTGGAGTCCCGTACGTATGCCGAGCTGGTTCCGGGTGCCCATTCGACACAGTTGCCACGCGGCTGGCTGTGGCTGCTGGTCCGCCAATGGAGGGTCTCGACATCGCCCGTAGCGATGCCGCCCGTGTAAGCCTTCACTCCTGTTTCACCTTCTCGACTATGCGCGTGATCATGGCGCCTGCCTCGTCAGGACCGAGAGCGCAGGCCCGCAGTTTCTCGAAGGCGACCTTATAGCGCTGAACCTCGTGAGCCTTTTCCAGGTACATCGCGCCGGCAAGTTCTTCGAGATAGACCACGGGTTGGTCTCGGGCGTCCGGGAACTCGAACAGGGTGAACGGAAAGCCCTGGGCCTGGTAGCCGCCGGCCTCGAAAGGGATCACCTGGATGGTGACCCGGCCGCGGGCCGCCTCGGCCAGCAGATGCTCCAACTGGCCGCGCAGGACGCCGGGCCCGCCGACCGGCCGGCGCAGCACCGCCTCGTCGAGGATCACCCGGACCTGAGGCCAGCCGCTCTGACTCAGCCGCTTCTGGCGCTCCCGCTTGAACGCGACCGTCCGCTCGGCCTCGGACGGCGAGCCGTCCCGGTCGAAGTCCAGGGCCAGCGCCCGCGTGTACTCCTCGGTCTGCAGCAGGCCGGGGACGAGCGCCGACTCGTAGGTGAGGATGGCCTGTGCGTCGCCCTCAAGGCCGATCAGAGTCTCCAGCCACTCCGGCACCGCGTCGCCGAAGGACTGCCACCACCCCTGCTCCTTGGCCTGGCGCACCAGGTCGAGCAGCGCCTGCCGCCGGGACGTGTCCTGCAGCTTGTACAGATCGAGCAGGTCGCGCACATCGCGAAGGCGCGCGGGCGTCCGCCCGGTCTCGACCCGGCTGATCTTCGAGGGTGAGCATTCGAGATGACGCGCGGCGTCGTCCGCCGACAGGCCGGCCTGCTCCCGAAGTCGGCGGAGCTCGGCGCCGAGCCGCCGACGGCGCACTGTGGGGCTTCCCCCGCTGGTGTGCTCGGACATGGTGCCTCTCTGTCACTGGTTTGCCTGGGTGCGGTGCGCGTCGTTCCGCGCGCGGTTACCGTTCGCGGTCACTGGTCACGCCGTGACCGCCTGTGCGCCGGACCGTTCGGCCGGCGAAGCGCGCCCGGGTGGGTGCCGGTTTTCGCCGCCGCCGCACTACATGGCGTTTGTATTCGCTGAAGTAGTTCGCTAAATATAACCGTTAGCATGGCAATGTAGCCTGAGCGTCATGATCTCAGCATAAGTGGGCGGGGGCTGGGAACAATGGATGCACAATCATCGTGAATGCATGTGCGACGATCCCGCCCCTGTCTGACACTAAGTGTCCGGTATCTTGCTTTGGGTGTCGGGTCCGCCGATGATCGTGGTGGGCGGTGAATCATCGGACGGGGTGATCGTGATGGTGGGTGAACCGAGCTCGCGCTCCGCGAGCCCGAACGGTCCGGCTCCGGCTGGAGCGGCGGGCGGCGGTACCGCCGGGGAGGCCGGCCGCTTCCAGGTCTTCGACGGCGACGGTCGGTTCGTCGGCGTCTTCGCGAACTGGGAGGCCGCGCACGCCTGGAGTCACCGGCGTGCCGCCGAGCCGGTGACCAGACTGCCTGTCCGGATCGAGGACCATCTCGACCGGCGCACCTGGACGGTGCGGCCGGGCCTGTGCCAGCTCACCGTGTGGCGGCGGCATTCCGAGTTCCGGGTGTGCCCGCCGCCCAACGCGGCCGGGCCGGCACCAACGCGACCGGTGCCGGCACCGGCGCGGTCGGGGTCGGCGTGGTCGGGGTCGGTCGGGGCGGCCCCGCGCCCCGGCCCCAGCATCTCGCCCTTCGGTCCGGCTGTCCCGCCCGACCCCGCCTTCTCCTCCGATCCGGCTTTCCCGTCCGGTTCGGCTTTCTCCTCGGATTCGGCCGCATCGGGTTCGGCCTTCCCGCCGGGTTCGGCGCTCTCGCCCGGTTCGACCTTCCCGACTGGTTCGGACTTCCGCCCTGGTTCAGGCTTCTCGTCTGGTTTGACGGGCTCGTCCGGTTTGGCGGGCTCGTCCGGACCAGCCATCTCGATCGGTTCGGCCGTCATGCCGGGCACCGCTATCGCGCTCGACCCGGCGATCCTGTCCGACCCGGCGTTCCCACTCGGCGCGGCTTTCTTTCCCGCGGCGGCCGCGGCCATGGCGGGGGCCGGGGCGGTACCGCTCGTGTCGCCGCCGCAGCCTCCAGCGCCGCCGCCCGTCGCCCAGGCCAGCTGGCCGGCGCAGGCGGCAGCGGCCTCCGCGCTGCGCGCCGTGGCCAAGGGCCCCGCACGCTGAGATACCGCACGCCATCATGTGTCCGTGGCCGAGGAGACGACAGACCAGCCGGCGCGGGTGGGCCGCGAACGGGACGTGACCGCCGGGGCCTCCGGCCCGGCGATGCGGATCTCGGCGAAGGCGCAGACCTTCACCGAGTCCGTGATCCGGGACATGACCAGGCTCGCGCTGCGGCACGGGGCGGTGAACCTGGCGCAGGGCTTCCCGGACTTCAGCTGCCCACCCGAGCTGAAGGAGGCGGCGAAGGCGGCCATCGACGCCGACGTCAACCAGTACGCGATCACCTGGGGAGCGGCCGACTTCCGGGCCGCGATCGCCGCCAAGATCGGCCGCACCTATCCCGGCTGGACGGTCGACCCGGACACCGAGATCTGTGTGACCTGCGGCTCCACCGAGGCGATGATCGCCGCGATGCTGGCGCTGGTCGACCCGGGCGAGGAGGTCGTGTTCTTCGAGCCGTTCTACGAGAACTACGGCCCCGACTCGATCCTGTCCGGCGCGATCCCCCGCCTGGTGCGCCTGCACGGCCCGGACTGGTCCATCGACCCCGCGGAGCTGCGCGCGGCCTGCTCGGACCGGACCCGCGCGATCGTCGTCAACACGCCGCACAACCCGACCGGCAAGGTGTTCAGCGCCGCCGAGCTCGCCCTCGTCGCGGAGCTCTGCCAGCGGCACGACATCCTGGTTTTCACCGACGAGATCTACGAGCACATCCACTATCTGGAGCCGGGCGGGCACATCCCACCGGCGACCGTGCCGGGCCTGGAGGACCGCACGGTAACCGTGAACGCGCTGTCGAAGACGTACGCGGTCACCGGCTGGCGGGTCGGATGGACCGTCGCCCCCGCTCCGTACACCGAGGCGATCCGCAAGGTGCACGACTTCCTCACGGTCGGCGCCGCCGCGCCGCTGCAGGCGGCCGGCGTCGCCGCGATGGGACTGCCGCCCGAGTACTACGCCGGGCTCGCGCAGGAGTACCGGGCGCGCCGTGACCTCCTCTGCGGCGTGCTGGAGAACGCCGGGTTCGCGCTGCGTCCCCCGGACGGCGCCTACTACGTGATGTGCGACACCACCGACCTGGACCCGGCCGGCGACGACGTCGCCTTCGCGCGACGGCTGGTCAGCGAACTCGGGGTCGCGACCGTCCCGGGCTCGTCCTTCTACGCCGATCCGGCCGACGGCCGGCACATCATCCGGTTCGGCTTCCCGAAGCGGTTGGAGACGCTGCGCGCCGCCGCCGACCGCCTACGCCACCTCGAACGCACCCCCCCGACCCACTCCTGACCAGCACCCCGCCCGGACGATCGGCGTGCATGCCGGGGCGCTGCTGAAGCGAGTTGTCCGAGCGGCGTATGGAGCGGCTGAGGCGACTCGCTTCGACGGGTGGCCGGCGGTCACGGTGGGGGTGCCCGAGGTGGGGCTGGTTGGTCAGTTCTGGTGGGCCGGGACCGGCAGGGGGTAGCCGGCGGACGCGGCGCGGGCATGCCCGCGCCGCACCTCCCGGGCGAGCGCGCGAAGGTACCGGCGGCGGCGCACCTGTCCGGCGCCGTCCGCCGGGGGGCCGCCGGTGAGCCGTCCCGCCGCGCTCACCATCGCCGGGCGTGAGGGCAGCAGATAGCGCCCGCGCAGGTACTCGCCGATCCAGCGGCCCTGGGCGGCGGCCAGTTCCGGCTCGGCCGAGACCCGGTACAGCCCCTCCACCTCCTGGTGGAACACGCCGCCGAAGAAGTACTCCCCACTCCAGGCCCGCGAGGCGCCCACCCGGCCCGGCTCGGCCCCGTCACCCGCCGACGGGACGGTCGCCGACGGGGCGGTCGGCGGGGTGCCGACGAACACGACCGCGTCCAGGCGGGTGAGCCCCGGACCGGCACCGGCCGGGAGGGCGCCGACGGCACCGAGGCGGGCGGAACCAACGCCGGCCAGTTCGAACGGGCCACCGCCGTCCGCGCCGGTTTGTAGCACGAGCGGGCCGGGGACGACGATGAGCCGGTCGGCCATGCCGAACTCGCCGAGCGCGCGGGCGGCCTCCCGGGCCGGTGGGCCGGCCGGGTCGCCGGCGAGCACGCCGACGCCGTCCAGTCCGCCGTCCACCAGGGCGATGAGCGCGGCCGTGCCGGCGCCGGAGAGCGGCCCGGCGGGACCGGAACCGGCGTCGATGACCACGGCCAGCCGGGGAAGTCGGGACACGCTCGCCGACTGTAGTGCCCGTCCGGGCGGGGGATGGCGCCGAGGCCCCGGCCGCGGCCATGCGCCACACGTGGGGATCGACGGCGTCACGGCGCGGCACCGCGCACTACCGTGACGGTCATGAGCGTCGTGAAGATCAATGTCCTCACGGTCCCCCCGGCGATGCGGGAGACCCTGGAGTCGCGGTTCGCCGGGCGGGCCGGGATGGTCGAGAAGGCGGACGGGTTCGAGTGGTTCGAGCTCCTGCGCCCGATCGAGGGAACCGACACCTACCTCGTCTACACCCGGTGGCGCAGCGAGGAGGACTTCCAGAAGTGGCAGTCCTCGATGGCGTTCAGTGAAGGCCACCGGGCGGCCGGCGTGCAGGCGTCGTCCGGCCAGGGCCACCCCGGCGGCCAGCCCGCCGCCGACGCCGCCCCCGCCGGTCACGGTGCTCCTGCCGGTCACGGTGCTCCCGGTGGGCCGGCCGCGTCCGGCGCCAATCTCTGGTCCTTCGAGGTCATCCAGACCGCCGCCCCGGCGGTCGGCTGACCGCTCGTCCCGCCGCCCGGGCCCGCGGGGGTACGCGGAGTGCCGGGCCGGCGGGATCACGGTCGGGGGCCGGCCGTCTCGCGATGACTGGCGTCCTCCACCTCGCCGACGAACTCCTCGACGACGTCCTCCATGGCGACGACGCCGAGGGTGGTGCCGGCCGCGTCCACCGCCCGGCCCAGATGGCTGTTGGTGCGCTGCATGAGGCGGAGCGCCTCGTCCAGGTGGAGGTCGACGCCGATCTCGGCCATCCGGCGCAGCCGGCGGGGCGGCAGCGGCTCCGCGCGTTCCTGCTCGGGAACACCGAGGACGTCCTTGGCGTGCAGGAACCCGGCCAGCTCCGCGACGGGCCCCGCCCCGCCGTCGTCGCCGCCGGCACTGTCGCCGCCGGCACCGCCGGCACCGCCCGGCTCGCTGCCGGAGTCCCGGCCCGGGAGGCGGACGGGGAACCGCGAGTAGCCCGTCTCGGCCACGGCCTCCTCCAACTGGGCGGCGGTGACCGTCCACGGCACGGTGACGATCTCCGAGAGCGGGATCATCACCGAGCGGACGGTCCGTCCGGACAGCTCGAGCGCGTGCGTGAGCAACTCGTGCTCCCCCGGGGGCAGCAGGCCCTCCTGTCGGGACTGCCCGATCAGCGCCCCCAGCTCCGCCGGTGTGTAGGCGGAGGCCAGCTCGTCCGACGGGGTGACCCGCAGCAGCCGCAGCACCGCGTTCGCGAAGTGGTTCAGGAAGGCGATGAACGGCCGGGTGAACCGGGCGAACGCGAACAGCGGCGGCCCGAGCCAGAGCGCCGCGCGCTCCGGGCCGGCGATCGAGAGGTTCTTCGGAACCATCTCGCCCAGCACCATGTGCAGCGACACCACGATGCACAGCGCGATCACGAAGGCGACCGCGTGCTGCGCGCCGACGGGGACGCTCGCCGCGTCGAGCGCGGCCTCGAGGAGGTGTGCCACCCCCGGCTCGGCGACCGCGCCGAGGGCCAGTGAGCACACGGTGATGCCGAGCTGGGTGGCGGCGAGCATGGGGGAGAGGTGCTCCATATGCGACAGGACGGCCGCCGCCCGCTTGTCGCCGTCCTCCACCATCGGTTCGACCCGGTCGCGCCGGGCCGAGATCAGCGCGAACTCGGCGCCGACGAAGAACGCGTTCCCGGCGAGCAGCAGCACGCCGACGAGAACAGCCAGCAGGTTCATCGGTCGCCCGCCCGCTCGGACCGGGTGGGTGTCTCGCCGTTGGCTTCCGCCGTGGGCTTCGTCGTGGTTTCCGCAGTGGCTTCCGTCGGGCTGAGCCGCACCCGGTCGATGCGGTGGCCGTCGATCGAGGCCACAACGAGCTCGTGGCCCTCGACCTGGACGACGTCACGCGGCTGTCCCAGCCGGCCGAGGCGGGCCAGAACGAGCCCGCCGATGGTCTCGTAGGGGCCGGCGGGCAGGCGGGCCCCGGTCGCCTCGCGTACCTCGTCCAGGCGGAGCAGCCCGGACAGCATCCACCGGCCGGCGCCGAGGGCCACCGCGTCGGGCGGTGCTGGGCGGTCGTGCTCGTCGTCGACGTCGCCGACGAGCTCCTCGACGAGATCCTCCATCGTCACGATGCCGTCCGTGCCGCCGTACTCGTCGATGACGACGGCGAGCTGGAGGCCGCCGCGCCGCAGCCGGCGCAGCAGGACCTCGCAGTGCAGCGACGCGGGCACCAGCAGCGGCTCGACCATGAGCTCCGACACCACCCGCCGGGCCCGCTCCGGTGCCGGGACCCGGAACACGTCCTTGACGTGGACGACGCCGACCACGCCGTACGCGTCCTCGCCGAGCTCGTCGTCCTCGCGCAGGACGGGGAAGCGCGAGTGGCCGGTGTGCTCGGCGAGGCGCAGCAGCTCCGCCAGCGAGGCGTCCGCCCCGGTGAAGACCGCCCGCACCCGCGGGGTCATCACGTCGGACGCCCGCCGGTCGCCGAAGCGCAGCGACCGGCTGAGCAGGGCCGCGGTGGTGACGGGCAGGGTGCCCTGCTCGGCCGAGGAGGCCACGATCGAGCTCAGCTCGTCCGACGACCGGCCGCTGCGCAGCTCGTCCTGCGGCTCCACTCCCACGGCCCGCAGCAGGGTGTTGGCCGAACCGTTCAGCACGGTGATCAGTGGCCGGAACACCCGCGAGAACATGACCTGCGCCGGCGCGACCGCCCGGGCGACCCGGACCGGCTCGGAGATCGCCCAGTTCTTCGGGACGAGCTCACCGAAGACCATCTGGGTCACCGTGGCCAGCACCAGCCCCAGCACGATCGCGGTGATGTCGCGCGGCGACGGCGGGATGTGGGCGGCGTCCAGCAGCGGTTCGACCAGCGTGGCGACGGCGGGTTCGGCGATGTAGCCCACGACCAGCGAGGTCACCGTGATGCCGAGCTGCGCGCCCGAGAGCTGGAACGACAGCGAACGCACCGCCCGCAGGACGATCCCGGCGCGGCGGTCGCCCGCGTTCGCCGCCTCCTCGATCTGGTGCGGTTCGACGGCGACGAGCGCGAACTCGGCGGCGACGAAGAGCGCGTTGCCGGCGATCAGCAGGACGGCCACGACCAGGTAACCGGCGGCCTCGAGCATTCAGATGACTCCTTCTGGTCGGCGCGCCGGTAGGCACGGCCGCACTGGTGCCCGGCGTATCCGGTCCATGGTCCGGCTGGACGGGCGGCCGCGCGCGGCTCCGCGGCTCCGCGTCGGTGGTTCCGCGGTTCCGCGGTTCCGCGGAACCGCGGGCTTCGTCCCGTCCCGGGTACGCCCTGCCCGCGCGACACGCCCAGGACACGGCCCGGGCACCGCCGGCTCCCGACATGTCGACTTCGGTGGCCGAAGGTGCCGTCCCGCTTGCGGGGGTTCGCCCGCAGAGTCACCCTCGGCGCGACATTCGGTCACGTACGGTGTTGTGATCAGTCGGGCCGGGTGGGCACACTGATCGGTGTGGCCCGGGTTCTCGCTGTCGCCAACCAGAAGGGCGGCGTCGCCAAGACGACCTCGGTGGCCAGCCTCGGCGCCGCTTTGTGCGAGCTCGGCCGCCGGGTCCTGCTCGTCGATCTGGATCCGCAGGCCTGCCTGACGTTCTCGCTCGGGCTCGACCCGGACTCCCTCGAGCTGTCCGTCCACGACGTGCTGCTCGGGCGGCTGCCCGCGGGCATCGTGATCCGGTCCACTCCCGACGGCAGCGATCTGCTGCCCGCCACCATCGAGCTCGCCGGCTGCGAGGCCATCCTGCTCTCGCGCACCGGGCGGGAGCACGCGCTGCGGCTGGCCCTCGGCGAGATCGCCGCCGAGTACGACTTCGTGCTCGTCGACTGCCCGCCCTCGCTGGGCGTGCTGACCATCAACGGCCTGACCGCGGCGGACGAGGTCGTCATCCCGATGCAGTGCGAGACGCTCTCGCACCGCGGGGTCGGCCAGCTGCTGGACACCGTCGCGGACGTCCAGCGGCTGACGAACCCGCGGCTGCGGGTCCGCGGGGTTCTGCCCACGCTGTTCGACGGGCGCACAGCGCACAGCCGGGCCGTGGTCGTGGACGTGGCCTCCCGCTACGAGGTGAAGATCCTCGAACCGCCGGTGGCGAGGTCGGTGCGGTTCGCCGAGGCGCCCGGCCTCGGACGGTCGATTCTCACCACCGCCGGCCGTTCCAAGGGGGCCGAGGCGTACCGCACGCACGCCCGGACGATCGCGGGTGTCCCCGGACCGGCCGTCGCCGTGCCCGCCGCTCCCGCTCCCGCCGCCGTCGGGCCGGACACCGCCGTCGGGCCGGACACCGCCGTCGGGCCGGACACCGCCGTCGGGCCGGACACCGCCGTCGGGCCGGACACCGCGGTGGGGCCGGACACCGCTGTCTCGGGCGCGGCGGTGTGAGCGCGGGCGCGTCGGCGGGCTTCGACCGGCTCCGCCACCGGGGGATGGCGAAGGGGGGCCTGCGCAGCGCCTCCGGACTGGCCGGGCCGGAGCCGGCGGAGGCCCGGCCGGGCGGGCCTCCGCCGGGCGGCCCCGCCGGCTCCGGCTCCGCTCCCGGCTCTGGTCCTGGTCGGCCGACGACGTCGATCGGCCGGGACGCGCACGGCAAGCGGGCCCTCTACAGCGGGGTGCGCCCGCCCGGCCCGCGCACGACGAACCTGACGGTCACCTGCTCCCGCTGCGGCCGGACGAGCACGATCGGCCTGCGCCGGGCGCTGTGGGTGCTGACACCGAGCGTGCATCTCCCGCTGCCACTGCGGCACCCCTCACTGCTGCGCTGCCCCGCCTGCGGGCGGCCGAGCTGGGTGCGGCTCGCGCTGCGGGCCCATCCCTGACCGGCCCATCCCGGACGGGCGCGGCACGCCGGAGCGCGCCGCGCGGGTCCGGGCCGAACTGACCAGGTCGGCCCCGGTCAGGCCGACTCGGTCAGGCCGACTCGGCCCGGGGAGTGTGGTCCGCGTCGGAACCGGCCGCGTCGTCGTCCATCGACTCCACGTCGGTGTCGCGCACGGTGCCCGTGCCGCGCCCCCGGCCACCGCGCCGGCGCCGCCGGCGTCGGGCGGGCTCGGCCGTCGGGTCGGTGGCGGTGTCCTCGCCGGACTCGGCCGGGGCGGTGTCGCCGCGGGCCGTGTCGCCGCTGATGGCGCGGACCGGTGCGACGGGTACGTCCACGGTGCCGGTGAGGCCGGCGTCGAGGCCGGCGTGGCCGTCGAGGGCCGCGCCGTCATGCGTCGGGTCGTCGAGCGCCGAGCCGTCGGCCGGCGAACCGTCGGCGACGGTGAGGCCGGTGGCCGCCGCGGCCGCCCCGGCGCCGCGGGTGCGCTGCCGGACCCGGGTACGGGCCGCCGGGCGGGCGGGCCGCTCGTCCTCCCGCTCGCGGGTGCGCCGGCGGGTGCCGCGGCCCTTCTCGCCGAGGTCCTCGATCTCCTCGGCGGCCAGGCCGGCCCGGGTCCGCTCCGAGTGCGGCAGCGTGCCCTTCACCCCGGTCGGGATGCCCAGCAGCTCGAACAGGTGTGCCGAGGTGGAGTAGGTCTCCAGCGGCTCCTCGAACGGGAGCGCCAGCGCCCGGTTGACCAGCGTCCACCGGGGCAGGTCGTCCCAGTCGACGAAGGTGACCGCGACGCCGCTGCCGCCGGCGCGGCCGGTCCGGCCGATCCGGTGCAGGTAGGCGTGCTCGTCCTCCGGGCACTGATAGTTCACGACGTGGGTGACGCCGCCGACGTCGATGCCGCGCGCGGCGACATCGGTGGCGACCAGCACGTCAACCTTGCCGGCGCGGAACGCGCGCAGTGCCTGCTCACGCTGGCCCTGGCCCAGGTCGCCGTGCACCGGCGCCGCGGCGAAGCCACGGCGGGCCAGGTCCTCGGCGACCTTGTCGGCGGTGCGCCGGGTGCGGACGAACACCATCGCCAGCCCGCGGGTCTCGGCCTGCAGGACGCGGGCGAGCACTTCCATCTTGTCCATCGCGTGCGCGCGGAAGACGTGCTGCTGCGTGTTCGGGACGGTGCGGCCCTCGTCCGGCTGCTCGGCGCGGACGTGCACCGGGCGGCTCATGAACCTGCGGGCGAGCGAGATGACCGGCCCGGGCATCGTCGCGGAGAACAGCATCGTGTGCCGCTGCTCCGGCAGGAACGCGAGGATGCGCTCGACGTCGGGCAGGAAGCCGAGGTCGAGCATCTCGTCGGCCTCGTCGAGCACGAGGGCGCGCACGCCCGCGAGGTCGAGCGCCTTCTGCCGGGCGAGGTCGAGCAGGCGCCCGGGCGTGCCGATGACGATGTCGACGCCGGCGCGCAGCGCGCTGAGCTGGGGTTCGTAGGCACGGCCGCCGTAGACCGACAGCACGCGCAGCCCGCGGCCGAGGCCGGCGCGGGCGATGTCCGCGGTGACCTGCACGCACAGCTCACGGGTGGGGACGACGACGAGCGCCTGCGGGCGGCCGTCCGCACCCTCGTCCGGCGCCGTGACGACCTGGACGATGGGGATGCCGAAGGCGAGGGTCTTGCCGGTACCCGTCCGCGCCTGCCCGATGATGTCGGTGCGCTCGAGCGCGAGGGGGAGGGTGAGCTCCTGGATGGCGAACGGCCGGATGATGCCGACCTCCGCCAGGGCGGCGACCGTCTCGGCCCGCACGCCGATCTCGGCGAAGGTGGGCGCCAGACTGGGTGCGTCGGCCGGATTCGGCGCGTCGGCCGGGCTGGTGGTGCTGGCCGGGCTGGTGTCGGTCGGGCTCGTGGTGTCAGAGCCGTCGCTGATGGGTTCGTGGTCGGGCGTTTGTGTGCTTGTGACGGACAGCGGGACGCTCCTGGTCTGCTCTGAGCGGTGTCCTACGCTGAACCCGCTCGCTGTGCCGCGCGGCGCCTGCGGCCCGGTGTCGGGGCGGCGCCAGTCGATCAGCGGCCTGACGGCTGGGTGGTGTGATGACCACCGGCTAGGCCCAGGATAACCCGTGTCTCGCCCCGAGCGGGTGTGATATTGCAACGTTCTCGCCCACAGCCGTCGCGAAAGCCGACGTCCACAGGGTTTCGCCGGGGGGCTCGCAAGTGCCGGCGCGCGGCCCGCGGGCGCCGTGCGGCGGCGCCGAGCGGGGCCGCCCACCGGGCTGCCGCCGGAGCCGCTACCAGGGCGCTCGTCGCTGTTGGGACGCGGTTGCCGAGCCGTGGCACCCGGCGCCGGGCCGGGCTCGCGCCGCGGTGCGCGAGCCGCGGAGTGCCAGAATCGCGCTGTGGCGCAGACCTCGCAGACCCGGACCGGAACCCTTCCCGCCGACGTGAACGGGGCGATCGACGCGACCGATGTGACCGACGCAACTGGCGTGCCCGGCACGCCGGGCGCCGCGGAGCCCGAACCCGTGGCGGGCGTCGCCGACCCGGCCCTCGTCGACCTGCTCGGCCTGCTCGCGTACGGCGAGCTGACCGCCTTCGAGCGGATGGCGACGGACGCCCGCATGTCTCCCACGCTCGCGGACAAGATCGCGCTCGGCCGGATGGCCGCCGCCGAGTTCGTGCACTTCGAGGCCATCGAACGCGAGCTCACCCGGCTCGGGGTCGACCTGGAGCAGGCCATGGCGCCGTTCGTGCCGGCGCTGACCGCGTTCCACAACCTCACCGCGCCCTCGGACTGGCTGGAGAGCCTCGTCAAGGCGTACGTGGGCGACAACATCGCGGCGGACTTCTACCGCGAGATCGCCGGCCGGCTCGCTCCGCAGGCGCGCACCCTGGTGCTCAGCGTGCTCGCCGACACCGGCCACGCGGCGTTCGCCGTCGAGCGGGTGCGGGCCGCCATCGTGACCAACCCGGCGGTGGCGGGCCGGCTTGCGCTGTGGGCGCGCCGGCTGGTGGGGGAGGCGCTGACGCAGGCCCAGCGGGTCGCGGTGGACCGGGACGCGTTGACCGGCCTGCTCGCCGGCGTCGGTGATCTGCAGGAGATCGCCGGCATCTTCAACCGCATCATGGCCGCGCACGGCCGGCGGATGGCGGCGCTCGGCCTCTCCGCCTGACGGGCCCGCCCGCGGGAGCCGGGACCCGACCGGGTCGCCCGGACGGGGCCACGGAACGGGCCGCCCGGATGCGGACGCCGGCCGTCGGGGTGAGGTGTGTCGCTGAGGACACACCGCGCCTCGAGGCCGACGCCACGCCGGTCCGCCGGTCTGTCAGGCGGTGCTGGTCTTCCAGGCGGTGCTGGTCTCGCAGATTGGTGCTGGTTCGGCAGCTGGTGCTGGCCCTGTCAGGCCGTGCCGAAGCCGACCCGGCGCGACTCGGACTCCGCGATCTCGACGTAGGCGAGCGCGTCGACGGGCACGACGACCCGACGCCCCTTCTCGTCCACGAGGGTGAGAAGTCCGGTCTTGCCGTCGACCGCCTCGCTGATCAGCCCGGCGACCGTCTCCGGTGACTGGGTGCTCTCCAGTACCAGCTCACGACCGACGTGCTTGATCCCGATCTTGACCTCCACTCGATAACCTCCGCGTGGTCGAGTTTCCAGGGGCACTTCTCCGCCGCGGCCACCGCCGCCGACGGACGATCAGCGCCCACACTATGGCCTGCGGGCCGTCGTTCGGGCGCTGTGCGGCGCTGTTCGCTGCCGGCACATGTCCCGCCGCCGGCACCCGCCCACGCCGGCGGCCGGGTCAGGACGTCTCGGGGGTGGGTTGCTGCGGGTAGCCGGCGATGCCACGCCAGGCGAGCTCCACCAGCGACTCCACGGCGCGCTCCTTCGACACCCGCCCGTCCCGCAGCAGCCACCAGCGCGCGCCCGACTCGGCCAGCCCGACCAGCCCCATCGCCAGCAGGTCGGCCTCCTCCTGGGGGAGCCCGGTGTCCGCGACGATGGTGGCGGCGATCGCGCGCACGCACTGCGCCGAGGTGTTCTCCACCCGCTGCCGGACGGCCGGCTCACTGCGCAGGTCGGACTCCAGGACGAGCTGGTGCGCCCCGCTGGGGTCGGCGACGAAGTCGAAGTACGCCCGGATCGAACGCTCGATCCGGATGTGGTTGTCCGCAGTGGAGGCGAGCGCCGCGCGCACGGCCGAGACCAGTTTCTCGGAGTGCTCGTCGAGCAGCGCCAGATAGAGGTCGAGCTTGCCGGGGAAGTGCTGGTAGAGCACCGGCTTGCTCACCCCGGCCCGCTCGGCGATCTCGTCCATCGCGGCCGCGTGGTAGCCCTGGGCGACGAACACCTCGCGGGCCGCCCCCAGCAGCTGGAACCGGCGCGCTGTGCGGGGGAGCCGAGGAGTTCGGCCCGGCCGCGACTGCGGCACCGCGGGCTCGGCTGTCACCGGCGTACCTCCCCGTCGGTCACCGGCATCGTCGATCGGACCCGAGGCCGATCGGACACGGGGTCGATCTGACACAAGGTCGATCAGGCGCGGGCCGTCGGTGCGCGGCCGCGCGGACATGTGGCCAACAGTACCCGCGATGGCCGGCCACTCCCCCGGATACCGGCCCCGACCCGGGCCTACCTGTATTCCTCCTCGTCGTCCTGCTCGACCACGATGCTCTGCTCGACGGCGTCGAACTCGTCGACCTCGCGGGCCTCGGCGCTCTGAGCGGCCTCGGCGGGACCACCCTGGGGCGTCCCCGACGGGCGGAGCTCCCGGGACTGCTCGGCGGCGTCGGCGTCCGGGACGTCCAACGGGGGGTCGGTCGGTGACCTCATCGGTGTCTCCCTCGGCGCTGGTCGGTCATCTGGCGCTGGTCGGTATCCTGCGCTGGTTCCCGCGCTGGCCGGTGTTCTCCGGCGGCGCGTGTCACCGATACCCCCACCGGCCGCGTCGATTCCCGTGGCCGGGGCCGCCGCCGATGTTTCGTCGTCGCCAGCTACCGCCCACCGACCGCTCGGCCCCACCCGCGCGCGGGTGCGGGACGTCCCGGCCGTGGGTGCCGGACGTCCCGGCCGTGGGTGCCGGACTTCCCGGGCGATTCTGGACGCCCTGGGCAGGGTTCGGACGTCCCGGGCGAGGTGGGGAACACCAGGGCCCGGGGGCGCGCTGCACCATGTGAAGCGCCCGCCGCGGCGGGCCGCCTGGAAACCGGTGGGTCGTCGGCGGTCGCACGAACCGCCGATCACGGCTGCCGGACCGGGCGGCTGTGGCATCGTCGGGTGGTACGACAGAGAAGGTGAGGAGCAACGTGTCACTACCGCCCCTGGTCTCCCCCGCCGAGGGGCTGACCGTCGACGAGGTCCGCCGGTACTCGCGGCATCTGATCATTCCCGACGTCGCGATGGACGGGCAGAAGCGCCTGAAGAACGCGAAGGTCCTCGCCGTCGGCGCGGGTGGCCTTGGCTCGCCGACCCTGATGTACCTGGCCGCGGCCGGGGTGGGGACGCTGGGCATCGTCGAGTTCGACGTGGTGGACGAGTCGAACCTGCAGCGCCAGATCATCCACGGGCAGTCCGACGTCGGCCGGAGCAAGGCCGAGTCGGCCCGCGACTCCGTCCGGGAGATCAACCCGCTGGTCAACGTGGTGATCCACGAGACCCGGCTGGACACCTCCAACGTGATGGAGATCTTCGCCCAGTACGACCTGATCGTCGACGGCACCGACAACTTCGCGACCCGCTACCTGGTCAACGACGCCTGCGTGCTGCTCGGCAAGCCGTACGTGTGGGGCTCGATCTACCGGTTCGACGGCCAGGCGAGCGTCTTCTGGGCCGAGCACGGCCCGTGCTACCGGTGCCTCTACCCCGAGCCGCCCCCGCCGGGCATGGTCCCCTCGTGCGCCGAGGGCGGTGTCCTCGGTGTGCTCTGCGCGTCCATCGGGTCGATCCAGACCACGGAGGCCATCAAGGTGCTGACCGGCGTGGGTGACCCGCTCGTCGGCCGGCTGATGGTCTACGACGCCCTGGAGATGTCCTACCGGACGATCAAGGTGCGCAAGGACCCGGAGTGCCCGCTGTGCGGGAAGAACCCGTCGATCACCGAGCTCATCGACTACGAGGCGTTCTGCGGCGTGGTCTCCGAGGAGGCCCAGCTCGCGGCGGCCGGCTCCACGATCACCGCCGCCGAGCTGAAGGCCATGCTGGACGGCGGCGAGCCGATCGAGCTGATCGACGTCCGTGAGCCCGCGGAGTGGGAGATCGTGCGGATCCCCGGCGCGCGCCTCATCCCGAAGGGGGAGCTGCCGGCGCACCTGGCCGAGCTGCCGCAGGACCGGCGGGTCGTCGTCTACTGCAAGAGCGGGGTGCGCTCGGCCGAGGCGCTCGCGACCCTGAAGGGCGCCGGTTTCGCCACCGCCGTCCACGTCCAGGGCGGCGTGACCGCCTGGGCCACCCAGGTGGACAAGGGCCTCCCCGTCTACTGATCCGGCCCCCCGGCCGTCGTCAGCCCGCGGCGTGTCCCCGGGCCTGCACCCGGAGCATCCATGGCGGGTGGGCGCGTCCGCTACGGACGCGCCCACCCGCCACGGTCGTCTGTGCCTCGTCCTGATGAGTCCTTTGGACGGCGGTCTGTGGTCTGGCAGTGGGACGGGAGGTCGGTGGGCATGGTGCGGGTGACGGACGGGCCCGGCGAGCGTCGGCGGGGACGGTCTCCCGACACCGTCTCGGCGGGTGTCGGGACGCGGATCCACGTCGGGGGTAGGCCGAGCCCGCACGCGATGGCCGTCCTGGAGGCCGTCACCCGGATACCGGCCGGCAAGGTCATGACCTACGGTGACGTCGCCGAGTTCGTCGGCGCCGGCACCGGGCGCACCGTGGGCGCGGTCCTCTCGCGGCACGGCCACGAGGACGACGTCCCGTGGCACCGGGTGATCCGCGCGTCCGGGGAGCCGAACCCCGCCGCGCCCGCCGAGGCACTGCGTCGCCTGCGCGCGGACGGCACCCCGCTGCGGCCCGGCGGTGATCGGGTCGATCTCGCGGCAGCCCGCTGGGATGGCCTCACCCGCCCCGACCGGCCCTGATTCCGGGCCGGCCACCGGTGGGTGCCGGTTACCGGTCGGCGTCGGGGCCGGTGTCGACTCCGGTCGGCGTCGGGGCACGTCTGTGCGGTCAGCGGGCGGTGAACCCTCCGTCAGCGGAGTAGACGCTGCCGGTCACCAGGGACGCGCGGTCGGAGAGCAGGAAGTGGACGACCTCGGCGACCTCGTCGGCGGTCCCCAGCCGGTTCATCGGCTGGAAGAAGCGTGCCCCGCGGTGTGAGCTGACCATCGTCGTGTCGATGAACCCGGGTGCCACCGCGTTGACCCTGATGCCGCGCGTCGCGTTGTCCAGCGCGGCCACCCTGGTGAGTCCGATCACGCCGTGCTTGGCGGCGACGTAGGCCGGGGTGCCCTGCAGGCCGACCGTGCCCAGCACGGACGCCATGTTGACGATCGAGCCGCCGCCCGCGGCGAGCATCGCCGGGATCTCGGCGCGCATGCTGTAGAAGACGCCGGAGAGGTTGACCGCGAGCACCCGGTCCCAGTCGGCGAGGGAGATGTCCTCCAGCGGTGCCCGGTCGGTGGCGATGCCCGCGTTGTTGACCGCGAGGTCGAGCCGCCCGCCGGCCTCGATCGCCGTGCCGACGGCCCGGGCCACCGACTCCGGGTCGGCGACGTCGACCGCCACCACCAGCGCGGCGCCGCCGGCCGCCTCGATCTCGCCGGCGACCTCCTTGGCCGCGACGGTGTCCCGGTCGGCCAGGACGACGAAGGCACCCGCCGCCGCCAGCCGGCGGGCGCAGGCGGCGCCGATCCCCGAACCGGACCCGGTCACGAAGGCGACCCGGCCGGCGTACTCGCCACCACCCGCGGCGACGGCGCCGGCCGGCACGGCGAGTGGGTCGGCCGCCGTCGCGGCACCGGCACCGAGTCCGGCACCGGCGCCGTCCGCCGCGCCGGCTCGCGGACGTGGTGCCGTGACCGGCGGCGCCGGGGCCGTGGCGCCGGCGCGTGGCTGTCCCGCCTGTCCTCCGATGGATGCCCCCTGGGCCTCCGGTGCGGTCCGCTCGGAACGGCCGGCCGGAATGTCGTCGTCCGTCATGCCAGGTGAAGCTGCCACGTTCCGACGTTGACTCGCAGCTGTTTCGACACTTTTGGGGGTATTCGTACTCATCTTTGTGCTGCTCCAAAGGGTGCCGGTGTCGTCGCGCTGACAGCACTTCCGTGCCATCCGCGCCGACCTCGTCCGTGCTTTGGCGATCTTGTCAGAGTGTCGTGATGTGCTGTGCGGCGTGGTCACCGTGTCGACGCTCACCCGCCCTGCCCGGCGGCCGTCGTTTCGCCTGGTGTCGCCCTCCGTCCCGGTGGCCGGACCCATCGTGTTGGACACGGCGCAGGCCGACGTGGTGGGACACGCCGGTGGTCCGCTACTTGTCCTCGCCGGTCCGGGGACGGGAAAGACCACGACCCTGGTCGAGGCCGTCGCCCGGCGGATCGAGGCCGGGGCGGATCCGGCGTCCCTGCTGGTGCTCACGTTCAGCCGGCGGGCCGCCCGCCACCTGCGTGAGCGGTTCGCCGTCCGGCTCGGGGCGGCGGCCGTCGGGCCGGCGGCGTGGACGTTCCACGCCTGGTGCCTCGCGCTGCTGCGCGCGTACGGCGCCGCCACCCCGCTCGGCGGCCTTCGCCTGCTGTCCGGCCCCGAGCAGGACGCCCGCCTGCGCGACCTCATCGAGGGCTCCCGCGAGCTGGGGCGCCCGGTCTGGCCCGACCCGCTCACCGGTTGCCTGAACACCCGCGGCTTCGCCGAGGAGATCAGGATGCTGCTCACCCGGGCCCGGGAGGTCGGCGTCGACCCGCCGGCACTGGCGCGCATCGCCCGCCGGGTGGGCCGCGCCGACTGGGCGGCCGTCGCCGAGTTCTACGGCGACTACCTCGACGCCCTCGGCGCGGAGGGCACCCTCGACTACGCCGATCTGGTGCACGCGGCGGCGAACCTCGTCGTCGAGCCGGAGGTCCGTGCCGAGCTGCGCCAGCGCTACCGGGCGGTGTTCGTCGACGAGTACCAGGACACCGACCCGGCGCAGGAGCGGCTGCTGAGCGCGGTCGCCGGCGGCGGGGGCGACCTGGTCGTCTTCGGCGACCCGGACCAGTCGATCTACGCCTTCCGCGGGGCGGAGGTCCGGGGCCTGCTCGACTTCCCGAACCGGTTCCCCCGGGCCGACGGCTCGCCGGCACCCGTCGCCGCGCTGCGGCGGTGCCGCCGGATGGCACCGGCGCCGCTGGCCGCCTCCCGTCGCGTCGCGGCGGCGCTCCCGTCGGCGGGCCTGCCGGTCCGGCACGTCCGCGCGCACCGCGATCTCGTCTCCGCCGGTTCCGCCGGGCCGGGCCAGGTCGCGGCCCGCACCTATCCGACGGCCGGCGCCGAGGCGGAGGCGATCGCCGAGCTGCTGCGCCGCGAGCATCTCGAGAACGGCGTCGACTGGGCGGACATGGCGGTCCTGGTCCGCTCCACCGCGCCGCTCGGGCTGCTGCGCCGGGTGCTGACGGCGGCCGGCGTCCCGGTGAGCGTGGCGGGCGGGGAGCTGCCGCCGGCGCGGGAACCGGCGGCGGCGCTGCTGCTCACGGCCCTGCGCTGCGCGGACGACCCAGCGGTCCAGCTCACGCCGGAGACGGCGCGCGCGCTGCTGACCTCCCCGCTGGGCGGCGCGGACCCGGCCGGCCTGCGCGCCCTCGGCCGCGCGCTGCGCGCCCACGACGCCGCCGCCCGCACCGCGGCCCGGGACAGCGCGGCCCGGGACAGCGCGGCCAGCGGCGCCGCCGCCGGCCCGATCGTCCTGCCGGAGCCGCGCTCGGCACCGGAGGCGGACGGGCCGGTGCTCGGGCTGCCCGCGTCCTCGGCCGAGCTGCTGCGTGAGGCGGTCGCCGATCCGGAGCGGGTGCTGCTCCCCGTCCCGGACGAGCTGGCCGCGCCCGCGCGCCGGCTCGGGCGGCTGCTGCGGACCGTGCGCGCCGAACTGCGGCGCGGGGCGGCCCCGGAGGACGCGCTGTGGACGCTGTGGACGGCCAGCGAGTGGGGCCCAAGGCTGGAACGGGCGTCCGCGGTCGGCGGGCCGGGCGGTCGGTCGGCCGACCGTGACCTCGACGCCGTCGTCGCGCTGTTCGACGCCGTCGGGCGTCTCGGCGAGCGGCGCGGGCCGGGCTTCGGGGTGAGCTCCGTCGTCGAGGAGCTGACCCGCCAGCGGATCGCGCCGGAGACGGCGCAGGCCCGGGCCGGGCGGCCGGCCACCGTCCGGCTGCTCACGGCGCACCGCGCCAAGGGGCTGGAGTGGGAGGTCGTGGTCGTCTGCGGCGTGCAGGACGGCGTCTGGCCGGACCTGCGCCAGCGGCACACCCTGCTCGGGGCCGAGCAGCTCGACTCGCCGCGCAACGGCGGCGTCCGCCCGCCGCGGACCAGGGATGAGCTGCTCGCCGACGAGCGCCGCCTGTTCTACGTGGCGCTCACCCGGGCGCGCCGCCGCCTGGTGGTGACCGCGGTGGACGGCGCCGACGACGACGGGGAGCAGCCCAGCAGGTTCCTGGCCGAGCTCGGGGTGCAGGTGGAGAGCGTCCGGTCCCGCCCGCCGCGCCCGCTCACCCTGGTCGGCCTGGTCGCCGCGCTGCGGCGGCTGACCGTCGACCCGGAGGCGTCGGCGGCGGCGCGGGCGGCCGCCGGGATCCGGCTCGCCGCGCTGGCCGCCGCCGCCGACGAGACCGGCCGGGCGCTGGTGCCCGCCGCCCATCCGGACCGCTGGTGGGGCCTGCTGGAGGTGACCAGCTCGGACGTCCCGGTCGTCGCGCCCGAGGCGCCGATCCGGCTCTCCGGGTCCTCGCTGTCGGGCCTGAGCTCCTGCGGGCTGCGCTGGTTCCTGGAGCACGAGGCGAACGCCGCCGAGCCGGCGTCGCCCGCGCAGGGCTTCGGCAAGGTCGTGCACGCCCTCGCCGACGAGGTGACGACGGGCCGCACGCAGGCCCGGCTCGAGGCCCTCGACGCGCGGCTCGACCTGGTCTGGCGGCATCTGGAGTTCGACTCGCGGTGGCGCTCCGAGCAGGAGCGCGTGGCGGCGCGGGAGGCGCTCGGCCGGTTCCTCGAATGGCACGCCGCGCAGCGCGGCCGTGAGGTCGTCGCATCCGAGGTGCGGTTCTCCTGCGACATCGACGTGGCGGGCCGGGTGGTGCGGCTGCGCGGCTTCATCGACCGGGTCGAGCTCGACGACGCCGGCCGGGTGCACGTCGTCGACTTCAAGACCGGCCGGACGCCGCCGAGCCGGCGCGACCTGGCGACCCACGCGCAGCTGGGCAGCTACCAGCTCGCGGTGCGCGAGGGTGCCCTCGACCCGGTTCTGGCCGAGGCCGCCCGCCGCCACGATCCGTCCGCGTCCGGTGCGGTGCCCGTGCCCGGTGAGGCGCCTGGGGCTGGGAAGTCGTCCGGGGCCGGGGAGCCGTCCACCGCCGGCGAGCGGCCGGCGGCGGTGCCCGGCGGGGCGGAGCTGGTCCAGCTGCGGCGGGACGCGGGCGGCGACAACACCGGCCCGCGGCTGCCGGCGGAGGAGCCGGGGCCGCCCGAGGTGCGGCGTCAGGAGGCGCTCCCCGGCGGCCGGGCGTGGATCGACGACATGGTCGAGAACGCGGTGCGGACCGTCACGACCGAGTCCTTCCGACCCACCCCCGGCGAGGGGTGCACGATGTGTTCGTTCCGTCGGTGCTGCCCGGGGCGGCCGGAGGGGGAGCAGGTGATCGATTGACCGGCGCGGCGGGGGCCGCCGAGCAGGTGCTCCCCGGTCTCGGCCCGGAGCCGGCGGGCGCGGGCGGCACCCCGACCGGCCCGCTGCCGGAACCGGAGTACCTGCGGGAGCTGCTCGGCGTCCCGTACACCGACGAACAGCTGGCCGCGGCCACCGCGCCGCTGGAGCCGGTGGTCGTCATCGCCGGCGCCGGGTCGGGCAAGACGTCCGTGATGGCCGCCCGGGTGGTCTGGCTGGTGGCCACCCGCCAGGTCGAGCCGGGCCGGGTGCTGGGCCTGACGTTCACGAACAAGGCCGCCGCCGAGCTGGCCGGCCGGGTGCGGGCGGCGCTGCGGCGCGCCCGCGGGGACGCCCCCACCGGCGCGGGTGTCCCCGGCCAGCCCGCCGCGGACGCCGCCGACGAGCCGACGATCGGCACCTACCACGCCTACGCCGGGCGCCTCGTCGGCGAGCACGCGCTGCGCCTCGGCCTCGAGCCCGACACCCGGATGCTCGTCGCCGCGGCCCGCTACCAGCTCGCGGCCCGGGTCGCCCGCGCCCACCGCGGCCGCGTCGAGGCGCTGACGAAGTCGATGCCCGCGCTCGTCGCCGACCTCGTCGCGCTCGACGGGGAGATGAGCGAGCATCTCGTCTCCGCCGACGACCTGATGGCCTTCGACGCGGACCTGTTCGACCGGGCGATGGCGGCCCTGGCGAGCGCGCAGCCGCGGCCGGGCACGAAGGGCCTGCGCAAGGAGCTGCGCCGGATGGCGATCACCGCCCGGGGGCGCCGTGAGCTCGCCGGCCTCGTCGCCGACTACCGCGCCGCCCGGCGCGGCCGGGACGTCCTCGACTTCGGCGACCAGGTCACCTTCGCCGCCCGGCTGGCCAGGTACTTCCCGGAGGTCGGCGCCGCCGAGCGGGCCCGGGCCGGCGTGGTGCTCCTCGACGAGTACCAGGACACCTCCGTCGCCCAGCGCACGATGCTGGCCGGGCTGTTCGGCGGCGGCCATCCGGTGACCGCCGTCGGTGACCCCTGCCAGGCGATCTACGGGTGGCGCGGCGCGTCGGTGGCCAACCTGGACAACTTCCCCGACCATTTCCCGCACGCCGACGGCACCCCGTCCGCGCGGTACCTGCTGTCGGTGAACCAGCGCAGCGGCGGCCGGCTGCTGACCCTGGCCAACGACGTGGCCGCGCCACTGCGGGCCCGCCACCACGTCGTCGAGCTGCGCCCCCGGGCGGACGTCGTCACCGCCGGGCGCACCCTGGTGGCGCTGCACGAGAGCTGGGCGCAGGAGGTCACCTGGATCGCCACCCGGCTGGCCGAGCTGGTGGCGGCGGGGGAGCGGCCCGGGAACATGGCCGTGCTCGTGCGGGCCCGTTCGGACGTCCGAGCCCTGCACACGGCGTTGACCGCCGCCGGGCTGCCGGTCGAGGTGGTGGGCCTCGCCGGCCTGCTGGACCTGCCCGAGGTCGCCGACGTCGTCGCCGTGCTGGAGGCGCTGGACTCCCCGGTCGCCAACGCGGCGCTCGTCCGGCTGCTCACCGGGCCGCGGGTCCGCCTCGGCCCGCGTGACCTGGCGGCGCTGGGCCGCCGCGCGCGCGCCCTGCTGCACACGACCAGCCCGACCGCCCCGACGGCCGCCGGCGGGGACGGCGCCGGCGGCGCGCTGGCGGAGGCCGTCGCCGGGGTCGACCCGTGCGACGTCGTCGCCCTCGCCGACGCCCTCACCGACCCCGGCGGGGAGATCTCGGCCCAGGGGCGGGAACGCGTCGTCCGGCTCGGCGCGGAGCTGGCGACGCTGCGCGCGCACGTCGGCGACGGGCTGCTCGACCTGCTCCACCGGGTGATCTCCACGATCGGGCTGGACGTCGAGCTCGCCGCCAGCCCGCGGGCCGTGGCGGCTCGCCGCCGGGAGAACCTGGCCTCCTTCTTCGACGCGGCGGCCGACTTCGACGACCCCGACGGGCCGAACTCGCTGACGTCCTTCCTCGGCTTCCTGCGGGCGGCCCGTGAGCACGAGCGCGGGCTGGACATCACCGGGCCGTCCGGCGCGGACGCCGTCGCGCTGATGACCATGCACCGCGCGAAGGGCCTCGAATGGGAGGTCGTCGCCGTGCCCAACCTGAGCCGGGGGGTTTTCCCCGACCTGACAGTGCGGGACAGGTGGCCGACCACGACCGGCGTGCTGCCGACCCCGCTGCGCGGTGACGCGGCCGAGCTGCCGTCCTACGAGCTCGACGACTCGAAGGCGGCCCTGGAGGCCTACACCGCGGACTGCCGGGAGTACCAGGAGCGCGAGGAACGGCGGCTGGCCTACGTCGCGTTCACCCGGGCCAAGTCGGTGCTGCTCGGCAGCGGCCACTGGTGGGGGCCGACCCAGCGCACCAGGCGTGGCCCCTCGGTGTTCCTCACCGAGCTGCACGATCACGCGGCCGCCGGGAACGGGCAGGTGGACGCGTGGACGTCCGAACCGGCGTCGGGCGGGAACCCCGCGCTGGCCGTCCCGGCGGAGTTCGCGTGGCCGACCCCCTACGAGCCGGTGGCGTTCGCGCGCCGGCGGGAGGCGGCGGCCGGCGTCACCGAGACCCTGGCGATGATCGGCTCCGGCCAGGCCCCCCCGGCCGACGAGCCGGCCGGGATGACCGCCCGCGAGCGGGCCCTGCTCGCCGAGCTCGACCGCGAGGCCGCGCTGCTGCTGGCCGAGGAGCGCGTGGCCCGGGCCCCGTTCCGGGACGTCCCGATCCCGGCGAGCCTGACCGCGTCCGAGATCGTGCGGATGCGCGCCGACCCGGTCGAGTTCGCCCGCGACCTGGCCCGGCCGGTGCCGCGCCGGCCGGTGCCGCAGGCCCGTCGGGGCACCCGGTTCCACGCCTGGGTGGAGGAGATGTTCGACCAGCGGCCGCTCATCGACGTCGAGGATCTCGCCGACGCCGCGGACGCCACCGCCGTCCTGGACGACCACGACCTCTCCGGCCTGCAGGCGGCGTTCCTGGCCAGCCCGTACGGTGCCCGCCGCCCGTTCGCGCTGGAGGCGCCGTTCGAGGTGATGATCGGCGGGCGCGCGGTGCGGGGGCGCATCGACGCGGTCTACGAGCTCGGTGGCGGGCGCTGGGAGGTCGTCGACTGGAAGACCGGCTCGGAGACCGCCGACCCCGTCCAGCTCGCGGTCTACCGGGTGGCCTGGGCCCGGGTCCGCGGCGTGCCCGTGGCGGACGTCGACGCGGCCTACTTCTACGTCGCGTCCGGGCAGGTCGTGCACCCGCCGCTGCTCGGCGAGGACGAGATCACCGACCTGCTCTCGGGCCGCGCCCGGCCCACCGACCGCACCTGAGACCGCACCGCGGATCATCCATCCGACCGCACCGCGGGCCCCGGCCCGGTGGCCCCGGCCCGGTGGGCGGCGGAGCGGGGTGTCAGCGGCGGAGGTCGGTGAGGAGGGCGAGGTGGTCGGAGATCTGGGTGCGGCGGGCCTCGGTGGTGGCGACGGTGCCGACCGGGCCGCGGGCGAGAACGTGGTCGAGCTGCACCCGGGGTGCGTGCGCGGGGTAGGTGCGGTGGGTGGCGAGCCGGCGCCATCCGGTGAGCGCGGTCGGTAGCCGGCCCGGCAGGTTCAGGTCGCCGAGCAGCACGACCGGCCCGGCGACGCCGCGCAGCCCGCGCACCAGCCGGCGGAGCTGGAACGCGTTCCACCCCGGCGCGAAGGACAGATGGGTGGTCACCACGGTCAGTGGTCCGCTGGTGGTCTCGACGACAGCCGCGAGCGCGACCCGCGGTTCGTCGTCGAGCAGGATGAGTCGGGCCCGGCGGTTCGCTCCCGGGGCGAGGACCGGGGAGCTCACCGGCGCGCGGCCGAGTGGAACCACCCACCACCGGTGCACCGGCAGCCTGCTGACCAGCGCGATTCCGTAGGCGGGCTCGTCGGCGCGGCGCTCGCCCTCCGCCGGCCGCCAGCGGTGCCCCGGGGTGCCGTACACGGTGGGGGCGAAGCGCCAGCCGGTGTCGGGGGCGCCGAGCGCCGTCGCGGCGGCGGCGGCGAGGTCCCCGCCACCGGAGCGGGGCTGCGCCAGGTCGACCTCCTGCAGGCCGAGGACGTCGCAGTCGAGGTCGGCGACGGCCGCGGCGAAGCGGTCCACCTCGACCCGCCCGTCGGCGAGGGACAGGCCGTGCATCACGTTGAACGAGCCCACCCGCACAGTACGGACCGTAGCGCGAACGCCGCCCGTCAGCCGGCCCGGACGGGCATTCCCACACCCGGGACGCCTGTCGAGCCCGTGACACCCGCGGAGCCCGCCACGCCCGCGGAGCCCTGGACGCCCGTCGCGTCGGGCGGGGGCGGTGCCGCCGGGTCGCCCGGGCGTTGGCCGGTCAGGGCACGCAGGACGAGTTCGAGCTCGAAGCGGGTGTCGGGGTCGTCCAGCGCGTCGCCGAACAGCTCGCGCAGCTGGCTGACCCGGTAGCGGACGGTCTGCGGATGGATGTGCAGCCGCTCGGCCACCAGCCGGCGCTGCCCGTGCAGGGCCAGCCAGTAGAGCAGGGTCTCGGCCAGCCGGGCCCGGGTGCGTTCGGGCAGCCCGGCGAGCGGGGCGACCCGGCGGCGGGTGAGGTCGTCGAGCAGCCCGGGGTCGCGGGCCAGCAGCAGGGCGGTCAGGTGGTCGTCGGTGAACAGCGGGTCCTGCCCGGCCGCGGTGGGCAGCCGGCCGGCCAGCCGGGCGGCGCGGGCCAGCCCGGCGCGTTCCACGCTGCCGGTCACCTCCTGCCAGGGGACGGTCGGGCCGACCACCGCCCCTGTGCCGTCGAGGCGGTCGGCCAGCCAGCTGCGCCGGGCCGGCTCGTCGGCGTCCCCGACGAACACCCAGAAGTCGACGCCGTGGCCGGTGCGCGGGCAGCCGGTGGGCAGCCGCGGCGGGAGCTGCCCGTCGGGCCCGGTCGGCACCAGGACGGCCGCCATCCGGTCGGGCAGCCGGAACGCCCCCGCGGCGGCGGCCTGTTCGATGGTGACGGGGTCGGTGCCGGAGAGCAGCAGCTCGCCGAGCCGGTCCCACAGCCGTTCCCGCTGGCCAGCGACCTCGAACTGGGCCAGCGCGTAGCCCTCCGCGGAGGCGGCGGAGATCCCGTCGATGTAGGCGAACATCATCTCGGCGAGGGAGACGAGCCCGGCGGCGTCCAGGCCGGCGTGGCGGGCGGCCTCGCCGAGCCGGCGCCAGGAGATCCGCGCGCCCACCCGGTAGGCGCTGAGCAGGTTGTCCAGCGAGCGCCCGGCCCGCACCTCGCCGCGCCCCAGCCGCACGTAGACGTCGCGCCCCGCGGCCAGGTCGGGGGCGGCGTCCGGGCCGGCCTCGACGATGGCGAGGAAGCGGGCCAGCGCCTCGTCCACGCCGCGCCGCACGCCCTGTCCGAACGACCCCTCCAGCGGGCGGGCGTAGGCGGGCACCTCACCCGCGATGGCGGCGATGATCTCGTCACCGAGCTCGCGCAGCTCACCGGCGAGGCAGCCGCCCAGCCCGGGCGGAAATTGTCCCACCGGGACAGTCTGCGCTTCTGGCCCGTAGGTGGGGGTGCCGGCTGGCCCGGGGAGCACAATCGGTGCCGTGGACACGCCTACCGGCATCGTCAGCGTGCTGCTCACCGGTGCTGTGGTCGGCCTGCTGGGCCGGGCGGTCGTCCCGGCGCGGCGTCGGGCGCCGATCGGCTGTCTCATGACGGTTCTGATCGGTCTGCTGGGCGCGGCGCTCGGGCTGGTGGTCGCGACGAGTGTCGACGGCGGCTGGCCGCTGACCCTGCTGCTGCAGGTGGCGGTGGCCGCGGTGCTGGTGTTTCTGGTCTCCGCCGCGGGCAGCGGTGGGCGCCGTCATCCCTGACGGTGTTCAGGTTGCCCTTTCGTAGTCCTCTGGTCCGCGCGAGGAGATCTGGCGGGGTGGCGGAGCCGGCCGAAGGTCGCCGGCCGGACGGCGTGGGCAGTAGCGTGGCGATGTGTCCTCACGCCCAGCCGCCGGCCCGCCCGCGTCCAGCGCGGTGAGGGCCACCGTGGCGGCCCCCTCGTACCCGGTTCGGCGAGTGACGCTCGACAACGGCCTGCGGGTGCTGCTCGCCCCGGACGGCACGGCCCCCGTGGTGGCGGTCGCCGTGCACTACGACGTGGGTTTCCGCTCGGAGCCGGAGGGGCGCACGGGGTTCGCGCACCTGTTCGAGCACCTGATGTTCCAGGGCAGCGAGAACGTGGGCAAGGCCGAGCACCCGAAGTACGTGCAGGCCGCCGGCGGCATCTTCAACGGGTCGACCCACCCCGACCACACGGACTACTTCGAGCTGCTGCCCTCCGGCGCGCTGGAGCTGGCGCTGTTCCTCGAGGCCGACCGGATGCGCGCCCCGCGGATCACCCGGGAGAACCTGGACAACCAGATCGCGGTGGTACAGGAGGAGATCCGGGTCAACGTGCTGAACCGGCCGTACGGCGGGTTCCCGTGGATCACCCTCCCGCCGGTCGCCTTCGACACCTTCCCGAACGCCCACAACGGCTACGGCGACTTCTCCGAGCTGGAGGCGGCCAGCCTCGACGACGCCGCCGACTTCTTCGACAAGTTCTACGCGCCGGGCAACGCGGTGCTGACCGTCGCCGGCGAGTTCGACCCCGACGCGACGCTCGAGCTCGTCCAGCGGTACTTCGGCGCCATCCCGGCCCGCCCGGTGCCGACCCGGCGCAGCTTCGCCGAGCCGGTGCGCGCCGAGGAACGCCGCGAGTCGCTCGTCGATAAACTTGCCCCACGCCCCGCGCTCGCCGTCGGCTACCGGGTGCCCGACCCCGACGCCGACCTGCCGGCGTTCCTCGCCACCTACCTGCTGACGGACGTCCTCACCACCGGTGACGCGAGCCGGCTGGAGCGGCGCCTGGTCCAGAAGGACCGTTCGGTGACCGCGGTCAGCAGCTACGTCGGCACCTTCGGGGACCCGTTCGACCAGCGTGACCCGCTGCTGCTGACGCTGGAGGCCCGGCACGCCGGGGACTCGACCGCCGACACGGTGCTCGCGGCCGTCGACGAGGAGCTCGACCGGCTGGCCGGTGACGGCCTGGAGCCCGGCGAGCTCGAGCGGGTGCAGGCCCAGGTGGCCTCGGCGATCCTGCGCGAGTCCGACGACGCGCTCGGCCGGGCGCTGGCGATGGCGACGTTCGAGCTGCACCGCGGCCGTCCCGAGCTGCTCAACGAGCTGCCCGGGCTGCTGTTTGAGGTGACCGCCGACGCGGTCGCCGCGGCCGCGGGCGCGCTGCGCACCCAGGGCCGCTCCGTGCTGGAGCTGCGGGCGGGAGCCGCCTGATGGCGCACGCCGGGCCGGCGAGCGAGATGATCCCGAGCGGGACGGTCCGCGGTGGCATCCCCCGTCCGGGGGACGAGGAGGCATGGTGACGACGACCGCTGCGGCCACGGCCGAGATCCCCGTGCCCGCCGAGGCCGGGTCGAAGATCCCGGCGGTGATCCCGACCGTTCCGCGTGAGCTGCCGGCCGTCGTGCGGCGCACACTGCCCAACGGCCTGCGCGTGGACGTCGTCGCCCGCTCCAGCGTCCCGCTGGTCGAGCTGCGGCTGCGCGTCCCGTTCGCCGGGTCCGGGCTGGTCCACCTGGCCGAGGCCGAGTTGCTGGCGGAGACCATCCTCACCGGCTCGAGCCGGTGCGACCGGGTCGGCCTGGCGACCGCCGTGCAGGCCCTCGGCGGGTCGCTGCGGGCCGGCGTCGACGCCGACCGGCTGGCGATCGTCAGCTCCGCGCTCGCGACCAGCCTCGAACCGCTGCTCGCGCTGATCGCCGACGTCCTGACCACCGCGAGCTACCCCGACAGCGAGTTCGACGGCGAGCGGGACCGGATCGTCGAGGACACGACGATCGCGCTCAGCCAGCCGGCCGTGATCGCCCGTGAGGCGCTGGTGCGCCGGATGTTCGGCGACCACCCCTACGGCAGCGCCATCATCCCGCCGTCGGTGCTCTCCGAGGTCCGGGTCGAGCGGGTGCGGTCGCTGCACGCCGCCCGGGTCTGCCCGGGCGGAGCCATCCTCACCCTGGTCGGCGACGTCGACCCCGAGCGCGCGCTGGACGCCGTCGAGGCCGCGTTCGGGTCGTGGGCGGGCACCGCCGCCCCGGGCCACCCGCCCGCGTCCGTGGCCACCGCCGGCCCGATCCTGATCGTCGACCGCCCGGGCGCGGTGCAGACGAACATCAGGATGGGCGGGCGCGCTCTCAACCGCTCCGCGCCGGCCCATCCCGCGCTCCGGCTCGCGAGCACGATCTTCGGCGGCTACTTCAGCTCGCGGCTCGTCTCCAACATCCGCGAGGACAAGGGATACACGTACTCCCCGCGCAGCTCGGTCGACCACCACCAGGCCGGCTCCCGCTTCACCGTCGCCGCGGACGTCTCCACCGACGTCACCGGCCCGGCGCTGCTCGAGATCCTCTACGAGCTCGGCCGGATGGCCGTCCTGCCGCCGGAGGCCGAGGAGCTCGAGGCCGCGCGCCAGTACCTGATCGGCACGCTGGCGCTGTCGAGCGCGACCGCGGCCGGGCTCGCCGGCACCCTGTCCGGGCTCTCCGGCGCCGGGGTCGGGGTCGAGTACCTGCGTGACCATCCGCGGGCGCTCGCGACCGTCACCGCGGCGGACGTCCAGGCGGTCTCCGCGGAGCTGCTGGCCCCGTCGGGGCTGGTGACCGTGCTGGTGGGGGACGCGTCGAAGATCACCGACGCGGTACGGGCGCTCGGAGCCGTCGAGTCGGCCTGAGCGACGGTGCCGGAGACGACGACGGTGCCGGGGTCAGCGGCGGGCGCGGGGTCAGCGGCGGCTCGGCGCGGCGCGCGGCGGTGTCGGGCGCGGTTGGCCGCCCCCGGAGCCGCTCGGGGAACCGCCCGCGGGCCCGCCCGCGGCGCCCGGTCCGCCGCCGCGGCCGCTGAGCTCCCCGGGCAGGGTGATCCGCGGGTCGCCCACCGAATCCACTACCTGGCGGGCGAGGTCGTGCACCCGCCGGCCCAGCCCGCGGGCGGTGCGGCGCAGCCGCTCGAAGGCGTCCCGAGGCTTGATGTGGTTGCGCTCGGCGAGCACGCCGATCGCCTGCTCGACGATGACCCGGGACGCCAGCGCGTGCTCGAGCTGGATCACCGACAGCCTGAGCTGCTCGGTCTCGTTGAGGTCGCGGTCGGCGCGCCGGGGTCGCCCGGGCGGGCTGAGATCCTCGGCCAGCAGGTCGGCCAGGACCATCGCGGAGATCAGGTCGCCGACCGGGCGGATCTCGGCACCGGGTCCCTCGACGATCCAGCCGGTGGGCGCGCGGCGCAGCCGCATGTCGGAGGCGCCGGGAACGGGAACACCGCCGGTGGCGCCCGCCCCGCCGGGCCCGCGCGCGGTGCCCGGCCGGGGTGGTCCTGACCGGGGCGGTCCAGGTCGTGGTGTCCCGGGTCGACCCGCCGGCCCGGGCCTGATCGCGCGGGCGACGGCGTCCGGGGTGGGGATCCGGCCGTGGCCGCCGGCCGGCGGGGGCGGTTGTGCTCCGTGCGATGCCCGCTCCGGGCCGGCAGCCGCCGTCGGCGAGCTCGCCGCCCCCGTACCGGGCCCGGGCGCGCCGGTCGCCGCGTCACTGGACGTCAGGCCACCGGACGGCGCGGCATGGGCTGGCGCGGTGTCCGGTGGCGTGACGTCAGGTGACGTGACGTCAGGTGACGTGACGGTGCCGGGCGTGGCGGTGCCGGGCGGGTGAGCCGGGCCGGCCGTCCGCCCGGCGGGCCCCGCCCCGCCCGGCTCGCCGCCCGGGGCACCGTTCTCGGTGCCCCGGGCGCCCGTTCCGTCACCCTCCGCCTCGTTACTGGCAGCAACCCCCGAGGAGGCCTCCCGCCCGAGTTGGTCGCGGAGTGCGTCCGACGCTCCCAGACTGTCCGCAATCGCCCTCAGTACACTGAGTGTCTCGGCGGGAATGGTGAGTGACGACCGGTCGAGGCCGGTGAGGATGCCGAGAACGGCCCCGTCCGGCCCGACGACGGGCATCGCGACATAGCTGAGGATGCCGAACCGTTCCGGCTCGACGGTGTCGGCCAGGGCGGGATCCTGGTCGGCCCGGGAACCCGCGGCTGGCGCTCCATCAAGCATCCGGGCAGGTAGACAGCGGGCGCGCGGAACACTCAGCCCGGAAACCAGCTCGGGGATCGGCCCGGTCACCCGTAGGTAGGTGGCAACATCCGCCGACACCGCGACGAGGCACGTCTGCTCCATCTGGTGGAGTGCGTGCGTGGCTCTCAGCGCGGCGTCGACCGTGCTCCACGGGAGTCCTGAAGGTGCTGACGACACAGGCCGAACTCTCCCACAAAGTTCACGGGCAGTGACGGACACCGTCCCACGAGCCGGCCGCGTGTGCGTCGGGAAGGAATGAACTCCCGAAAGATCGTCGCCCTACGTATCCGTTATGCGGCGGAAGTGACCTTCTCGGTGACCTGGCGGAGGGTCGGATTCGTCATCACCGTCCCATCGGGGAAGACGACGGTCGGTACGGTCGCGTTGCCGTTGTTCGCATCGCGGACAAGTTGCTCTGCTGTCGGGTCCTGCTCGATGTCGACCGTCACGTACTCCACCCCCGCCCGGTCCAACTGGCCCTTGAGACGGACGCAGTAGCCACACCAGGGGGTGGTGTACATCGTGAGCACGGTGGAACCTCCGTTGACGACGATCCGTCAGATGACGGACTGCGGGCGGTGACGTCCGATGGACGGCACTTCTGCGTAGGACGCTCTGCATAACCAGGCCGTGGCGACTTCGCTTCCCCGGGCCGCGCCCGGTTACCGTGTCCGGTGATGTCCGGACCCAGCGCCCCCGAGGCTCGTCGCGCGGCGTCGCCGCCCGATCGTCGATCGTCACCTGATCCGGTCACGCCGGTCACGCCGGTCACGCCGGTCGATCCGGCCGGCGCCGAAGCGGAGCAGGGGCTCGACCCCGAGCAGCTCGCCGCCGTGCTCGCCCCGCTCGGGCCGGTCTGCATCCTCGCCGGCGCGGGCACCGGCAAGACCCGCACCATCACCCACCGGATCGCGCACATGGTCAGCGAACGGGAGGTCGGGGCGGGGCAGATCCTCGCCGTCACCTTCACCAACCGGGCCGCCGGTGAACTGCGCGGCCGGCTGCGGGTGATGGGTGTGGACGGCGTCCAGGCCCGCACCTTCCACGCGGCCGCGCTGCGCCAGCTCGGCTACTTCTGGCCGTCCGTCGCCGGGGCGGCGCTGCCGAGGCTGGAGAAGAGCCGGATCCCGCTGATGGCGAAGGCCGCGAACCGGGTCCGGCTGCGCCCGGACCGCGCCGAGCTGCGCGACCTCACCTCCGAGGTCGAGTGGGCGAAGGCGTCGATGGTGGCGCCCGCCGACTACGTCCGCCACGCCGCCGCCCACGGCCGGGAGAGCTCCTTCGCGCCCGACGTCGTCGCCCGCCTCTACGAGGCCTACGAGGAGGTCAAGAGCGAGGCGGGGGTCCTCGACTTCGACGACCTGCTGCTGCTGACCGCCGCCGTGGTCGAGGAGCACGGCTGGGTCGCCACCGAGCTCCGCGCCCGCTACCGCCACTTCGTCGTCGACGAGTACCAGGACGTCAACCCGCTGCAGCAGCGGGTGCTCGACGCCTGGCTCGGTGACCGCGACAGCCTGTGCGTCGTCGGGGACGCGAACCAGACCATCTACTCCTTCACCGGCGCCACCGCGCGGCACCTGGTGGAGTTCCCGCGCCGGTTCCCGGCCGCGACGGTCGTCCGCCTCGTCCGGGACTACCGCTCCACCCCCCAGGTGGTCGCGCTGGCGAACCGGCTGCTCGACGGTGCCGCTCCGCCCGGCCCGCCCGCCCCCGACGCGCGGGGGGCGTCGGGGCGGCTCGTCGCGATGCGTCCGCGCGGCCCGGAACCCGTGTGGCTGGAGTCCGACAGCGAGCCCGAGGAGGCCGCCGCCGTGGCCCGGCGGATCCGCGGCCTGCTCGGCACGGGCGTCCCGGCCAGCGAGATCGCCGTGCTGTACCGGATCAACGCCCAGTCGGAGGCGTACGAGACGGCGCTGGGCCGGGCGGAGATCCCCTACCTCGTCCGCGGCGGCGAGAAGTTCTTCGAGCGGCCCGAGGTGACCGGCGCGGTGCGGATGCTGCGGGCCGCGCTGCGCTCCGCCGAGACCGACCGCCCCGGCGGGCTCACCGACGTGGTCGCGGACGTCCTCAGCTCGCTCGGCTGGCGGCCGGGGTCGCCGCCGGCCGGGCCGGGTGCCGACCGTGAGCGCTGGGAGAACCTGGCCGCGCTGCACCGCCTCGCCGTCGACCTCGAGGCCCGCCAGCCCGAGGCCGATCTCGCCGTCTTCGCCGCCGACCTCGCCGAGCGCGCGGCGCACCAGCACACCCCGACGGTGCAGGGCGTCACCCTCGCCTCGCTGCACGCGGCCAAGGGCCTCGAGTGGGACGCGGTGTTCCTGGTCGGCCTCGTCGACGGGATGCTGCCCATCGTGCACGCCCAGACCGACGAGCAGCTCGCCGAGGAACGCCGACTCCTCTACGTCGGGGTCACCCGGGCGCGGGTCCACCTGACGCTGTCCTGGGCACTGGCACGGGCCGAGGGCGCGCGCCGCTCCCGGCGGCCGTCCCGGTTCCTGGACGAGCCGCGCCGCGCGGCTGAGGCCTCCCGGGGCGGCTCGTCCGCGGCCCGCTCCGCCGCGGCGCGCGCGGAGCCCGGCGCCGCCGGCCCCGGCCGTGGCCGCGCGCGGAGCCGGTCGAGCGTGCTCTGTCGGGTCTGCGGGCGCCCGCTGGCGGGCGCCGAGGCCCGCGTCGGTCGGTGCGAGGCCTGCCCGGGCGGGCCGGTGGACGGCGAGCTGTTCGAGCGGCTGCGGGCCTGGCGCGCGCGCCGGGCGAAGGAACAGGGCGCGCCGGCCTTCGTGGTCCTCACCGACGCGACGCTGCGGCTGATCGCGGAACGGCGCCCGTCGACCGTCGCCGAGCTCGTGGCGCTGCCCGGCATCGGTCAGAGCAAGCTCGACCGCTACGGCGAGGACGTCCTGGCGCTGGTCACGGGGCGTCCACCGGTCGGCTGACCGTTCGCGGGCCGACCTCTGGTGTCGGAGCGTGACACGCCGATGGTGGGCGGAGTCGCGCTGTGGCTGAGGGTGTCTTCGTGATCACGTGGAAAATAAGTTGTCAGCGTGGGCGATGGCTCCTACCGTGTTCCATGAACACCGGAGCGCGATCAACAGCGCTCGCGGGCTGCTGGCAGCCCGTTCCTGCGCAGAGTGAGGGAGGGATCGCGATGAAGCTCGTCATGTTGGCCTATACGCGTACACGGCCCTCCCTCGGCACCTTCTGCGATCAGCCCGGTCAAGCCTGCGGCCAGCCGGCTCAGGCCCGCGTCGTCGGCCATGCCGTTCGGCGGCCCGGCGGCATGGCGTTCGAGGCCCTGCCGTTCGACGCCCTGGCGTCCGAGGTCCTGGCGCAGGGGGCGACCCTGCCCGGCGGCACCGGGCAGAGCGCCGGCACCACCACTGGCAACACGACCGTCCTGCGGGCAGCCGTGCGTTCGCTGCGCCCGCTCGCCCTGTGGGGCCCCGTCCCAGATCCGCTCCTGGCATAGCGCCGAAACGGAGCGAATCCGAGGCCGCGGACCCGACAGGGGTCCGCGGCCTTCGTGTTTTCCGGGCCCCGGTGCCCTCGTCCCCGCCATCGCTCCGGACCGGGTCCGCACCGGACAGCTCCGGTGCGGACCGGTCCGGAGCGCGAGACCCGAGCTGACCGCCGTCGATGGATGCAAGACCGAGAAACCGAACCGAAGAAACCGCCAGTGTCGGAGGTGACCCCGGTGTTCGACCCCTCGATCGTTTCCCGGATCGAGCGGGAGCGTCTCGTCCTGCCCTGCTGGGACGTGGACCCCGAGCTTTTCTTCGCTGAGTCCCCGGCGGACGTCGAGTCCGCCAAGTCCGTCTGTGTGGACTGCCCGGTGCGACTCGCCTGTCTGGCAGCCGCCATCGACAGGAACGAACCGTGGGGAGTCTGGGGAGGTGAACTCGTCGTGACGGGCCGTGTCGTGCCCCGCAAGCGCCCCCGTGGCCGCCCGCGCAAGGAGGTGGCCGCCTGAGACCTGGTCAGGTGGGCCGGTGGCGGGACGTCGATTCGTCGGCGTCCCGCCCCGTGGAGTTGGCATGTGCTTCTCCTGGTGGTGCCCCCGGCGCCGGTAGTGTGCGACCGTGCCCAGCAGCGAGCGCGCGTACCCGGTCCGCAGCGGTGCCACTCCCGACCGCGTCGCCACCTCCGACCGCGTCGCCACCGTCGCCGAGGCGCCGGCCGGTACTCCCGCGCAGGTCGTCCCCGCCGGGGAGCCTCCCGCGAGCACCGCGGCCGCCACCTCGGCTGGAACGGCCACCTCGGCTGGAACGGCCACTTCGGCCGTGTCGGCCCCAACGGCCACGGCCGCTGTGCCGACCACCGCCACCGCCGGCGTGACGACCACCGCGGCCGGGGGTGCCACCGCGGTCGAGGTGACCGAGGCAGCCGGGGTCGCCGGGGTGGGCGGAGCGGCCGGGGCGGCGAGGGTGGCTGAGGTGGCCGCCCGGCCCGGGCTGGCATCGGCGGTGGCCGTCCTCACCCGGCCCGATCTCGCCCACGTCGTCGACCTGGTCGCGTGGGTCGAGGACGGCTGGTTGCACGTCGCGAACGCCGACGGCGCGTCGCGCCTGCCGGTCGACGACCCGGACGGGCCGTGGGAGGTTCTGCGCGGCCGGGATCCGGTCGCCGTCCAGGACCCGATGCACGGCGTTCCGTTGGCGGCCGCGCTCGCCGACCCGTCACCGCCGGCCGCGCGTAACGCCTATCCGTTCGCGGGGCGGCGCCTGCTGTCCATGTTCGCCGACCCGACGCGCTCGCCGGACATCGCCGTCGTCCACACCCCGCGGCACTACTGGCCAGAACGGGGCGGTCACCTGGGGGAGCACGGCTCGCTGGACGCCGGGCAGTCCCGGGCGCCGTTCGTCCTGTCCGGGGCCGGTGTGACCGCCCGCGGCCTGCTGCCGAGGGTCGCCCGGGTGATCGACGTCGGCCCGACCCTGGCCGCGCTCGCCGGGGCGGCGATGCCCGAGGCGGAGGGAACCGCGCCCGACGATCTGGCCGGCCCGGGAGCCCGGCACGTGGTCGGGCTGCTGTGGGACGGGACGAACTGCAACGATCTGCTCGACCTCACCGCCCGGGGAGAGCTCCCGAACGTCGCCCGCCTGCTGGCCCGCGGCGTCGCGCTGACCGGTGGCGCCGTGGCCGAGTTCCCGAGCGTGACCCTCACCAACCACACCTCGGCGATCACCGGTGCCGGCCCCGGCCGCCACGGCATCCTGCACAACGTCTACTTCGACCGCGCGACCGACCGCCAGGTGATCACTAACGAGGCCGCGACCTGGCACGTCGCCTGTGACCAGCTCCGGGACGGCGTGTCGACGGTGTTCGAGGCGGTGACCCGCTCCCGCCCCGGGGCCGAGACGGCCTGCGTGAACGAGCCGATCGACCGCGGTGCGAGCTACTCGACGTTCGGCCTGGTGCGAGCCCTCGGGGTCGGCCCGGCCGCGGGCGACGGGGGCTCCGATGGCGGAGGCTCCGGTGGCGGGATGGAGGACTACCTGCCGGCCGCCGAGGGTGACCCGCACGCGAGCGCCGAGTGGGTCA